>DATISA010000368.1:0-6217 GCA_035469245.1 Gemmatimonadaceae bacterium
GAGCGTGAGTGTGGACACGGCGAACACCGAGAGCAGCAGCGCGTTGAGTCGTGGCTGCGCGCGAGGCTCGTCGAGCAAGGCATCGAACGGCGCCGCGGTGGCGACCGTCAGTCGCGGGTCGACGTCGCTGACCACGCGGCGTAGCGTGGTCACGAACTCCGCCGGCTCACCGGTCGTGCGAACCAGCAGCGTGGTGCCTACAAAATCCGACTGGCGGGTCGGGATGTAGACCGTCGGGACAGCGCTGGTCAGCTCACGGTATCGGGTGTCGGGCACGACACCCACCACAGTGAAGGACTTTCCCATGCCTTCGAGGTGTTGCCCAAGGGGATCTGCCGATCCCCAATAGTGCCGTGCGACCGATCGTCCAATGACGAGCACCGGCGCAGCGCCCTCGCGATCGTCCGTGGACAGCGCGCGTCCCGCTAGCACCGGAATTCGCATCGTCGCGAAGTAATCCGGCACAACGACTTCCAGGTCGAGCATGGGGTTCTCTTTCCGCTGTTCCGGCGTTTGCGCGGGTGCAACGAGCCGGCTGCTCACACCGCCGGCTCTGCCCGCGTACGGCGGGCTGAACGCCGACGACACGCCTTCGATTCCCGGAGTGGATCGCACCCGCCGCACGACTGCGTCGATGAGCGCGCGTGCCGTTTGTTCGCTGACGCCTTGATCGTGTCGCAGCGCCAACTCGGCGACCAGCAGGTGGTGCGACTCGAATCCAAGGTTCACCTGCTGGAGTTTGACGAGGCTCTTGGTCATCAAGCCCGCCGCGAGCAAAACGATCACGGCCAGCGCGACTTGCCCAGCTACGAGGGCTTCCGTTGCCGTTCGCATTCCGCGCGTCCCGCTGCTCCGGGTCCCGGCATGCAGAACCTCGTGGGCGTTCACGCGAGAGGCCACGACGCTCGGCGACACGCCGAACACCAGCATCGCGACGACCGTCGTGCCGGCCGCGGCGAAGAACACCCGGCCGTTGATCATGATCTCGTCGAGCCGGGGAAGCGTCGCCGGGGCCAACGCGACGAACGCGCGGACGATCGCGATCGCGACGACCAGACCCACGACACCGCCACCGATGGCGAGCAATCCGCTCTCGGCGAGCAGCTCGCCGCTGATCCGCGCGCGTGACGCCCCGAGCGCCGAGCGGACCACCATCTCTCTCACGCGCCCGAGCGCGCGTACGAGGAGCAGATTGGCGACGTTCACGCACGCCACGAGCAGGAGGAGCGCGGCCGCCGCGGCAACGACGAGTAACGCCGGCCGTGTATCGCCAAGGATGAGATCGGGGACGGTCGTCACGACGCCGCGCAGCTCGATGTGCGCGACCGAGGCGACGAAGCGCGTGAGATAGTTCGTGAGCTCGGTGCGTGCGCTCGCGACCGACGCGCCCGGCCTGAGGCGAGCCACGAGATCGAGCGCCGGGAACGCGAGATGGACCGAGTCACCGGTGCCGGTGCTAGAGGCGACGAGCGGCGCCCAGATCTCGACACCGTTGGGGTAGTCGAGGCCCTGCGGCATCACGCCGACGACCGTGTAGGTGCGCCCGTTCTCGACCATCGTGATGCGTCGCCCGACGATGTTCGCGTCGCCGTTGAAGCGGCCGCGCCACGCGCGATGGCTGAGCACGACGACCGGCGCGGCTCCGGCCACATCATCCTCCGGCCGCAACGCGCGCCCGACCGCCGCCCGACTGCCCAAGACGTCGAAGAAGTTGCCCGTCACGAGCGCGCGGCGAAGGCGGTAGGCGCCACCCGCCTCCTGGATCGTTTCCGGGAACGCGCCCTCGTAGCCGAAGAATGCGGTGCGCTCGAGCGTCGTCGCGCGTTTGGCGAGGTCGCGCGCCTCGTCATAACTCAGGGGATAGTTGGCGAACTGTCCATCGCGAGTGGCGCCCCAGAGCGCAACGATGCGATCCTGGTCGCGCACCGGCAGGCGTCGAATCCACAGCGCGTCGGCCACGGTGAATACCGCCGTCGACAGCCCGATGCCGAGGGCGAGCGTTAGCGACGCCGTCAGCGTAAAGCCGGGGCTTCGACTCAGCTTGCGAGCCGCGGCACGAATTGCCTCAGCGAACGGGATCATTCGCTCCCCCGGTCTCCTGGTGAACCCTTCGCAGCACGCTGGCAATGAATGGTCCCTTCGCGCTGGCGTACTGCTCCACGTCGTCCGGGAACATACCGGCCAGCTCCCGCTTGAGCGCCGCATACTCCTGGCGGAGCGAAGCGTCCGCCCGCAGCGCGTCGCGGAACGCGACTTGTCTGCGCCAGAACGCGCTCGACCAGCCCACCATGTGCACATGGTGCGATCGCGGCGACCCGCGGCGGTAGTAATTCCGGCCGGGAATCCCGAACGCACCCTTGTGCTCGTAGCCGATCTGCCGGAGCGCCGCGACGTACTCCGCGCGATCGGCGCGCGGCGGAACGCCGGCGAGGATATCGATGACCGGCTTCGCATCGAGCCCGGGCACCGCGGTGCTGCCGATGTGCTCGAGCCGGATCGGCAGGCCGCGGCACGCCCCGGCTATGCGCGCCTCCTCCGCCGCATACTCGGCGGGCCACTGCGAATCGTACGGCGCGATGTAGATGGCCATCCTGTCAAAAAAAAGGCAAAAATCGCAAAAAGGGTCAGAGTCGAATTATCGAAATAACGCAAAAAGGGTCAGAGTCGAATTACAGCCTCAATTAGGGTCAGAGTCGATTCTCGACTTCGAAATCGACTCTGACGCTAATGACCCGTAATTCGACTCTGACCCTAATTAGCGCTGATCAGCGCGGATCGAGCTTCCGGCCCACGTTCAGATTGTCCCAGTTCAGCAGCGTGTTGTATACCATGAAGTAGTTACCGATCGTCTCGCCGCGGTACACCGGGTTGTTCGCGAAGAGTACGACGTGCCCCTTCTCCAGCGGCGAGTCCACGACGACCGGACGTTGGGCCAGATCCTGCCCGCCGTCCATGAGCCCCGACACGAAGAGATCACGCTGATCGGCGTATCGGAGCGCCACGCGCGGACGCTGGTCGGGCGGGATGATGTTGAGCGGATTGCGGAACGAGTCGTCGGTGAGCGGCGCGGGCGACCACGCCGTTCCCTGCGGGCGCGGCGGCGCGACGTACTGCCCCTCCTGCATCGATGCCGGTCGACCCTGCGGAGCGTCGCCGTCGTCTGGCGTGCCACGACCCGTTGCGCGCGCGGCGGCGCCGCCCCCTCCACGTCCGCCGCCACCGGCGCCGAACCCACCGCCGGCCCCACCACGTCCACCGCCGCCGCGTGTGTTGCTCACGGTGAGCCACTGGCCGGTCTTGGTGAACACGGCCAGGTTGTCCGGCACGCCGTACACGATCGGACTGGCATCGTCCACGATCTTGGCGCGAAGCAGCGTCCCGTCTACCTCGAGCCGTCGCGCCGTGCTCGATGACACGCCGTTCGTCAGCCCGTAATCGATCGCGAACTCGGCGGTGTTGGTGCTCGTCACGAGCACGCCCCCTGCCTTCACGAAACTCGCAAGATGCTCGAGCCCCGCCCAGCCGAGTCCGGGGCGAACGTCGTCGGTCTGCGCCCACGTGCCGATGTTCGGCGTTTCCGCCGTACTCTTCCACGGCATCGGGTTCCGCCACATCGGCATTCCCTCGATGATCGACTGCCCGTTGCCGCCAGCCGGCGGGAAGATGATCACGTCGTACTTGGCGTTCAGGTTCGCGCTGGCGGCGACGTCCTGCACGCTGATGTAGTCGTACGGCACTTCGTTGAAGTCGAACGCCTGACGCCACCATCCTTCCGTTTGCGTCCCGGCCCACGTGTGCAGGATCGCCACCCGCGCCGCGCGACCGGCGTGCGTCTTGACGCTCGGCGCGCTTGCCACGGCGGCCACCTTCACGCCCAGCGACTTCGCCGCCGCGTCGAGCGCGGACTGCGACACGCCGCTCACGATGAACGAACCGCGGTTGTAATGCTGCCCGTTGGCGTCGAACGGCTCTTCGGCGATCTGGAAATTTCCGTCCTTGAGCTTGTAGCGAAGCGTGATGAGCGCGTTGTCGCCGTTGTGGTTGATAAGGAACGTGCTCCCCGTCCCGGTCACGCCGCCGGGCGGTGTGACCGCACCGGTCACTTTCTCACTCGGCACGTCGAGCACCTTGGCATCGGTCACGCGGAGGCATTGCACCGCAAAACCTTCGGGGAAGGTCCAGCCCGTGTCGTCGTACGGATTCTTCTGCGGATCGTTGGGGCTCCAGTACTGATAGTCGAGAATCGCGTCGGCGATGCGCGAGTACGGCTGATCCATGCGGATGATGTAGCTGCCGGCCGGAAACTCGCGCGTACCGCCGCGCGGATCGCCCGCCTGCTGCGCGCTGGCATCGCCCTGCGCACCGCCTTGCGCACCACCTTGCCCGGCCGCTCCACGACCACCACGCCCCGCCGCGACCGTGCGCTTGGCCGGGATCGTCACCGTGAACGGCTGCGTGGCGCGCGTGATCTCCACGCGCTGGCGCTGAAGCACGCGCAGCAGCTCGGCCTGCGCGCCGGGGCGAGGATCGTTGCCGCTCAACACGTACGCGGCCGGACCCTCTGTCTTGGGCTTGAGAATCGATCGCTTGCTCTTCTCATAGAAATTGCGAAGCAGCTGCACGCGATTGTTCGCGACATACGCGAGCGAGACGAGGATTCCAGTCTGCTCGTAGTTGTTGTTGTCGCGGAGATCCCACTTCACGTGCGCGAGCGGTGGGTTCTGGCGATACCACGTTCGCTCCGTCTCGTTGGGCGACAGCGTGCGCTCGACGACTTCCGGCGTGCCGCCGTTGCCGAACGTCTCGTACAGCCGGCTGATGCCGTTGTGCGTCGCGGCAATGAACATCAGATAGCCTGGCGACCACGTGTCGAACGTGCCGTGGGCAAATACTCCTGGCATGCCGAACCGCGTCATCTCCTGGACGTTGTTCCAGCCGATCAACTGCCACTCGTTGGTGACGAGCGGATCGAGCCACGCGTTGTACGGGCCGTCGCCCACGGTGTTGTCGTAGAGGAACGATCCCGACTCGTGCAGGTCGTGCAGGATCTGCGCTTTCCAGTCGACGTACGTGTTGAGCACGTTCTGCGTGAGCTTGAGCGTCGCTCCCATGGCGTCACGGTTGTTGTCGTGCGCCACGTAGTGGCCCCAGTAGATGAGGCTCGGCACGACATCATTGGGGTGCTTGAGGCGGTAGTTGACGAGGTCGGCCTCGCGATCACGTCCATCGACCTCGACGATCGGCGTGATGAGCGTGATCACGTGATCGCGGATGTTGCGGATGTACGGGCTCTCGTCCACGGCGAGACGGTAGGCGAGCTCCATCAGCGCCGTGGGCGCGCCGGACTCGGTCGAGTGAATCGTGCCGGTGATGTAGTAGACCGGCGCGGCCGCGGTCGCGATCCTGTCCGCCTCGGCGTCGTTCATGCCGATCGTACGGGGATCGGCGAGCTTGGCGAGGTTCGCCTTGTTGGCGTCGAGCTTCGCCATGAGCTGATCGGATGCGACGGCCACCGCGATCATCTCGCGGCCCTCTTCGGTCTGCCCGATCGAGTACACCTTGACGCGCGGCGTCGACTTGGCCAACAACCGCATGTACTCGTAGACCTCTTTCGAGTGTGGCAAGTTGTTGGGGTTGCCCGCGATGTCGCCGAGAACCGCCATAGGCGTGGGGACACCTTTGGCCGCCGGCATGTAGTCGACGAGCGGCGAGAGGAAGAAAGGCTCGGTCGTGTACTCCTTGATCTTCTTGGTGTACGCCTCGTCGATCGCCTGGGCGGCGTTTCTGCCCGGCTTGGCGTATGCAGGATCCTGCTGAGCTCGAACGTTTCGCGCGCCCGATGCCAATGCCACGAGCGCGAAGAGAGATGCGAGAGCTATCGAAGCGAAGCGGGAGGCGGGAGAGCGCCGCATGACGGGACCTCGTCGGAGGAGGCTGACTCGACAGACGCGTCGAATCGCGAAACATTCAACATCGCCTAAACTGGCCGATGACGCTGTGGGATGCCAGTTGAGGTTACGCGCAGGACCAACTCATCGCTGAGGAGGACACCTATGTGGCAGGACTTCAAGGCGTTCATCATGCGCGGTAACGTGATGGATCTGGCCGTCGCCGTCGTGATCGGCGCCGCGTTCGGAGCGATCGTCAAGTCGCTCGTCGACGACATCATCATGCCGCCGATCGGACTCGCGCTCGGTCACATCGACTTCTCGAACCT
>DATISA010000369.1:0-4534 GCA_035469245.1 Gemmatimonadaceae bacterium
CGGGCTGCCGCCGGCGACGATGGAAATGATGGACTCGACCGCGCCGGGCCCGCGTGCCGGATACGGAGTTGGACATGCCGCGCAAGTGCTGGCATTCACGCCGGACGATAGTCTTCGTACCGAGTATCCGAACGGTTTCACCACGGACGATTGGCTGAACGACTTGCCCAAGCTGGCGAGAATCAAGAATCCCTGATCGACGCGTCAGCGAGGAGAGCCAGCAGCGCGTACGTGGCAAGCCAGTGTGAGCCCGCGTAGTCGTCGGCGACGTGCGGCAAACTCGCTCGCAGGTGCGCGTTGGCGCTCTCGAGCGCAGCCGCGCGTCGCGGGTCCCGCTCGCCCCAGCCCTGCGCGATGCTACGCCAGCACCACGCGCGGCTCAGGTTCAAACCGTCGAGATGCGCGATCTTGCCGTCCGAGCGGTCGCTGACGTTTGCCGGCACGAAGAGCGTTCGCGGCTCGCCGGACGCCAGTCGCGGCAGAAACCCGTCCATCCACCGTGACCAGTCGTCCGGCGCGAAGACGCGCCTCATGCACTCCGCCTCGACGAGCGCCGGCGACAGGAAGTCGTCTCCCCCGGGTTCCCATGCCTGGCAATCGCGATCGCCACCGTACCAGGCATGAGCCTTGGTACGCACCAATGCGGCGAGATCCGCGTCGTCGCACGCGTCCGCGTACTCGAGTGCCAGCGACAGCGCGAACGCGGTATTAAAGTGCGTGCCCACCCGAATCGGATACGCCGCCTTTGGGAGAAAAGCGCGAAAGTGGTCCGCGAACGCTCGTGCGAGTGGCGCGAGCGCCGCATGCCACCGGCCGCCTTCGGCACTGTCAGCGCGCGCCAGTTCCGCCGCGAGCATCAACAGCCACGCCCATCCATATGGCCGTTCGAACGCGCCGCGTGATGGTTGGTTGAGGTACGCAAGCTCGCCGGCCACCTTGTCGACCGTGAGCTGCTCATCGAAAAGCGAGCGAATCCGGGCCCGCTCAGGCAGCGACGGCAGGCGGCGATACAACGTCGCCAGCAGCCAATACCCGTGCACGTTCGAGTGCCAATCGAAGCTACCGTAGAACACTGGGTGCAAGACACTCGGCGGTGCCAGGTCGTGTGGCCCGGTGAGCGCGTGATCCAGCTTGTTGGGATACTCCTGGCGAACGTGCGCCAGCACGAGCGACGCGAGCTTGGACGCGGCCGCCTGATCGAGCTGCGTCATCGGAACACGTACACGTACATGATCAGCGTGTTGGCCGCCAGCAGCAGCAGACCGGTCGGAATCTGAACCTTGATCACGGCGTTCTCATTCGGCAGCTCGAGCAGCGCCGCTGGTACGATATTGAAATTCGCGGCCATCGGCGTCATGAGCGTACCACAAAAGCCGGAGACCATGCCGACCGCGGCCATGACCGCCACATTACCGCCGAATTGATGGACGATCAGTGGCAGCCCGATGCCCGCGGTCATCACTGGAAACGCCGCGAAGGCGTTACCCATGATGATCGTGAACAGCGCCATTCCGACCGTATAGGTCGCCACGACCGACAACGCGGTGTGCAAAGGAATCCAGCGCTCGATGATCCCGGCGACGATCGGGCCAACCCCCGCCAGCGCGAACATCGCGCCCAGCGCCGCGAGCATCTGTGGCAGCACGGCTGCCCAGCTCACCGCATCCATGAGCCGGCGCGCCTCCACCATTGGCGCGCGCAGGGGCGGCCGCAGCATGACCATGCCGACGATGAGGGCGATCACCGTGGAAAGACCGAGGGAGATCAGCGTGACCTGTTTCGGATCGACGAGCGGTGTGCCGTTCAGCGACACACGCTTGAGCAGGAGTGTTCCGAGTAATGTGACCGCCGGAATCGTCAGGGCCGGAATGAACAGACGATTCCCCCATCGCAACGCGCTGGCCTCGCGCGCGGCGCGCGGCGACGATTCGGGCGGCGGGCCACCGAGCTTCCCGATCGCCATGATGAGAACCATCGCAATCACGAGAACGCCGTTGACGAAGTTCGGAAGGTAGGAACCGGCGAGAAACGTGAATGCGTAGAGGCCCCAGAACGCCGCGTTGTTGTAACGCTTGCGGCTCGTGCGGTCTCGAAGATTCACGATGGCCACGCCCCCCATCATGAGGCCCATCAGCACATTCACGAACTCCAGCGTGATCATGCGGCGTCACGCTTCGCGCGGGTCACCTCGTCGCGCAGCGACCGATCGAGCAAGGTGAGGCGCGTGCCATGGATCACGAACGCCGAGATCGCGGTGGGTATCGCCCATACCGCGAGGCTTGCGGGCTCGACCCGAAACCCATTCTGCTCGAGGAAGCCGCGGATCAGGAGTATGGACCCAATGGCGATGAAGATGTCTTCGCCGAAGAACAAGCCTATGTTGTCGGCCGCGGCGGCGTGCGCGCGAATCCGATAGCGCGTGCGATCCGGTAATTCGCCAAGGCGGTTTTCGGCCGCCGCCTCGGCCATTGGCGCGATCAGCGGCCGAACCATCTGCGGGTGTCCGCCAAGTGAGGTCAGGCCGAGCGCCGACGTGAGCTGTCGCAGCGCGAGGTACGCCAACAGGAGACGGCCGGTGGTCGCCATGTGAATACGCGAAATGACCATTCGCGCCCGTTCCTTGAGACCGGCGCTCTCGAGGAGCCCGATTACCGGAAGCGCGAGCCACACGACCGGAACGGATCGACTGTCGACGAACGCTCTCCCGAACGCCGAGATCACGTCGACCGGAGAGCGGTGCGCGGCGAGACCGGTTGCGAGCGCCGCAGCTGTCACGACCGCGAGCGGATTGACGCGCAGTGAAAAACCGCCGACGACGATGAGTATTCCGATGAGAGGCAGCACGTGCGGTCGGGAAGAGGCCGTCGGAAGCTACGTCGGTCGCGGGCACAAGAAAGGGGCGACGTCGGATCGACGCCGCCCCCGCCCCTTCGCCGCTGCGCTAAGACTGGCTCACATCTGATCGATCGTGTACCCCTTCGCCCTGAGCAGCTCGATGACGCCGTCCTTTCCCACCAGGTGTCCAGCGCCCACGACGACGAGCGCGTCGTCATTCCCCGTGATGAGGATATCGAGCTTGGGAATCCAGTTGCGATTCCTGCTCGTGAGGAGCGCGTTGCGAAGACTGGGCGCCTTGTCGAGGTGTCGATTCAACAGGCTGTCGAGCGCCGAAGCGTTTCCTGCAGCCCAGGCATCACGAATCGTCGACAGGTCTTTCGCCGCCTGTTCCGGCGGTGTGCCGTCCATGAGCATTTGCTCCTGATCGGCACGACTGAGGCCATCGAGCAAACCAAGCTGGAAGTCCGGACTCTCGAGTCCGAGCACGGGCTTTCCTGCTGCTTTGGCGCGCGCGTTGAGCTGCATGTCCACGCCGTACTGTGCCTGGAATCCCATTTTTTGCATTGCGGCCTGCGACAGCAGCATCGCCACGAACCACGGCTTGAACCCGTTCACCTGGTCCAGCGTCAGACCATAGCCGCGGAGCAGCGTGTCGACTTTGGCCGCGGCCGACGGGGAAAGCGTCGAGCGGAGTGTCGACCCGTCGCTGAATCGACCACGCATCATCAACTCTTGCGCGTGCGCCGCGACACTGTCGAAGCTCGTTTCGAGGGACACCGATTTCGCGTGCGCGAATGCGGTATCGACCTGCGGCGGCAGCGTTGCCGCATCGGCCGAAAGGAGATGCACCGAACCAAGCAGGTACACCGTGGCGCCGTTCGGGCCATGCACACGGAAGAGCATGTGCTTGCTCGAAGTCGGCAGCGGTCCGTGCGGCCCGGCGGGAGCTACCTGCAGCGCTGTGGCCTGCGCCGGCGCGGCCCCGAGCGGCAGCCAGGTCATCGCGACGGCCGCGATGCCTCGCCCGAGCCTACGAGGAAGTGTCGTCATAGTATCTAAATGACGACCCCTTCCGGGTAGCGTTTCAGGCGCGAATCAACTGTTCTTGATCTTCGCCCAGGAATCCCGCAGCGTCACCGTTCGGTTGAACACCAGGGCTTCCGGCCTCGAATCCAGGGGGTCGCCGGTGAAATACCCGACACGCTCGAACTGGTATCGCGAGCCCTTTGGGTCCCTTGCCACGCTCGGCTCGATTTTGGCCCCACGGACGACGACGAGGGACTCCGAGTTGAGCATGCTCAGAAAGTCCTGTCCCTCCTCCACGGCGTCCGGATCGGGGACGCGAAAGAGCTTGTCGTACAACCGGAGCTCGCAATCCAGCGCCTGCGCCGCGGAGACCCAGTGGATCGTGCCCTGGACCTTGCGACCGTCGGGCGCATCGCCGCCGCGCGTCGCCGGATCGTACGTGCATCGCAGCTCGGCGACGTTGCCCGACGCGTCTTTCAGCACATCGGTGCACGTGATGAAGTAGCCATACCGCAGGCGTACCTCGCGGCCCGGTGCAAGGCGGAAGAACTTCTTCGGCGGGTTCTCCATGAAATCGTCCCGCTCGATGTACAACTCGCGCGAAAATGGCACCATGCGCGACCCGGTCTTTGGCACGTCGTGCGGATAGTATGACGCTTCGAGCTCCTCC
>DATISA010000370.1:0-12566 GCA_035469245.1 Gemmatimonadaceae bacterium
GTCGAGGTCCGTGACATTGATCGGCTCGGACGCGATCGGCTGGCCCGGGAATCCCAGGCCGCTGCCGCCCGTGAGCATGAAATCGTTGATCACGACCGAATAGGTCGCCGCGTCGTCGAACGGCCGGCCGTCGGCCAGAGTGAGCGACGTGATGCGAGACCCCGCGCTGCGCGTCGAGTCGTAGACGATGCGCACACCGCTCACCCACGCATTCGGATTCCGTCCGCCGACGATCTTCTCGAAGTAGCGCCGCATGTCGGCACCTTTCGCCGTGATCTTGTACAGCACGTTGCCAAAGGGTGAGATCTCGAACACGTCGCTATATCGCACCGTTCCCGCATGGAGCGGCGCGCGGACGCCGCCGTGGTTCATCACGCCAAAATCCGCGTGGCCGGCGGCGCGCATCGCGTCGGCGACGAAATCGCCGAGCGGCGAGTCGTCGGTTTGTCGAAGCTCCTGCGCCGACGTGGCGATCACGGCTGACGCCTTGGCGGCGACCGCCGCTTGGGCGGCAGCGACGCGCTCCGCCACCCAGGCATTTGGCACGACGGAGTCCGTGTATGCCGGACGGACCTCGTGCCGGGTTGATGCGCTCGCGCGGTCGAATGGAATGTCGACCACGTCGACGGCGACACCCGAAGACATGGCCTGCACGATCGGTACGCCGTTGAGGACAGTGTTCACGAGAGAATGCGAGTGGCCGGCAATGACCGCATCGACGGGCTGCTTGAGCGCCTTGACCATGTCGAAGATCTCACCGCGGCAATTGCTCGTTCCTTCCTGGTCGCAGAATCCACCCATGTGAGCGACGACGATGACGGTGTTGGCCCCGCGCCGGCGAAGGTCGGCGGCGAGGCTGTCGACGATCGGCGCCGGGTCGTCGAAGCGGAGTCCCTGGATGAGACTCGCCTTCGCCGCCGTCGTCGTGCTGCGAGTGAGAAGTCCGACCACGCCAATCCGAAATCCACCGCGCGTGATGAGCGTGTCGTCGCGAATCCATGGCACGTCGCGGCCGTCGGTGTAGCGCACGTTGGCTGCCAGCACGTCATAGCGTTCGTCGCGCATTCGCGCGCGAAGCGTGTCCTGCCCCCAATCGAATTCGTGGTTGCCGAGTGCGGCTGCCGCGTAGCCGAGGTGATTGAAGATCTCGGAGATCGGCCGGCCGAACGCCAGGTTCGACGCGAGTGTTCCTTGAAACTCATCGCCGGCGTCGACGAGGATCCATTCACACGCCGGTGCAACGCACTCCGACTCGGCGCGCGCGATCGCCGCTGCGAGGGCGGCCGCGCCGCCGCGTCGAGCTCCGCCAATGCGCCGCGGCTCGAGGGCGCCGTGGAAATCGTTCGTCCCGATGATCCGCAATCGGGCGGGCGCGACCGGCGCGGGTGCCTGACGGGCGACGCAGGCGCTCAAGGCGGCGATGAGGACCAGGTGCGGTAGACGACGCGCGACAGGGAACAAAGAAATGCCTCCGTATGCTGGATGGTGAGGTGTCGGCCGACGTTGGGCAAGTTCACGACGCAGCCTAAGTGCCCGTTCCGGCCAAGGCGCGCGCCGAGTCGAGTTGGAACAAGAGGGGACACGAAAGAAGCAAGAAACAAGACATCGAACCCGGTGGCGCGACGCTGACGTCGCTCAACGAGCCGAGATTTCTTGGGGAACGCCGCTCGGGACGTTTCTTGTGGCGTCCCGAGCAGCAGTGCCAAAAAAACGTTCGTCCGGGCGCGTTGAGCGAGGAGGCTTCTGTGCTGAGGTTGGATGCAGCCCTTTTGTGCTTTTTTCGTGTCCAACTTTGTTCCAACCCGACCCGCCGCGACGAAACGCCCCGGTTCGAACCCAGAGGATGGTGGAAGCTGGCTCGCAGCCGTATACGATCGCGGTCATGCGAGGAGAACTTCTCGAGGCGGAGCGCGTCCAGTTGATCGTCGCCGCGTTCTTTGCCGTATACAACTACTACGGCTACGGGCTGAATGAAGCCGTGTACGCGGGGGCGCTGGAGTGTGAGTTGAGGGCGCGGGGTCACGAAGTCGTGCGGGAGTTGGCGGTGTCGGTGCAGTACCACGATCGACACGTCGCTTGGCAGCGGCTCGATATGGTCGTCGATGATGCGGTCATCGTCGAGGCCAAGGCAACGGAGAAGCTCTCACCCGCGGCCAAGCCTCAGATCCTGAGCTATTTGCGCGCGAGCCAGTTCCAGGTCGGGATGCTGCTCCACTTCGGGCCGAGTCCGAAATTCTACCGCTTGATCGATTCACCCAAACGGCGGCGCTGGTCGCACTAGAATGGTCATGGCGACGTGCCCATCGCCCGCTACCCTCGGCGTATGTTCGCTTGCTCAAACTGCCGAGCCGAGGGTACGCTATGGCCATGCCGGTGCAACAGGGAGAATGGACCGCCGAGCTGGCGCGCGCGCTGCCGGACGACGGCAATCGGTACGAGGTGCTCGACGGAGAGCTGTTCGTGACGCCGGCGCCGGCGTTGCTGCACCAGCGCGCGCTGTTGGAACTCTACGTTCGCGTGCGTCCGTACGTCGATGCGCACGCGCTGGGCGAGGTGCTGCTATCCCCGGCCGACATCGAGTTCTCGCCCAAGCGGCTGCTCCAGCCCGATCTGTTCGTCCTGCCCGAGGAGCCGGGCACGAGGCACAAGACGTGGCGTGACATCAAATCGCTCCTGCTTGCCGTTGAAGCCCTCTCGCCGTCCACGGCACGAGCCGATCGGATCAAGAAACGAAAGATCTACCTCGACGAAGGCGTGCCGGAGTACTGGATCGTCGATCTCGACGCGCGAGCGTTCGAGCGATGGCGGCCGAGCGACGACCGACCGGAGATTCTCATCGAGACGCTGGCGTGGCATGCACGAGCCGAGTTCGAGCCGCTCAGGATCGATCTCGAGGAGTATTTTGCGGCGGTGTTGGACTAGCTGGCCGGTCGAGTTGGAACAATTGGGGGACACGAAAAAGACACAAAAAGAGCAGGATCCAACCTCAACGCCGACGCCTCCTCGCTCAACGCGCCCGGACGAACATTCTTTGGGAACAGCCGCTCGGGACGGCACTGGTGGCATCCCGAGCGGCCGTTCCAATCAAAGTTCCTTCTCGGCTCGTTGAGCGACGTCAGCCTCGCGCCACCGGGTTCGATGTGTTGTTCTTTGCTTCTTTCGTGTCCCCCTTGTTCCAACTCGACTCGCCGCATCCACGGCGTTCGTGTCCTCGCAATCAGGGGTAGTGCCCGACCCGGCCCACCGCCATCTTCGGGGCCATGACACGCGACGCGAGTCGACCCGCCGAACCGCACACTCCGCTCACACCCAGCACTGCCCTCGCTGACCACTACCGCATCGAGCGCGAGCTCGGCGCGGGCGGGATGGCCACGGTCTACCTCGCACATGACCTGAAGCACGATCGCAAGGTCGCGATCAAAGTTCTCAAACCCGAGCTGGCCGCCGTACTCGGCGCCGAACGGTTCGTGGTCGAGATCAAGACGACGGCGGCGCTGCAGCATCCGCACATTCTGCCGCTGTTCGACTCCGGCACTGCCGACGGGTTGCTCTACTACGTCATGCCCTACATCGAGGGCGAGACGATCCGCGACAAGCTGAATCGCGAGACCCAGTTCGGCGTCGAGGAGGCCGTGCGCATCGCGCGCGAGGTGGCGGACGCGCTCGACTACGCGCACCGGCACGGCGTCATTCATCGCGACATCAAGCCCGAGAACATCCTGCTGCACGACGGGCGTGCGATGGTGATGGATTTCGGGATCGCGCTCGCTGTCTCCGCCGCTGCCGGCGGCCGGATGACCGAGACGGGCCTCTCGCTCGGCACGCCCCACTACATGTCACCGGAGCAGGCGACGGCGGAGAAGGAGATCACGCCGCGGAGCGACGTGTACTCGCTGGCGTCGGTGCTGTACGAGATGCTCGCTGGCCAGCCGCCGCACGTCGGCGGGGCGGCGCAGCAGGTCATCATGAAAATCATCACCGAGCAGGCGGCGCCGGTGAATACGATGCGCAAGAACGTGCCGCCCAACGTGGTGGCAGCACTCGCCAAAGCCCTCGAGAAGATCCCGGCCGATCGTTTCGAGAGTGCTAAAGCGTTCAGCGACGCGCTCGCAAATCCGGCGTTCACGACGGGGACGGAGGCCGCGCGCGCCGGGCTGTCGTCCGGTGAACGGCGCCGCTTCTGGATTCCCACCGCGGCCGCGGTCGTGCTGGCGCTCGCGCTCGTGGCATCGTTGGCCCGCCGGCCGAGTGCGGCCCCGGAGAAGCCCATGCGCTTCTCCGCGGCCCGATTGAGCGACCCGGGAAGCAGGTACGACGGCGGTTTGAGCATCTCCGCCAACGGGCGGCTCATCGCGTATCTGTCGACCACGGGCGGCGTGAGCCGCGTCTACACGCGCGCGCTCGGCGACATCAACTCCGCGGCGCTGGCAGGGACGGAAGGCGCGGCGGAAGTCGCGGTTTCGCCGGACGGAAGATCGATTGCCGTTCAGGGCGCGGACGACAGCCTCAGGATCGTGCCGCTCGACGGCGGACGGATCCGGCCCGTCATCAAGACGACCTTGCCCGCCGGCATAGCCTGGAGCGCCAAGCACGGTTTGGTGTTGGGGATGCCGTCGTTTTCCCCGAAGCTCTGGGGGCTGACCCGCGTTTCCGAGAGCGGCGACACCGCGCTGACCGTCCTCACGAATCCCAAGCCGGCATCGATGCATCACGATCCGCAGGTGCTCGACGACGGCGAGACGGTGCTCTATGTGGACGTTCACATGACCACTCGAGGGCAGGCCCCCAGGCAACTCGGGGTGGGCACGCTGTCAGGCGATCACTGGGCGACGCTCGACTTTCCACTCGACCGGATCATCGGCGTCGCGAACGGCATCCTCGTGTACCTCGACGGCGGCGCGATGATGGCGGTTCGCTTCGACGAGCGCGGGCGGCGTGTGGTGGGCGAGCCCGTTCGGGTCAACGGCGCGCCGGAGGGCGTGAGCGAAGCGGTCATGGCGAGCGACGGCACGATGGCGATGCGCGTGCAATCCAGCCGGTATCAGGTCGCGCTCGTGAACGAGCACGGCGAGGGTCAGGCACTCCTTTCCGACACGGTGTCGTCGATCATTCCACGCTTCTCGCCCGACGGAAGGCGTGCCGCGATCAGCGCGCCGCTCCATGGTGCCAGAAGCGTGTGGATGCTGAACGTCGCCGATCGGACGACGTCGAAGACGGGCTTCTTGGCCGCGCAGGCGCTCGATTGGACTCGCGACGGGCGGCGAGTCGCGGCGATGGTTGGACGCACGGGCCCGCAGTGGCAGTCGTCAGACGGCGCCGACTCCGCGTCGCGCATCCCGTCGACGCAGGGGAACAAGTTCTACAGCCTCGCCCTCTCGCCTGACGGCACAGCGGCGGTCCTCGTCACCGGATACGGGGAGGGCGGATTCAACCTCGTGCTGCGCCGGATCGGCGGCGACTCGGTGGACACACCGCTCGTCGCGACGGCGGCGAACGAATACGCGCCGCGCTTCTCGCCCGACGGCCGCTGGCTGGCCTACACGTCCGACGAGTCGGGCCGGCCCGAGGTGTACGTGCGGCCGTTTCCCGGGAACGGCCAGCGGGTCCAGATCTCGACCGAGGGCGGCAACCAGGCGGTCTGGTCCGGCGATTCGCGACGCGTGTTCTACCGCAGCGGCTCGGCGTTCATGGCGGCGGACGTCGCGCCATCGGGCGGCACGCTCACGGTCGAGGCGCGGCGGAAGCTGTTCGAGGGGAACTACTACGGCGCCGACCCCGCGGCGCTCAGCGCGTCGTTCGATGTGACGCCGGACGGGCACGAGTTTCTCGTGGGCCGCGCCCTGGGGGACGGCGCGGACGAGATCATCGTGTGGACGGGCTGGCTCGGTGAGCTCGAGGCGCAGTTGGCGGCGCGGCGTCGATAGCGACCACGCCTCATGCGTACGCGCACACAAGGTTCCCGTTCGCCATATTGGTGGCCACCGCCAACCTCCCTCGCATCCCGACCATGCGCAAAGCACTTCGCATCGCCGGCGGAACGCTCATCGTCATCGTGGCCGCGTTCGCCGTGTTCGTCGCATCTCGCCAGCACCCGACGTTCGACGCGCCATATCCCAAGGTGGTCGCATCGACCGATTCCGCGGTCGTCGCGCGCGGACACTACATCGTTCGCGTCGCCGCGCCGTGCGCGGCCTGCCACGGCGATCCGTCGCAGCGCGCCGCGTGGATGACCGGGGCCGACGTGCCGCTCGTCGGCGGCTTCGCGTTCGACATTCCGCCGGGCAAGTTCTACACGCGCAATCTCACGCCCGATCGTGAGACGGGGCTGGGGAACGTCGGCGACAGCGCCATTGCGCGCGCGCTGCGCTACGGTGTGGGCCACGACGGACGCGCGCTCCTACCGTTCATGGAGATGCAGGGACTCGCCGACGATGACTTGCTAGCGGTCGTGTCGTACCTGCGCACGCAAGCGCCCGTCCGCAACGTGGTCCCAGCGCACCAATTCCGACTGCTCGGCAAGATCGTCAAGGCGACGGTGCTCTCGAATCCCGTCGGCCCATCGAGTACGCCGCTCGCAAAGGCGCCGCACGGCGCGTCGGTGGAGACGGGGCATTATCTGGTGGAGTCGGTGGCGCTCTGTTGGGCGTGCCACACTGAACGGAATCAGAAGACGGGCAAGCTCGTTGGCCCGCGATTCGGCGGCGCGACGGGGCTCATCGAGTCCACCGATCCCGGTCACTCGTGGTCGCCGCCGAACATCACGTCCGATCCCGAAACGGGTAGACTCGGGCGCCTGACGGAGGATCAGTTCGTCGCTCGATTCCGGCAGGGCCGCCTCGTTGCGGGTTCACCGATGCCCTGGCAGGCGTTCTCGCGCATCGACGAGGACGACCTGCGCTCGATCTACCGGTATCTCAAGACGGTGCCGACGGTGAAGCGCGACATGGGGCCGGTGATGGTGAACGTCGCCGCGAAGTAGCGCGACAGGTGGCCTGCGCTCCACTACGGTTCGCGCCCTCCTCTACTGCCTGACGGGTACGACCACGCTGCGTCCCGACTTGATGAAAGGAAGCAGATTGTCGATTGCCCACTCCTGCGCGACGAAGCCCGCGCTCCGCACGAATGCGATGCGCGTCCCGCTGGGATGGATCGTGTATGCCCGGGACCCCCAGATACCACCCTTGTACGCCGGGAGCTGCATGCGCGCGGCTTCGACCGCCTTTCCCCCATCGAGCGGCACGCGCCACACCGCAACTTCCGGAGCATCGCTTGGCTTCGGCGTGATCGGTGAGCGCACGAGTAGCACCTCGTCGCCGCGCGGCGACCACATGATCGATTGGATCTCGCTGAACGACTGAGGCCCGACGCGGACCAATGGCGACGACGCGACGACTTTGGGCGAGCCGCCGCGCGCCGACAAAACGAACACGCGTTCGCTGTCGGTCCGCTCGGTGAACGCGATCCGATCCGCGTGTGGTGACCGATAGAGGCCGCCGGTGCCGCCGACAACGAAGAGGTTGGACCGTCCGCGAAGCAGAACCGTCTCCTCTCCCGTAGCGAAGGACCGCCGCACGATCGCCGCCGAGTCGTTCGCGTCGTGGCGCACGTAGATCATCGCGTCGCCCACGCACACCGGGCGCGACGGACGTGGACCCATGATGATCTGCTCCACGCCGCCGCGCTCGAGTTGGACGTGCAGGGCGAGTGCGTGCGGCTGCGAGTAGCCCGTCACGAGTAACGAACGGCCGTCGGGGCAAAAATCCAGCCCGCCACCGACCGCAGTCACCGTGCTCGGGAGCGGAAACTCGCGTTCTTGTCCGGTCCGGACTTCGCGGAGCACCACACGGTGCCCCCGGTCCCGCAGGTGCGCCAGAAATTGACCGTCGGGAGAGAACTCCGGCGCATCGTTCATGTCGCCGGGACGTGGAGGCAGGCGCTGCGGCGCGCCGATGGTGTGGCGGTCGAGATCGATGTCCGCGGTGTAGAGCTCCCAGCCGTTGGTCGCGAAATAGTAGAAGAGGCTTCCGTTCTGCCCGAACGACTGCGTCTGGCCATAGGGGTTCGCGTCCGCCCACACCTTGCGGGGCTCGCCCGCGGGATGTCCGTCCGCGATCGGCTGAAACCATATATCGTTCTGCCCGTCGCGATTGCTCAGGAATACGACGCCCGATCCGTCGGGCGTGAAGGCGGGCAGCACGTCGCGCGCGGGATGCTCGATCCGCACCACGGGACGGCCATCCGTCGGCATGATGAAGACGTCGGGCGGCGCGGCCCCGCTATCGGCATCCTGATACGTGATGAATCGCCCGTCGGGCGACAACGACGGATGTTGCGTGTGCAGTCTCTGGGTGAACCGCTTGATCACGCGCGCGGTGCCGGTTGCGACGTCGATCGACGCGACCTCGGCGCTCGCGTCGGGCCGCATGACGTAGGTCCACACGGCCTTCTGGCCCGGCGAGAACGCGAATGCGATGGCCCACCGCAGCGCGCCCTTCCACTCCGCGATGCGCCGACCTTCGCCCTCGCCGTTCACGGCAAAGATGCGGAGCTCCGCGTTCTCCCACTTGGGCACCGGACCCGGAGTGACCATCGCCGCGATCGAACGCCGATCGGGTGAAAGGAGTGGACTGAACGGGTACGCCTGCATGGTGTCAGGACCATCGCGCGTGAGCAGCCGGGATGCGTGCGTCTCGAGGTCGATCAGCTCGAACGCGCGCCTGCTTCCGTCGTAGCGCAGTCTGTGGCGACCGTCGGGCGTCGTCATGCCCGCGTTGAAAGCGCCGGCACTATCCCACACCAGGCGACGCACCGGTCCTCCAACGTCGCCAGCGCGCGCGAGGGGGCCGTACTGCCCGAGCGCACCGCCCAGCCCGACCGCCAAGGCCACCGCCGCTGCCGCGAGCAGCGGTGCGCGTCGCCTCTTCGCGAATTTCCCCAAGCGGTACGCGGCGCTCGGACGACGCGCGCTCACTGGCTCGTGGCGAAAATACCGCTCGATGTCCGCCGCGAATTCCGCCGCCGTCGCGTACCGCCTCCGCCGGTCCTTCTCCATCGCGTGCAGCGCGATCCAGTCGAGATCCCCGCGCACTAGCTTCGCGAGCGCACCGGGAGCCACGCGCCTCCGACTGGCGATCTCGTTCACTCGTTCGCCCAGCGTGTGCAGGCGGTCCGAGGGGGTTGGCGGGTCCACCTCGCGGATGCGGCGTAGCATCTCGACGAACGCCGCGGAGCGCAGTGCGTCGGCCTCGAGAGGCGTCGTACCGGTTAGCAGCTCGTAGAGCAGCACGCCGAGCGAGTAGACGTCGCTGCGGCGGTCGACTTCCTCGTTGCTGAGCGCGGCCTGCTCGGGGCTCATGTACGCCGGCGTGCCGATGAACTGTCCGAACGCGGTGAAGAGCGTCTTCTCGGTGAGTCGCTGGTTGGTGGCCTTCGCGACGCCAAAGTCGATCACCATCGGCACTGGCGTACCGTCGTGCAGCGTCACCATCACGTTCGAGGGCTTGATGTCGCGATGGACGATTCCTTTTTCGTTCGCATGGTTCACGGCGCGGCACACGTCGACGAAGAGCATCAGGCGCTCACGTGTGTCCAGACGGTTCGTGTCGCAGTACTCCGTGATCGGCACGCCACGAACGAGCTCCATCACGAAGTACGGGCGGCCCGATTCCGTGGCGCCGGCGTCCAGCACCTTCGCGATGTTGGGATGGTCCATCATCGCGAGCGCCTGTCGCTCGGCCTCGAAGCGCGCGATTACCTCCTTCGTGTCCATGCCGAGCTTGATGATCTTGAGCGCGACGCGACGGTGGATGGGCTCCTCCTGCTCGGCCATGAAGACCTCGCCGAAGCCGCCTTCGCCGATGGACTGAAGGAGCTTGTAGCGTCCGATGCGACTTCCCGGCCCTTCGGGCGCTTCGTCGGCCGCGAGCGCGGCCACCGCCCGCGCCGCCTCGCTCATGATCCCGTCAGGGGACGCGAGAAAGTTTCCCGCTTCGTCGTGGGCCCTGAGCAGCGCGTGCACCTGGACTCGGAGTTGCTGATCGTCGCCACACGCCGAGGCGACGAGTGCGTCGCGTGCGGGACCCGACTTCTCGAGCGCCTCGTGGAACACCTGCTTCGCGCGATTCCATTGAGTCTCAGACATGGTCATCCTCCGGCGGTGCCGTGTCGCGCAGCTTGTCGAACAGCCACGCCCGGGCAACCGCCCACTCCCGCTTCACGGTGCGTTCGGAGATGTCGAGCGCGTTCGCCGTCTCTTCGACCGACAACCCGGCGAAGAAGCGCAGGCGCACGATCTCGGCGGCCCGGGCGTCCTGTTGTTCAAGGCGCCGAATCGCGTCGTCGAGGGCCAGAAATTCTTCCGGGTTATCGTCGGCTGAGACATTCGCCTCGCTCAGGGACACCCGGATTCGGTCGCCGCCACGCTTGAGGCGCGAGCGGCGGCGCGCGTGCTCGATGAGAATGCGGCGCATCGCTTCGGCCGCGGCACTGAAGAAGTGGCGACGTTCCTCCCACGCGGGAGCGCGCGCGCCGGCGAGCCTCAGGTACGTCTCGTGGACGAGATCCGCGGTCTGGAGCGTGTGGCCCGGCCGCTCGTTGCGAAGTTGGGCACGCGCGAGCGTCGCTAGCTCAGCGTACAACAGCGGCACCAGGCGACCCAGCACTTCTTCGCGGCTCGCCCCGCGCAGCTCGGACAGGATGCCCGTGATGTCGCCCACCGTGGTAGGCCTGGGAGGTTACGCCAATGTACTTCCGCGGATCGAGCGCGTCGAGATCGAGAATCAGGCTTTCCCTGGCAGGCCGCCTTGCGACGATGAGCCTCGCGCAGCAGCGGTGCTGGACTGAACCTGTCAGACGGTCATGGTGAACGTCGCGTCGAAGTAGCGTGTGCGTGTCGTGGGCCGTGAGCTGCGCCCTCACCCATTTATCCGATGGTGAGCCGTCGCGCGCTCCGCGTAACATGCGATCCGTGGGTTCACTTCAGGCATTCGCCTCAGGGATCGCATGACACCGTCCAAATCAACCAATCCACTCGCCCAACTCTCGGCGAGCCTTGCCGACGCCGTCGATACGGCGGGCCGATCGATCGTCGCCATTCACGCGCGTCGGCGCATTCCGTCCAGCGGCGTGATCTGGCGCGACGGGATCATCGTCGCGGCGAGCCACACCACGCGTCGTGACGGCGAAGTCGCAGTGAGTTTGCCGAGCGGGGAGCCGGCAAGGGCGACCGTGATCGGACGCGACGGGGCCACGGACCTCGTCGTGCTGAAGCTGAACGGCGCGAGCGCCCCTGTCGCACAGCGGGCGTCGGAGGACTCGGCGCGTATCGGATCGCTCGTGCTCGCCGTTGGCCGGCCTGGACGCAGCGTGTCGGCGAGCTTCGGGATCGTGAGCGCGGTCGCTGACGAATGGCGCAGCGCGCAGGGTGGGCGTATCGGCCGGGTCCTTCGGCTCGACCTCTCGATCTACGACGGCTTCTCTGGTGGTCCGCTCGTCGACGCGAGCGGCGCGGTGATCGGCGTCGACAACTCGGCGCTCGCCCGCGGCGTGCCGGTCGCGCTTCCGGCGCCGACCGTCGACCGGGTCGTGGACGCGCTGCTCGCGCACGGGCACATGCGGCGTCCATTCATCGGCGTCGCCGTGCAGCACGTCAGTTTGAACGCGGCCACCGTCGCGCGTAACAAGTTGTCGCACGACTCGGGGCTCGTCATCGTCTCGCTCGCCGACGGATCGCCGGCGGATTCCGCCGGAATCCTGATCGGCGACGTTCTGCTCGCGGTGGGCGGGCAACCGCTCCGTCACCCAACAGACCTGCTCGACGCATTGAGCAACGTGGGTGAGGGCGCCGCGATCGAGGTCGAACTTCTCCGCGGTGGTTCGGTGGTGAAGTCGTCGGTCACGCCGATCGACCGCGCGGCGCGCGGCGACGATGACGAGGAGGATGATCGATGACGATGTCCACCGCGCCACTCGACACAGCGGATGTCTTCCGATCGGCGGCAACATCGCTCGCCGATTCGCTGGCACGCGCAGTCGTGCAAGTGCGCACGCGTGACACCGGCAGCGCCGGCACCGGCCTGATCTGGGAGGGCGGCGCGACGGCACTCGTCGTCACCAACGCGCACTGTGTTCCGCGCGGCGCGACGATCGAAGTGTCGAGCGACGGACGCTGGCGCGAGGCGCGGGTCATCGCCTACCATCCGCCACATGATCTCGCGCTGCTCGCCTCACCGTCACTCAGCGGAGGAGGGCCGTCGCTGGAGCTTCGCGACGCCGAATCACTGCGCCCGGGCGAGCTGCTCTTCGCTCATGGCCACCCGCTCGGCGTTCGCGACGCGCTGGCAATGGGCGTGCTGCACGACGTCGCGCGCGATCGCCGAACCGGCGCGCCGCGATGGATCGTCGCCGACGTTCGGCTCGCGCCGGGAAACTCCGGTGGTCCGCTGGTCGACGCCGAGGGGCGACTCGTCGGGATCAACAGCATGGTCGTCAACGGGCTTGGCGTGGCGGTGCCGGCGGCGCTGGTGCAGCAATTCATCGATCGCGTGCTCGCCCGACGCGCGGCGTGA
>DATISA010000371.1:0-3332 GCA_035469245.1 Gemmatimonadaceae bacterium
ACTCGCGTCGCCGCGCCTGACGCGTCTTCGGCGGCGTTGGTCCCGTGTGCATTTCGTACGGCGACCATCACCGCCTGCGGGTCGGCGCTGCGGAACGGCCCGGCGCCGTCAAGGTCGGCGCTGAGCAGGTCGACGATTCCCTCGCGCAAATAGCCGTACTCGCCGCCACCCGAGACGGCGAAAGGAAGCACCGCGACCATGCCGGCCGGCGGGTGCGGCGTCGGCTGCGCGGACCAGAGCCGCCACCCCACAAGCCCCGCCAGCGCCAGCGCCGCAGATACCACCGCGCGGCGAAGGTGACGCGGGCGGCTCCGGTCGCGATCGACGGTGGCCGCCGGAGAGGCGAGTGCAGCAGACGAAATCGGGACCGGAACAGAGGCAGCGACCGATGGCGCTGGTGAGGTCTGTGCAACCCGCTCGGCCAGGACGGCCGCGCGCCCCTGCGCCCGAGGGCCGGGGGAGGTGCTGAAGTCCCGGGAGAGCCGCGCGCGCAACGCCTCATACTCTTTCAGGGCACGCGCGTCCGCCTCAGCCGTGCCCGGCGCTTCCAGCGCCCTGAGGAGCGCGAGGGCTGCCGCCTCGGCCAGCGGGTCGGCGTCCACCCAGCGACGGGCGACGACGGCTGCCTCCTCCCACTGCTGGTTCGAGCGCAGACAGCTGTACTCCGCCTCGCATACGCGGACGTAGAGCGCTGCGAGTGCGCGTCGCTCGCCATCCAGCCACGCCTCCAGCCGTGCGCTTTCGCCCGGGTGCACCGCGTCGAGAAAGGGGCCGCCGTACAGGGCCAGTGCTTCCGCCCAGCTCTCGGTGCGCGTCGCGACCCGGAAGTCCAGCGCATCCACCCGCAGCGGAGCGCGTTCGCTCAGCGCGACCTCAAACCCGCGCGCGGTGACGGCGTCTGGGCCCAACACGCGCCGCAGGTGAGAGAGCGCCTCACTCAGAGAATGCCGGGCACGGGCTTCGTCCTGGTCGCCCCAAAACATCTCGACGAGCGCGTCGCGCGAGAGAGGCTCGCGGGCGAGCGCGAGGACAGCGAGCACCGCAAGCTTGCGGCGCTGACGACGTAATGCTTCCGCGGCGGGATCGCCTTCACCCCCTTCGAAGGCCAGGCGGCCGAGGGTGATCAAACGGAAGTCATCGGATGGCAAGATGTTGACTTCGTTGAAGTGGGTTTGACGATGCGCCTCAAATTGAACCCGAGTCAAGGAGTCGCCCATCTGGCCACTCCCGCAATAGGGGAAAAAGGAGGTTCGAATGAACACAATCTCAATGAGAGCCGCACTGGCGCAGGTAGGCATGATCGCCGCCGCCACTGCGGCGCTAAGCTCGCCGGCGCGCGCGCAGGCTATGCCGGTGAAGATGACGGTCACGGTAGCGGGAAAGACCCAGGAGCTGGGCGGCACTGGGCAGTGCGGGCACGAGCCGCAGGCATCCATCTACGGGACGCGCGCCGCGCTCTGGTTGATCGAGTATCACAATGGCGCGTCGCGCATCTCCCTCTCGTACTGGCGGCCGAAGGCCACGGGCGCGGAAGACCAGTTCCAGCTGAGCGTCACGCGCGGGAGCGCGTCGCACGTGATCAGCACGGTGAAGGGCGGCAGTCCCACAGGGTCGGGCCGCTCGACATTCCGCCCTACCGCAATGGGCGGCCGGTTCGAGGTCAGCGGCAAGGCCGGTGACGGTGCGCCGCTGCAAGTGACCATCGAGTGCGCTCGGTTCGGCGGCATCACCGCCGAGGGAGGGTGAGGCAATGGGAGACGGAACATGACATCAACCATGAATCGCGTGAGCACGGACCGGCGCGCCCGGAACCTGACAGGACGCCTGTTGCCGCTCCTGCTGACCGCGAGCTTGGTGGCGGCGGGCGGTACGCCGATTCGGGCGCAGCAATCGCCGTCCGTACGAATGTGGGCGGCGCAGACCGCGCCAAATCAGGTGACGCTCGCATGGGAGGAAATCCCCGGAGCCGTCGAATATCGCATTTACGCGGGCGACCCGGACACCACCACCAACCCCGCCGCACGCCGCCCGATCTCCACCCTGAGCGGATCAGGACGCGGAGGCATCATCACTGGTATGAACCGGGTGTCCAGCGGCCTGTATCTGGAGGCGGTCGGAAGGGATCGTCGCAGAATACGGAAGCTGGCGTTCAACGCGGTGACGCCGAACAGGGCTGCTCAGGTGGTCACGGCGCCCGCCGAGGCGACGGCGACCGCCACCGGCGACACCGCGATCACGCTCTCGTGGACCGCAGTACCTGGCGCCACGGCGTACATTCTCGGCCGTGCCGTGAGTCCGGGCGGGTTCCGGATGCTCTGCGCGCTCTGCTCCACAGATCCTAAGTACGTGGACCGGGATGTCATGCCGGGCGCTGGACACAGCTATACGGTGACTGCGGTCTTCCCGAGCGGCGTGTCGCCGCGAACGCTGTCGAATATCGTGACGCCAGGTGCAGCAGTCGCCGCCGCCGGTAGCACGGGCACCTCAGGCACCGCTGTGCCGACAGGATCGACATCGACGGGGCAGACGACGCCGACGACTTCGTACACGCCCCCGGGTCAGCCGGCGGGGACCACCACCTCTTATACGCCACCGGGCCAGCCGGCAGGTTCGACTTCATCCTCCACGACCGCGGGCACGACCACGCCGACGGCCCAGACGACGGCCACGACGGCGGGCACGGAACCGAGCCAGGCGAAGCTCGCGCCATTGCAGCTGCAGCTCGATTCGCTGCGCTCGCTGTTGGCCCCGTATACCAGCGGCTTTCAGGTTCAGAGCACCACTGCGGCTGATTCGGCAATGTTCAGCCGGCTGCTGCGCCAGATCGACTCGCTGCGTACACAGGCCGCCACCATGGTGGGCGGCATCCTGACCCTTGGCCCGACCGACAGCACTGCGCTGCGGCAGACCCTCGCAGTCTTTGTGCAGCGCGCGGACTCGCTCCGTTCCTCGGTCGTGACCATCCTCGGCAACCTGTTCCAGGGTCCTATGGCGACGACTCAGCCCGTGACGCACACAGCGACGCCGGTCTGGACCGGTCCATGTCGGCTCGACTATCAGCGCGCGGACAACATGTGGGCGGCATTTGGCAAGCCCACCGGAACTTTGGGGACGGAGACCATCTCGCTGGCGGATGGCCAGGCGAAGCTTTTCTTCACGGATTGGAAGTACGAGAAGCAACGCAACGATGGCAGCAACTACTACGGCAGTCACCTGCGCATCGCGACCAACCCGGGCACGCGCCCCCTCAAGCTGCAGATACAGATATCGCTTTCGTCCGGTTGGGTGACGATCAATGCAGGCGAGACAAAGCAGTTCCAATCGGATCTGGC
>DATISA010000372.1:0-14839 GCA_035469245.1 Gemmatimonadaceae bacterium
CGAAATGGAGCGGTTCGCCCGCGAGCTCGATGCCGGCAGCGTGTTCATCAACGGCATGGTGGCGTCGGATCCACGATTCCCGTTCGGCGGCGTGAAGAAGTCGGGGTACGGGCGCGAGCTGAGCGCGTTCGGCATCCGAGAATTCGTGAATATCAAAACCGTGAGAATGCTCGGCGCCGGCGCCGCGGACGACAAGCGGACGGAGTGACGTCCCGAGACGCGGTCAGGCGGCGGACGGCCCGCGCAGCGTCAGCGTGACGACCGCGCCCTGCCCCGCGGTGCTCTCCACGGCAATCGTTCCGCCCCACCCTTCGACCAGCTGCCGGCTGATCGCGAGCCCCAGGCCGCTGCCGCTCGTGCGGGTCGAGAAGTGCGGCTCGAAGATGCGCGGCAGGATCTCGGGCGGGATGCCGTGGCCATCGTCGCGAATGGTGATCGTCGCCGGAGACGCAGCTCCGTCGCCGTTTCTCGAGACGGTGATCGAGACATCCGTTGCCTGAGCATGGCGGGCGTTCTCGAGGAGGTTGAGCAGCACCTCCTTCAGTTCATCGGCGCGCCCCATGGCGTACACCGGCGCGTCGATTCCCGACTCGCGCCACACCACGCCGCTGTCCTCGCCCATTTGCTCGAGGGACACCACCTCGCGCACGACCGCCGCGACGTCGATCACCGTCGCGCGTTCGCGTTCGCCGGGCCCCGCGCCATAGCGGCTGAACGCCCGCGCGATCTCGTCGAGCCGGTCGATCTCGGCGAGGATCTGATTCACGTTTTGATCGAGCACTCGATCGAAGTCGACGCGGCTGTCGGCGCGCGCACGCCGGAGGTGTTGCACGCCCAGCCGTATCGGCGTCAACGGATTCTTGATCTCGTGCGCGACCTGCCGCGCCATCTCGCCCCAGGCGAGCACGCGCTGAGCGCGCGCGAGCTCGGTGACGTCGTCGAGGGTGAGAACGGCGCCGCCGCGAGCCAGGCGCGTGAGCGTGCCGCGGAGTTGCTGCTGCTCCAGTGACAGCTCGAACTCCTCTTCGTCGCGTCCGGACGCAAGGAATCGTTCGATCAGCGGGGCAACTGGCCGTGGTGCCACCGAATTGAGAGGCGTGCCCGGTGGCAGCCGGCCGCCGAGCAGTGCCTCGGCACGCGGATTGGCCAGCGAGACGCGACGATCGAGATCGACCGCGACGACACCGCTCGCCACGTTTCGCAGCACGGCGGCGGTTCGACGTTGCGCCTCCTCGAGCGCGGTGCGGCTCGAGTTCAAGTCTTCCGCCATTCGCCGGAACGCCGTGAACACGGGATTGAACTCGACCGTGGGCTCGCCCTCGAGGGGCGGCATTCTGGCGCCGGCGGCGAGCGACAACGCGGCCTCGCGCAGTGTTCGAATCGGCCGCGCGAGCTGGCGTGCGGCAACGCCGCTCAGCCACAGCGCGCCCAACGCGCCCGCCGCGGTCGCGAAGAGCACGAGAATTCCCAGATCACGCCGCCGCCTGCCGAGTGGAAGCTCGGCGGCGCGCGCCGGTGCGGCGACGACGAGCGGCGGCGATTCGGAGGCCGTGAGCACGCGGTAACCGAACAGCGTCCGCGCGCCGTCGACTTGCTCCGCTTCGGTCGCCGCTTCCTCGCCGCGCACGGCGAGCGTGACTTCGACCGGCGGCGGCAGGAACCGTCCGATCGGCGCGAGGTCGCCGTACAGCGGATCGCTCGCTTCGTGCAATTCACCGCCGCGATACAAGAGGAGCGGCGTGTCGATCCGGTCACTTTCCGCCGCGAGAGCCAGCGGCACTTCAGGCGACGTTGGAAGGGCGCGGAGGGCTTCGCTGACGACGAGCGCCCGTGACTGCGTCGCGTCGGTCGCGAGCTGGCCGTACGACCAGGTGGCGAAGGCGATTGCGGGAATCACGAAAAAGGCGAACAGCGCGAGCGTCAATTGCGCGCGGAAGCTTCGCCCCCACGTTCGCCGTCGCGCCCGGAACCACCGCCCCGCGCCACCGTCGGCGACGACGCTCGCGAGCCACAGGAGACCGACGATCACCAGGTCGAGCAGCACGATCAGCGCGCCGCGCTGGATCAGCGCATTGAGAGGGCGCAGTTCGACTTCCACGTGCGCCGATGCGGCCGCGCGCCCGGTGGGCACGACCCAGTCGCCATGCAACTCGCTGTCCTCGCGCCACCACGTCATTCCGCTCGTGTCGGACGGAGAGACGAGTCCGCCTCGAAGGCGCAGCGTGTACGGCGGCTCGACTTCTGGATCCGTTTCGAGGCCGAGTAGTCGCGCGAACGGATCCGTTTGAAAGAGCCGGCTGCGCGGCGCGAGCACCACGGCCGTGACACCACTGTCGGCGCTCGGCGCGGCCATGACGATTTCCACGGCAGTATCGGTCGGCACGGACTCGATGATCGCCATGCCCGCCTGCCGCGCTCGTGCGACGATGCCTGCCACCGCCTGGCGAGGATTCGGAATGTCCGCCGTTCGAAACTCGGCGACTGGTCCGGAATCGGTGGGCCACGCGGAGAGTGCGACCGGATTCCCCGCCGCGGCGATATCAGACGCGACGTAGTGCTGCAGCAGGGATTGGCGGGTGGACGGCGCCTCGTCGCTCGCCAAACTCATCCCGAAGCGATTCAGGAATGTGAAGGCGATGGAGTCCGGCTGGCTCAGACTGGCGAGATCGCGCTCGGCGGCTTCGACCCTGCCACGGGCAGTCCGGCCCCAGACGAGCGTCGTCGCGCCGAATGCCGCGACCGTTGCGGCGCTCAGTATCACGAAGCGCGTTCGACGGCTCAACGCGAGGAGCGCGATGCCGACGATCCACACGATCGTGTACCACCACGGCCAGCGCCCCGGCGCCTGCCACACCGCGGGCGCGAGCACTCCGGCAAGTCCGGCCACCGCGGGCGCCATCCAGGGCGGCGCCCCGCGACGCGGGCCGAGTACCGCGCCGCCCGCCGCGGTGCCGGCGAGCAAGACCGCCGTAGCGGCAAGAAACAGCGGAATCTGCCAAATGAGCCAGAGCCTGGCGTCCACGCCAGCAACGGGCGGCTGAATGCCGCGAGCGAGGTCGCGCAGCAGGAACGGGCCGAGACCCGCGACGAGGAGGATCGCGACGGCTGCCGTCCAGAGCGAAACGCCCTGACCGTGGCGCCGATACACCGTGAGCACGCCGAGCAGCACGAGCGCACTCGTCGCCGCCAGCGCGCCGGCGTTGCCGGTGAGCGGCCCGCCTTCGCCGGTGAAGTACACCGCCGGATCGAACAGGCGCGTGAGGTTCGAGTACTGGCTCAGCGGCACCAGCGCCGTACACGCCAGACCGACCGCGAGCGCGGCCGCGCGCTGCGAGATCATTCGAGTGCCGCGCCATACGCCGATGATGAAGCAGACGAGCGCGAACATGAAGGCGACGCCGGCGCGCGCGCGGACGCTCTCGGTGACGTGCTGCGCCACTTCGCCCTGCAGCAGAGAGACGGCCCTCACGTCGAACAGGCGCCGGCCGCCGATGCCGTACCGCAGAACGTCGCTGCTGGTACCCGAGTCACTCGGCGGCGCAAAGGTAAAACGCGCGAGGCGAGCCGCCGCGGCAATCGGCTTGGCCAGCGTCGAGGCGAGCCGGTCGCCCGGCGGCGCGGCATCGATCAGCGAGACGGCGATGGCTCGCGTGTCACCGCGCCGCGTCGCGGTCTGGAGCGCCAGGTAGAACGGCGTGGCCACGACGCTCGTGCCCTCGTGCAGCTCGTCGATCGGCGCGTGCAGGGCGCCGGCCCAGGCAATGGCGCTGTCGGCCGAGTAGACAACCACGCCCTCGTCGGGACGGCGATCGACGAGCGCGTGCAGGCGATTGAATGCGGTCCGCCGATCGGTGCCGGCCGCGAGCGCCTGTTGGGCTACGTCAGCCGAACGGGCAGTCGCACCGTCGAGTCCCTGTCGCAGGGCGTCGAGCCCACCCACGATCGCCGCTCGCCGCCAGGAGTCCCAGTTGTGCTGGACAAGCCAGAGTTGTCGCTGGGCCGAGATTGCCAATGCCGCGGCTGCCAGCAGGCCGACGCCGGAGCCAATCGCCCACCATCGCTGCGCACCTGTGACGAGAAGGCAGGTCGCGACAGCCGCGACGGTGGCGACGAGCACCGGGACCAGATACTCTACGCTCGGGGCGTGCAGCCATTGGCTGACCGCGAGCAGCGCGGCGGCGGCGGCCACGGCCCACCACGTCCACCGTCGCGGCGTTGCGCCCGCACTCACCTGCCCTGGCGGCGTGGCTTCCCCGACCCGACCCGGTTGCCCGTTCGTAATGAGTCAGCCCTCCTCGCCCCACGGTACGCTATCGCCGCACCGGCTGAAGGAGATGCGTCCGGCGGACGTGGCCGCCCTGATTCGGCGGGATCCGCGGCTGATCGTTCCGGTTGGGACCTGCGAGCAGCACGGTCCCCATCTCCCGCTCGGTTCGGACACGATCATCGTCGAGCGGCTCGCCAACGATCTCTCGGCGGAAGCGGGCGTGCTGCTCGCGCCGACCGTGGAGTACGGCGTCAATGTGGTCACGGAGCGTGGATTCGCGGGAAACGCGTCGCTACGCAAAAAAACCCTCCATCGGATGCTCAACGACCTGATCGACACCTGGGAGTCGACTGGAATCTGCGAGTTCATCCTGCTCACCGCGCACGAACACGATCCGCACCTCGAGGCGCTCTCGACCGTGATCACGTCGGGCGCCAGGGTTCGGGTGGTCGACATCTTCAGCGTAGACTTCTCGGACCTCCTGGAGGGCCAATCCGAGCCCATGCATGGGGACGAGGTGGACACCTCGCTGCTGCTGTACATTGCGCCTTCCCTGGTCCGGCTCGAGCTGGCGCAGGACTATATGATGTCTCGCGACGAGCTCCGACGATACCGCCGGGGCTGGCTGCGCGTTCCCCGGGCAAGCCCGGGTTCGATTGGAAGGCCAACGCTGGCGGGCGCCGTAAAAGGCCGGGCGATTTACGATCGGATCCTCTCACGCGTCCGGGAGCGCGTGTTCATCGCACCGCCGGATGAGACCTGAACTGAACGTTCTGGACCGGGTATCAAACTTACCATGCGCCTGCGCTCCCTTACCTCATCTGCCGTGCTGAGCCTGCTCAGCGCTGGCGTCGCCTTCGGACAGGGGCAAGTCATCGACGAAGGCGCGTTCACCGTGACCAGGCCTGGCGGCCAAACCGAGACCGAGACCTTCAAGATCGTCCGTCTCGACGCTGACGTGCTTCAGGCAACAGGCCAGTTGCTGTCGGCCGGCCAGCGGATCACGTCGCGACTGCGCACCGACGCCTCGGGCACGCCGGTCGAGTACGCGCGGACGGTCTGGGACGGCCGCGCCAAGGTCATGGAGATCACCGCCGCGGCGTCCACGGGGCGGCTGTCGGTGTTGACGAGGAACCAGCGCGGCGACGAGTCGATGCGGGAGTATCCGCTTTCGGGCGGACGCAGCCTGATCCTCGACGATGACCTGCTCCACGAGACGTATTTCGTGGCGTTGTCCAAGCCGGCGGCCGGCCGTGCCCAGGTGATCAATCCGCGAAGCGCCCATGCGGTGTCATATACGGTGACGGCGCGCGGCATGGAGCCAATCCAGGTCGCGGGCCGCACGGTCACGGCGACACACTACTCGATGGAGAGTGGCGCACTGCGGCGTGACTTCTGGCTGGACGCCGCTGGCCGCTTGTTGCGGGTAGAGGCGTCTGGCATAAAAGCCACGCGCGACGACTTGCCGAGCTAGCCGGCAAGTCCGTTCGTCGCGTTGGAGCAGCGGGAAGTGTGTTGCTTGGCCGGGGCCCGGAGCGGGCTCCGGCCGCTGCATTGCGAAGCCGCCTGAAACTCGATTCGTCCCCCCTCCGTACGCCCCCACGAGACCCCATCCAAAGGACCCCCCCACATGCGTTCGTTGAGCTTCATCGCGGCCCTGGTAATCCCCGCGCAGTTCACTCTTGCCCAAGCGGCACCGAACGCGGCGAGACCGGGAACCGGCGGCACTCCGCTGACGCTCGAGGATGCCATCACGACGGCTCGGCGAAACAACCCCGTCTTTTTGCAGGTGCAGAATTCAGTTCGCACCGCCCAAACCAACATCGTGCAGACTATGGCGGCGCTCCTGCCCAGCTCGAGCGCGAGCTTCACGACGCGGTACCAGCAGGGGGGTACGCAGATCTTTCAGGGCGTCGCACTCGGCGGCGGCTCGGCGGATTCGCGGCAGTCCCAGTACAATCTCGGGCTCAACTACAACATCAGCGGCGCCATCGCGTTCGCGCCACGGTCGGCGCGTGCCAGCCGCACCGCTGCTGAAGCCGATGTGACCAGCCAGTCGGAGGCCCTGCGTTCGCAGGTCACGACGCAGTACATCGCGACCCTGCAGGCGCAGGCACAGGCCGCGTTGCAGGACACGCTCGTGCAGACGGCGCAGGGACAGCTTGATCTGGCCAACGCCAAGATGCAAGTGGGTGCGGGCACGATCCTCGACGTGCGCACCGCCGAAGTCGCCGTCGGTCAGGCGCAGGTGAATGCGCTGACGGCGCACAACACCGCCCAGATCGAGAAACTGAAGCTGTTTCAGCTGATGGGCGTTCCGGCCGACACCGGAGCCGCGCTCGTGACGCAGTTCAACGTGTCGCCGCCCGATTTCGCGCTCGACACGCTGCTCTCGCTCGCTCGGCGCGTGAACCCGGACCTGGCGGCCAAGAAATCCCGCGAGTACGCATCGCAGCTCAACATTCGCTCGGCGCGCACGGGGTATTTGCCAAGCCTGTCGATCGGGACGGGTTGGGGCGGCAACTCATTCGAATATGTGAATCCGGATCTTCTCGTCGCGCAAAAGTCGCAACAGGCGGCGGCCTCGAGGCGGTCGTGTCTGTCGCAGGATTCGATCCGTACGCTCGTCGGGCTCTCGTCGCTCGCGTGCGGAAGCGGGACGCTGTCGCAGGAGGACATTTCCGCGATCCGCGCGTCGAATAACCAGTTCCCGTTCAAGTTCAACCGGCAGCCCGTCGGCATTTCGGCCACGCTTTCGCTGCCGCTCTTCAACAGCTACCAGCGCGAGGCGCAGATCGAGCAGGCCAAGATCGCGCACGACAACGCGGCCTACGACGTCCGGTCGCGCAATCTGCAACTCACGACCGACGTGACGCAGGCGTATCTCAACCTGGTCACGGCGGCCAGGACCGTCGAGCTGCAGACGCAGATCGCGTCCAAGGCGAGCGAAGAGCTGGCGTTCGCGCAGGAAAGCTACAAGGTCGGCGCAAAGACGTTCCTCGATGTGACGACGGCACGCGGGACGTATGAAAAAGCACAGATCGACCGCGTCAATTCCGTTTACAATTATCACAAGGCGTTCGCCGCGCTGGAAAACGCGGTTGGCCGTCCCCTCCGCTGAGGCTGAGCAACAATGGGCAAGCGACCAAAGTGGGCCATCGGCATCCTCGCCGTCGCAGGCATCGCATCTGTGCTCGTGCTGAGCGCCGCGAAGCGCGGCAACAAGGCAGTCGAAGTCCGCATGGAACAGGTGCAGAAGCGTGACCTCGTCTCTTCAGTGACAGCGAGCGGCCAGGTCCGACCGCAGACCAAGGTCGACGTTGCCTCCGACGTGAGCGGCAAGATCACCAAGCTGTCCGTGAAGGAAGGTCAGATCGTCAGCGCCGGCCAGTTCCTGCTGCAGATCGACCAGTCGCAGCCAAAGGCGAACGTCGACCGGGCAGCGGCTGCCGTCGCGTCCGGGCGCGCCCAACTCGCGCAGGCCGAAGCCAATCTGGATCAGGCCAAGAAGAGCTACGATCGCTCGGCGCAGATCAAGAAGCAGAATCCGCAGCTGATTTCTGACGAGCAGGTCGAGCAGTTGCGCACGGCCGTCGACGTGAACACCGCCCTGGTCGAATCAGCCAAGCACGCGGTAGATCAGGCCACGGCATCGCTGAACGACGCCAAGAGCGCGCTCGGCAAGACGACGATCTACGCTCCAATGTCGGGACGCGTGACGCGCCTGGCGGTGGAACAGGGCGAGACGGCCGTCCCGGGTACGTTCAACAAGGACGCCGCGACACTGCTCACGATCAGCGACATGTCCGTACTCGAAACGCGCGTCAAGGTCGATGAGACCGACGTCGCGCGCATCAAGGTCGGCGACTCGGCGCAGGTTCAGGTCGATGCTTTCCCTGACACGACGTTCGTGGGTCGCGTCACCAAGATCTCGAACAGCTCGGTCAAGGCGGCGACGACATCGTCGACCGACCAGGCGGTCGATTACGAGGTCACCGTTCAGCTGTTGAACGCGCCGCACGACACGCGGCCCGATTTCTCGGCGACGGCGAAAATCATCACCGACAAGCGGACCGGCGTGCTCTCGGTGCCGATTATCGCGCTCACGGTGCGGGAGAACCAGACGCTGCAGCAGGGAGACACGGCGGTCGGTCTTGGCAGGGCCAAACCCGCCAAGGAAATCGGCAAGAAGGACGTCGAGGGGGTCTTCGTGGTGGGGACCGACAACAAAGTGACCTTCCGGCCCGTAAAAGTAGGGATCGCCGGCGAGAAACATTTCGAGATCGTCAGCGGTCTCAAGGAAGGCGAAAAGATCGTTGCCGGAACCTACCAGGCGATTCGCGAGCTGAAGGACGGCGCGCTGGTGCGCGAAGCCAAGACGGACGCGAAGAAGCCGACGCCAGGGACCAAGACGTGAGTCAAGACACGGTAGAGGCGCCGCTCGGCCACACCGCCGAGCGGCAAATCGTGGTACAGCAGGCCGGAGCACCGCCCGATCCCAAGTGGATCATCGTTACACGCGGCATCAAACGCGAGTACGACATGGGCGGCGAGATCGTGCGCGCACTGCGCGGGATAGATCTCGCGATCGGCCGCAACGAGTACGTCGCGATCATGGGGCCCTCGGGCTCCGGCAAGTCGACCCTGATGAACATCATCGGCTGCCTCGATACACCGAATGCGGGCGAGTACTGGCTCAACGGCCAGCTCGTGTCCACAATGAGCGACGACGCCTTGGCTCGCGTTCGGAACAAGGAGATCGGGTTCGTTTTCCAGACGTTCAACCTCCTGCCCCGCGCCACGGCGCTCCACAACGTGGAGCTTCCGCTCGTGTACGCCGGCGTGAGCGCCGAGGATCGGCGGCGGCGCGCCAAGGAAGCGCTCGACAAGGTGCAGCTCGCCGACCGCATGGACCACCGGCCCAACGAGCTCTCGGGCGGTCAACGCCAGCGCGTTGCGATCGCCCGCGCGCTGGTCAACAACCCGTCCATTCTGCTCGCGGACGAGCCCACGGGAAACCTCGACTCGCAGACGTCAGAAGAGATCATGCGCGTGTTCGAGAATCTGGCGAGCACCGGCCAGACGGTCGTGATGGTAACGCACGAGCCGGACATCGCCGCGCACGCGCGTCGCGTCGTCGTGCTCCGCGACGGGCTCATCTCGACCGACGAGCGGCGCGACGCTTTCACTTCGCGGCTCGCCCTGTAACTTCGCCGCCCACTCTGTCGTAGAGACGGGGGACTGGAGTCGGGAGCCAACAACTCCGCGATCCCGGTCCCCCGTTCGACTTCCTGCCAATGCTCTTCTTTCAAGCTGTTCGTATCGCCTGGGAAACGATCCGTGTGCAGAAGCTCAAGAGCTTCTTCACGGTGCTCGGCGTGACGATCGGCGTGACGTTCCTCATCGCGGTCGTCTCGATCGTGGGCGGCATGAGCCGCTACATGCAGGACGACCTGATCGGCAAGCTGATCGCGGTGAACGCGTTCAACCTGCGGCGCACACCCAACATCCAGATGGGCGATGTCACGGAAGCCGAGCGCCGCGAATGGCGGCGGCGCCCGCGCATCTACGACTCGGACGTGCCGGCCGTGGCGGCATCGCTGGCGCCCGACGTGCTTTGGGCCACGGAGAGCGCGGGAAACCTGAATGTGGAATCGGTGTACGCGTCGCCGCGCTCGGTCGAGTGCTCGACGGTGTCCAATGATTGGTTCACGATCAAGAAGATGGGCGCCTCCAAAGGCCGGCTGATCGCGCCGCAGGAGTATTCGCTCGGCGCCCCCGTCGTCGTGATTGGGCAGGACGTCGCCGACCACTTTTTCCCGAATCTCGATCCGGTGGGACGGCAGCTGCGGATCCAGAGCATCCCGTACACCGTCGTGGGCGTGGCCGACAAGCAAGGGAGCGCGTTCGGGATCTCGCTCGACAAGTTTCTCATCGCGCCCGAGAAGTCCCCGCTCAACCGCTGGGTCAATCCGCACGGCGTCATCGACCAGATGGTGATCCAGTCGCCCACGGAAGACGGCATGCGCGAAGCGATGGAGGCGACGCGTGCCGTAATGCGCGGGCGGCATCACCTGCACCCGGCGCAGCAGGACAACTTCGTGCTCGAGACGGCCGATTCGGCGCTCGAGTTCTGGAACAAGCTCAAAGGCTATCTCGTGATCGCCGGCATCGCGCTGCCGACGGTCGGACTCGTGGTCGGCGCGATCGTGATCATGAACATCATGCTGGTCGCGGTGTCGGAGCGGACGAGGGAGATCGGGATTCGCAAGTCGCTCGGCGCGCGGCGGCGCGACATTCTCAATCAGTTCCTCGTCGAGTCGGCGACGCTCGCCATATTGGGCGCCGGCCTGGGGATTCTGCTCGGGATCGGCTTCGCCAAGGCGATCGCGGCGCTCTCGCCGCTGCCCGCCTCGGTCGAGGTGTGGTCGATCTTCGTCGCGGTGGGCGTTGGCGCCGGCGTGGGACTGGTGGCCGGCGTGTACCCCGCGAGCCGTGCGGCGCTGCTGGATCCGATCGCCGCCATGCGGCAGGAGACGTGATGTCGAACCTCGGCGTCCGCCTGCTCGGCATGCTCGAGGGAGTCGGCATCGCGCTCGACTCGCTCAGGTCGAACAAGGTGCGCGCGGCGCTCACGATTCTTGGCGTGGCCGTCGGCGTGTTCGTCGTCGTCGTGATCTCGGCGGCGATCCACGGCATCAACACGAGTGTGGCGCGCGATTTCGAGCGCGCCGGCCCAAAGACATTCTTCCTGAGCCGGTTCCCGATCACGTTCGAGGCGTGCGACGGCACCGACGACACCTGCAGGTGGCGCCACAACCCACGACTGACCTACGCGGATGCCAAGGCAATCGGTGCGCTGCCGTCGATTCGTGCGGCCGCCGTGCAGATGGGCATGAACAAGGAAGTCCGCTACAAGGACCGCGATCTGTCGAGCACGACGGTGATCGGCGAAACCGCGAACTGGACGGTCGTGGACAACGCTGGCGACCTGTATCCGGGCCGAAGCTTCACGGAGTCCGAGGAACTGAACGGCGAAAGGGTCGCGATCGTCAACGACGAGATGGCCACGCGCCTCTTTGGCGACTCGGATCCGCTGGACAAGGTCATCACGATCGGCGGTGTGCCGTTCACGGTGATCGGCGTGTACCACTACGAGGCGAGCTTTCTGGCCGGCGGCAACCGCCCGCGGGCGATCGTTCCATTCGAGACGGCATACCGTTCGTTGCAGGGCGGCATGGGCGGCGTCGGCATCGCCATCGTCCCGCGTGAGGAAGTGACGCGCGACGAGGCGCAGGACGACGTGATCGCCGCTCTGCGCGCCCGTCGCGGGCTGCGCCCCGGCACCGAGAACAATTTTGCGATCATTACCCAGGACAAGCTGTTCGAGACGTACAACAAGATTTTTGGAATGTTCTTCCTGGTAATGATCGTGCTGTCGGCGATCGGACTGCTCGTCGGCGGCGTGGGCGTGATCGCGATCATGATGATCTCGGTCACCGAGCGCACGCGCGAGATCGGCGTGCGCAAGGCACTCGGCGCCACACGCGCCACGATTCTGTGGCAGTTCCTCGTCGAAGCCGTCACGCTGACGGCGATCGGCGCGGTGATCGGCCTCCTGTTCGGCGGCGTGGTATCGATGATCATCCGCAACGCGACGCCGGTAAAGGCATCGATTCCACCACTGGCGATCGTCGCGGCACTCGGCGCCAGCGCGGTAACGGGCGTGCTGTTTGGAATGCTGCCAGCAATGCGGGCGGCGCGGTTGGATCCGGTGGATGCTCTCCGGTACGAATGACGGCTTCGGCTTCGGCTTCGGCTTCGGCTTCGGCTTGCGGCTAACGGCGCTCGGCTTGGCTCACGGCTGATAGCTGACGGCCTAAGCTGACAGCTATTTGCTGACAGCTCGAGCTGACAGCCGGCGGCTTGGCTGTCAGCTGTCAGCTGTCAACTGCGGCCGTCAGCCGTCAGCCGCAGCCGTCAGCTGTGAGCCGGGCTGTCAGCGATCAGCCGCCAGCTCGAGCCGTCAGCCATACGCCGTGAGCTAAGCCAAGCGCCGTTAGCCGTCAGCCGAGCCGTTTATGCCGATTCTCGATGCCGTCCGCCTCGCCCTCGCCCAGCTCCGGGTGCAGAAGCTCAAGAGCTTCTTCACCCTGCTCGGCGTCATGATCGGCGTGATGTTCCTGATCGCGGTCGTGTCGATCGTGGAGGGCATGGGGCGCTACATGGAGGACGACTTCGCGGGCCGTCTGCTCGGCGCGAACACGTTCACGCTGCGGCGGTATCCCTGGTTCGGCAACAACACGACCCGCGAAGAGTGGCTCGAGTGGCAGCGACGGCCCCGGATCTACGCCGCGGACGTGGCGTTCGTGCGAAGCGTGCTGCCGGGTGCGGCGCGCTGGGCGATCGAGAGTCAGGGCTCACCCATGGCGACATCGCCGTACGCGCGGCCGCGAAACGTCGAGGCGCATGCCGTCGACGGCGACTATTTCACGATCAAGAAGTACGACTTGTCGTCGGGCCGTACGATCGCGGCGCAAGAATACGTGCTCGGCGCGCCGGTACTCGTGATTGGCGACGAGGTGGCGAAGTTCTTCTTTCCAAATCTGAATCCGATCGGGCGTGAGCTGCGCATCGGCGGCATCCCGTATCAGGTGATCGGCGTCATCGAGCATCAGGGGACGCTGTTCGGGCAGTCGCTCGACCGGTTGGCGATCGGACCGTTCAATTCGCCATTACACCGGCTCACGAATCCACGCGGCGACATCAGCGGACTGCTCGTACAGTCGTCGAGCACCATGATGATGAACGACGTGATCGAGATCGTGCGCGAGGCGTTGCGTGGGCACCGTCATCTTCGACCGGGCGTGCCCGACAACTTCGTGATGGAAACGTCGGCATCCGCGCTGGCGTTCGTCGAGCGGATCAAGCGGGTCATGACGGTCGTCGGCGCGGCGCTGCCGGCGCTCAGTCTCGTCGTTGGCGGCATGGTGATCATGAACATCATGCTCGTGTCGGTGTCGGAGCGGACGCACGAGATCGGGATCCGGAAATCGCTCGGAGCGCGGCGGCGCGACATCCTGAGTCAGTTCCTCGTCGAAGCGGCGACGCTGAGCACGATCGGCGCGATCATCGGCATCGCGCTCGGGATATCGGCCGCGAAAATCGTCGCCTGGAAGACGCCCTTGCCCGCCGCCGTCGCGCCGTGGTCGCTGGTTGCGGCGACGCTGCTCGGCACCGTGGTGGGCATTCTGTCCGGCGTGTACCCGGCGCGTCGCGCATCCCGCCTCGATCCGATCGAGGCGTTGAGGCAGGAGACATGAGGCTTTTCGCGACGCTGGCGTACGCGGCAGAGGGCGTCGGCATCGCGCTCGACTCGATCCGCGCCAACAAGGCGCGCGCGGCGCTCACGATCATGGGCGTGGCGGTCGGCGTGTTCGTGGTGGTCGCGCTGTCATCGGTCGTGCGCGGCGTGAACGAATCGTTCGCCCGCGACGTGGCCGCCGCGGGGCCAACGTCGTTCTTCGTCTATCGGCGTCCGCTCACCCCGTTCCAGAATTGCGATCCGTCGGATCCGGGCTCGTGCCCCGATCGCCGCAATCCACCGATCACGAACGACGAGGCGCTCGGTCTCGCCGCGCTGCCGACGATCTACGCGGTGACGCAGCACATCGCCGGCGGCGCGCAGTTCAAGTACCACGATCGCTCCCTCAGCGCGGGCGTCGAGTACTACACGCCCAACTGGACCGACGTCGACGGCGGCGACATCTATCCGGGGCGCAGCTTCACGACGAGCGAGAACGCGTCCGCGGCGAGCGTCGTGATCATCAACGACAAGCTCGCGCAAACGCTGTTCGGCGACTCGGACCCGATCGACAAATCGATCAGTGTCAACGGCCGGCCCTTCACAGTGATTGGTCTGTATCACTACACGGCGAGTCCAATGGGCACGCCGACGTCGGCCGGCGGCAGCGATTCCCCCAAGGCCATCATCCCACTCGAGACGGGGCGCCGGCACATGGCCCTCTGGATTCCCGGCAACAACCTGATCGTGAAGCCGCGCACCGGGGTGCCCGTCGACGATGCGGTCGACGACGTGACGGCCTATCTGCGCGCGCACCGGAGCCTGCGTCCGCGCGACCGCACGAACTTCGCCGTGGTCACGCAGGACAAGCTGATGGAGGTCTACAACAAGTTGTTCGGTACGTTCTTCATCGTGGGAATCGCGCTGTCGTCGGTGGGACTGCTCGTCGGCGGGATCGGCGTGATCGCAATCATGATGATCTCGGTCACCGAACGCACGCGTGAGATCGGCGTGCGCAAGGCACTCGGCGCGACCCGCGGCACGATCCTCTGGCAATTCCTCGTCGAGGCGGTGACGCTCACCGGCTTCGGCTCGGCCGTCGGGCTGGCGCTGGGCTTCCTGACCACCGTGCTCGTTCGCGCGGCCTGGCCATCGATCCCCGCTTCGACGCCAATGTCCTCGATCATATCGGCGCTCTCGGCGAGTGCGGTGACCGGAGTGCTATTCGGCATGGTGCCAGCGTTGCGAGCGGCGCGGTTGGATCCGGT
>DATISA010000373.1:0-15055 GCA_035469245.1 Gemmatimonadaceae bacterium
TGACCACGATGCGATCGCCGTTAGGCGACCAGGCGAGATCGCTGAAGAGGCCGGGGGACTGCGTGAGCGTGGTGATGACGGGCGCTGCCTTTTTCGGTTGCCAGGTCGCGCGGATGATCTGTCCCCCCTGCTGGTCGCTCCAGGTGACCCACGCCAGCGACTTCGAATCGGGGGACCACGTCGGCTGGTATTCGCCCACGTCGTTCGGCGAGACGCGGCCGGGCTTGCCGTTCGGCAGGTCCATCACATACACGCGGTCCAGCGCGGTGAAGGCGAGCTTCGTGCCGTCGGGCGACGGGGCGATGTCGCGGACCTGGTGCGCGGTGAACGCGGTGGTGGTGTCGACGCGATAGGCAAACTTCACCTCGGGGCCCATCTCGAGGTGCACGTCGGCCTCGAATGGAATCTTGGTTGGCGCGCTCTTGTCGACCGGAACGCGCCAGATCTCGCCCCCGTACGACACGATGATGGCCTTGGAGTCGGGCGTGAACGCGTAGCCGGGGTAGGCATCGAGCGGCGCGCGCGATTCGGTCTCATCGCGCTGCACGGGGTACGCGAGCCAGTCCTCCTGCTGTGTTTCGAGATTTCTAATGCGAAGGCCGGTCTTGGTCTCGTGACGCGTGGCGTAGACGAGGTACTTGCCGTCGGGCGAGAGCGCGGGCCGGAACGCCGAACCCTGGCGCGTCGACATCTGCGACGTCTTGCCGTTCTCGCGGTCGTAGACGTAGAGCTGGTACTGGGGTCCGATGGCGTTGTACTGCCAGTCGCCCTGGCGCGCGGCATACCATATGTAGCGCGGCTCCTTGCCGAAGGCGGCGCCGATCGTCTTGAGCGTCGGCGGCGCGCCGTTCAAGAGCGCGACGCCCGTGCCGCCGTCGACGTTGTACATCCATAGTTTCGCCGAGCCGCCAAGCGGCCCGAGCGTCTTGGACGCGACGACGTACTTGCCGTCGGGCGTGAAGACCGGCGAGACGAAGAGGTTGTCGTTCCCCTTCGTGAGCTGGAGCGTGTCCTTCATGTCGAGGGACATGATCCAGAGGTTGTCGCCGCCGCTGCGGTCGGAGACGAAGACGATGCGCTTGCCGTCGGGCGCGAAGCGCGGCTGCGCGTCGAACTCGAGGCCACTCGTCAGAGTGGTCGCTTTCCCCCCCGTGATGGGCATCGTGTAGAGCTTCCCGAGCATGTCGAAGACGATGGTCTTGCCATCGGGCGACACGTCGAGGGAGATCCAGGTGCCCTTGGTGGTGGTGAACGTGTGCGTGCGGGCAGGCTTGAGGGGCAGCGTATTGGCCGCTTGGGCGGCGGGTGCGCCGGGTGCGGCTTGGGCGCGGACGGCCGGAGCGTTGGCGAGAGCGAGCGCGCCAAGGACGAGGGTCGGCAGCGCTACCGCGAGTCGCGGACGGGGGAGCATCGAGGGAACCTCGGGTCGAAGACTGGTGCTGGCGAGGAAAGGAATTTGGCGGGCGGCGCGACCGGAGGCTACTGGGCGACGGTCTCGCCGGGTGCTACCAGGTTGCCGCGCAGTCGGCGGTCGGTCACGGCCGCCGACTCCGCATTCGTTGTTCGTCAGCCGCGGTCAATGGGAAGAACCGGGGGATACCGAGATCCCGCATCCCCGACTGGCCGCCATCATCCGCCGATCGCGAGCGTCTCCGCTCCACGCTCGGCCCTGGGCCCACCGGGCCGCCAGACGAGAAGCAGAACGACGACGAGAAGAAACGCGTTCGCCATCCACATGGCGGCGAACGGCGAGATCACCTGCCGGCCGGCGAGCGACTCGCCTGCCGTGACCGAGAGATAATACCCGGTGAAGACGACGCCGCTGGCGCCGAGTACGAGTCCCGCGCCGCCGCGCGGGAACCGAAGCCCGATCGCCGCGCCGGTCAGCGCGAGAACCACGCAGGCCGCGGCGAGGGCGAACTTCTTGTGGATCTCGACCTCGTACGTGGCAGCGCGCACGGCGGCGTCCTGTCCGGCTGCCATTCGAGCACTCCGTGCCGCATCCCGCAGTTCGCCGATGGTCATCGTCCGGCTGGTCGCACGCGGAGCGCCCGCGAGTACGGCCGCGAGCCGCGCGTTCGCGCGGGGGAGGACCTGAGTGTTCGACACGAGCGTCAGCGTGGCGATGACGGCGGCGGCGCCGAACACGGGAGCGACCAGGCGGCGGACGCCATGGCGTTCTCGTTGCGCCGCCGAGAGAACACCCTCCGCGCCCAATCGGGTAAACACCCACGACACGGCAACGAAGACGGCCATCGGCATCGTCATGGCCAGCGTGAACGGCACCGCGAGCAGCACCACGGCGACGATCGTGCCGGCCGGGACTCCCCTCGCGCTCAGTTGCGGCACCTGCCGCACGGCGTAATTGACGAGCACGAACACCGTCAGCGATGCGAATGAGAGAGCGAAGGGGGCGGCGTGGCGGCGCAGGAGCTGTCGCGTCGCGAGGTTCAACATCGATTGACCTCCAGGGTTTGCGCCGCCTCCTGGCTCTGTGACGCCGACGAATCGGCCCGGCGCATGGACAATTGCCCGGCCATACCGGCCCAGCGCCAGGCGAACGATCGCGGCGATTGCGCCCAGCGCGAAGCGAGTCCGCTCGGCGGGATCCGCGATGGAGTCGAGCTCCGAGACCATCCCTCGCACCAACTCCCGATGACGCGGCGCGGAGAGTCTCGCCATGCGCTCGACGATGCGGCCCAACGCGAGGGGAGAACGTCGGGGCACGATCAGGCCTCGCGGGTGCGCGGAGGCCGGAGCCACGACGCCTGTGCGCGCTGCAGGGCGTCACGCGCCTGAACTCGACCGGTGGAGGTGAGGCGATACAGCTGTCGCGGCGGCTTGCCCGGAGACTCGGATTGTTCCCACCGCGACTCGAGCCAGCCGTCGTCGGTGAGCCGCGCGAGCAGCGGGTACAGCGTGCCTGACGAGAGGTCGGCGACCTTCATCAGGTCGTAGCCGTAGCGCCAGCTCCTCGGCGTCTCCAAAAAGGCGAGGAGTGCGCGGGTCATGGTCCGGGTGAGCCGCTGCATGGTCTTATTCTACATATGACGGATTATTGGCGCAAGGCCGGTGCAACGACTCGTCGGAGGGCGACGGGGCGGGCGCCGAAGGCACGACACGGCCGTGGCGTTTGACATCGCCGGCCTCTGCCTCGATACTCGTTCGCAATCCGCAACGCACGAGGTGCTCCATCAAAGTCGGACTCGTTGGTTTTGCTGGCTCCGGAAAGACTACGGTCTTCAACACACTGACCGGCCTCGCCGTGCCCACCGGGTTCGGCGGCGAGGTGCACCTCGGCACCGTCAAGGTGCCCGACGAGCGCATCGACCGGCTCAGCCGGATCTTCAAGCCGAAGAAGACCACGTACGCCGAGATCGTCTTCAGCGACATTCCCGGCGAGCACGGCGCCGAGAGCAAGGGACTGTCGCGGAAAGCGCTCGACCGCATTCGCGAACAGGACGTGCTGTGCCTCGTACTCCGCGACTTCGACAATCCCGCGCTCGAGCGCGCGCCGGATCCCGCTGCCGATCTCGACGCCTTTCTCACCGAATGCATCCTGGCCGACCTTGGCATCGTCGAGCGGCGGATCGACCGCGCGCGAAAGGAGAAGGCGGATCCGCTGGAGGTCGCCATGTTCGAGCACATGAAGGCGACGCTCGAGCAGGAGCTGCCGATCCGCTCGCTCTCGCCGCAGGTGCTCAACCGGGAGCCACTGCGCGGCTACGCGTTCTTGACCGACCGGCCGTTGCTGGTAATGCTCAATCGCGGCGAACAGGACGCCGCGAGTCCTTTGCCGCCGACGATCGCCCGAACGCTCCAGCAGCAACACGCGGCGGGTATCGTCTTGTCGGCGAGCATCGAAGCCGAGATCGCGACGATGGCGAAGGAGGATCAGGCGGCGTTTCTCGCCGACTACGGCCTCACCGAATCAGCCGTCACGCGCTTCATCCGCGCGGCCTACGGGCTCCTCGACCTGATCTCGTTCTTCACCGTCGGAGAGGATGAGGTTCGCGCGTGGCCGATTCGGCGGGGCACGCACGCCAGGCAAGCCGCCGGCCGCATTCACTCCGATCTCGAGCGCGGGTTCATACGAGCCGAGGTCATGCCGTATGAGCAGTTCATAAAGTACGGATCGGAGCACGCGTTGCGTGACGCGGGCTTCCTCAAGCTCGAGGGAAAGGATTACGTGGTCGCTGACGGCGACATTCTGAGCATTCGATTCAACGTCTGAGGCAACCCTGCCACGGAGCTTTCGTATGAGACGCCTCGCAGTCGCATCCGTTCTGACCGCGCTCGCGGCCGCCCTCGCGGCGCAGGAGCCAACCGCAGCCGGGCCGTACAAGGTGCTCAAAGCCGCGCGTGTGGGCGGCGAGGGCGGATGGGATTACATCAACGCAGACCCGGTGAACCGGCGCCTGTACATCCCGCGCGGCGGCCCTGGCCGCGGCTCGACGGACCAGAGCTACGGCCCGCGGATCATGGTGTACAATCTCGACAATCTCGATTCCGTGGCCGCGCTGCTTGGCACCTCGGGCAACGGCGCCATCGTGGACACCAAGAGCGGCCACGGGTTCGCGAGCAGCCGGCCGACGCTGCTCATGTTCGATCCGAAAACTTTGAAGGAGCTGAAACGCATTCCGTACGACAGCGGCTTCGCGCCGGATGGGATCTTCTTCGATTCGTACAATGACCACGTGTACGTCTGCAGCCATCCCACCAAGAACTGCGCCGTCGTCGACTCGCGCGACGGCAACGTGCTCGGCTACGCCGACGTCAAGGGCGCGCCCGAGCAAGGCGTACCGGACGGACACGGCACGGTCTACATCGTACGCCAAGACACCGGCGCCGTGGCGGTGATCGACGCCAAGACGATGAAGAACACCGCCAACTACTCGCTGGGCGGCAAGACGCGCTGCAACGGACTCGCCCTGGACGACAAGAACAAGATCCTCTTTGCCGCGTGCGCGAGCGCCGTGGACGCGCCGCCGCCGATGCCCGGCATGACGATGGCCAGCACGGCCACGATCACGGTTCTGAGCGCGACCGACGGCAAGATCCTCGCGACGCTGCCGCTCCCCGCCGGCTCCGACGGCATGGCGTTCAACCCGCAGACCATGGAGGCGTTCAGCACGGGCGGCGGGAAGCTCACGGTCGTGAAGGAGAACAGTCCGACGAGCTTCGTCGTCGAACAGAATCTTCCGACGATGGGGAACTCGCGAACGATCGCGTTCGACCCGAAGACCGGACACGTGTTCACGATGGCGCAGGAGATTACGCCGCCACCGCAGCCGCCTCCGCCGGGTGGACGCGGCGGCCGAGGCTCGGCGGTGCCGGGGTCGTTTACGATTTTGATGATCGGGAGGTAGCCAGCCTCCGCGCGCCAGAGCGGCACGTCGCGTGCACCACCAACCCCGGCCGTGCCGATGAGACACTGATGCGCAGAATCGTCAATGCCCGATGCTTCACCTACTGGTGTCTCGCGCTGTTGGCCCTGGCACCATTGGCGCCTGCCTACGCGCAGTCCGCGGATAGTACGCCGCTTCGTCGCATTTCACTATTCACGCGCGACGATGCCTACCTCGGGGCATTCTTTGTCCTGGGGACGCTCGCTCTGCGACCACTCGACAAGCGAATCGCCGGAGACCTGCAGGAGCCTTCACCGCAGGCAAACCGTCTCCTCAAGAATTTGTCGACGGACGTGCGTCTCATCGCCGATCCCGGCTCGCTGATCATCGGAACGTCGATGTACGCGGTCGGTCGGCTCACCCACACGAAAGAGCTCGCGGACCTCGGCCTCCACGGCGAAGAGGCGATCGCAGTCGCCACCGTCGTCACGACGGCGATCAAGGGGACCGTCGGTCGCGCACGCCCCTACGTCGTCCGTGACACGAATCCGAGCGACTTCGGCCTCATGCGCGGCTTCTCGAAAGGGAGTGACTACTCGTCGTTCCCGAGCGGCCACACAATGTCGGCCTTCGCGGCCGCGGCGGTCGTCGCCAACGAAGCCTCGCGCTGGTGGCCCGGGTCGCAGTGGTACGTCGGCACGGCGATGTACGCCGGGGCAACAGCAGTCGCGCTGTCACGCATGTACGACAACAAGCACTGGGCGACCGACGTGATCATGGGCGCGGGCATTGGCACGTTCGCTGGCAATAAAGTCGTGCGGTTCAATCACCGGACGAATCCGCGCAACCGGCTGGATCGGTGGCTGTTGTCAGCCTCCGTGACGCCGAACGGCCATGACGGACTCGCCGTCGCGTGGTCGCTCTGGCCACAGTGACGCGACGAGCCACTCATCAGCGCGTCGCGACCGCGACTCGCATATACGACGCTCGCTCGACCTTCGCCTTCCCTTCTGCGAATCGATCGCTCCAGTCGCTCATGCTCGAATCCTCGCGCACGACGAACCCAACCGCGCGAAGATCGGCCGACATCTCGTCGGGCGTCCAGGCGCTGATCTGCGGTTCACCGATCAATCGGTACACGAGCCGCGCGAAGAATCGTCGCCGCCCCGTGTGGTAGTTCACGATGAGCGTCGAGCCGGGCGCACTTCTCGCCGCGATGTCCTCGAGTGTCGCACGCATCGCGTCGCGCGTGAGGTACATGACCACGCCTTCCCAGATCCAGCACGTCGGCGACGATCGATCGTGGCCGGCGCGCTCGAGGACGGCGCCGAGCGACTCCCGCTCGAAGTCGATCGAGACGAAGCTCACGGTGCCGATGGGCGGCGGCAGCTCGGCTGCGCGGGCGCGCTTGTCGGCCTGCGTTGCCGGACGATCGACCTCGAACACGCCGAGGCCCGCCAGCTCGCTCATGCGCCAGGCTCGCCCGTCGTAGCCCGCGCCGAGGATCACGAGCTGCGTCGCGCCGGCGTCGATGGCCTCGCGGACCGCGGTGTCGATGGCGGTCGTGCGCAGCGCCATCAGGTCGGCCATGCCGCGCGCCATCTCCACTCGGTTGCTGGGCTTCCTCTCTCGCGCGGCGCGCGTGACCTTGGCGAGGCTGCGCGTTCCCCGCTCATTCAGGAAGATGTGCGCGGTCGGATCGCGGAAGGCCGGCACGTGTGAGAGGCCGGCGTCCGCGATGGCGCGGCCGAGGGCGACGAATTGGGCGGTGCGGCTGGGGCGGTTGGGTTTCACGAAACGGAGTCGGTCAGCGGCACCGCGGCCGCGCACTCTCGTGCGAGGTAGGCCTCGGGATCGTGTTCCAGTGCTCCCGCCGGCAGGTAATCCCACCACTGCCCCATGTCTCGCCGTAGTCGCTCGACATAAAGGGCCGGCACCTGCCGGCTTTCGCCCTCGAAGAAGGCTGGCACGCTCCGGTCAGTATCGAGAAGTCGTCGTATGGCGGTGTGGTACCGGATGCGGCCGAACCCCTCCGAGGATATTCCGCGCACGATGTTGGGCCAGGTGGCGTGGCCGAGCTGCGTGCCCCTGGCGCGGCGGCCCATCATCGACCACGAAAACGTTCTTCGACAGGTCGATGAGACAGTTGTAGAATTCCGGCCACGCGCAATTCGTCGGCCGCACATTCATGGCGTGGTTGTTATTCCAAAAGTGGAATGGGAACGGAATCGCGCGTCCATCCCGCTGGAACTCGAGGTTCAGCGCGCGGCCTGGCCAAAGGCGGTCAAAAGCGAGTACCCAGGGAATGCGCCTGGCGTCCGATCGAGAAAGCGCTTGGTCAGCTCGAACGGATCGCTGCCGCTGTCTGCGTCCAACCCCAACACGAAGTTGGTCTGCACGTAGGGGATGTATCGAAGAATCAGGTTCACGTGACCGGCAACATGCTCGACCTTCTCCATTCCCTGCTTGGTCGCCGTGCGTGCCTTGTTGCCCAGCGAGTGTTGGAGATTGCGAGTGGAACGACGATCGAGCCTCGACGACCTGCCGGGGGGGCAGCAGTTTAGAGATGTTCGACCGCTTAGCTATCCTGCATTGCATTGCGCGAGCGACAAGCGGAATCGCCCGACTGGCTCGAGGACGGAGTTGAATGGACGAGAATACGCGATCAACGCTGCGCTCACTTGAGATCGTCCTGCTGAATGCGGAGCCGACGCCCCTCTGTGGCTCCGCGGTTTGGGCGGCGGACATTCCGATGTTGCCGGGCGTGTACGCAGTGTGGGACGTTCGGTCGCGCGATGTCGTGTACATCGGTGCGACATCCTGCCTTCGCGATCGAATGCTCGACTTCGGACGTTGGAAGAATCACACGTGCCGACGAAAGCTAGGTAGGAAACTTGGATTCGACGACTCTGACGAGGTGGCGCTTTCTGCGGCGCTCGCCAAGCGCTACGTGCTCTCGTTCGTTCCCGTATTCCTCGGGCGGTCTGAACTTGAAGAATACCTATACTTGCGCTGGCGGGAGACGCTTCTCAACTCACCGCCGCGGAGATTGGAGCGGGGCACGCAGTATCGTTGGGTAAAGGCATCCCGGCCTCGTCTCCGGACAATTGGATCCATCCCTGCAACCCGAACGCGACGGGACTCCGAGTAGGCGTCGCTCCGAGATCGGCGAACGATATGGGTGCCAGCGGTTCGCGCGCAGGGGCATCAATGTTGGAGACTTCGACGCAAGCGTCAACAGAACGGACGTCTTTGTTAACGCGACGACTTGGGCGGCGCCAGAGCGGATGCAGGACGGATGACTGGGCATGATGCGCACGGGGGATCGTCCCGCATGTCGATCGGCAACACGATCGAGGACTACGTTGCACTAATCTGCGCCGGCGCTCAGGCGCGGATGGAACTCAGCGAGCGGACTGGCGGATGTTGCCGGTCCGCCCGTCTTCGTTTGGCGCAAGGAATGGTCGTCACGATCGCGCCGCTCCTACGACATGACGCTCGCAACGTACGACGTCATTTGCGCCGGGCTGGCCTGGGCGGGGAGCGTGGCTGTCGCTGACAGCGCGAGCGTGGCGATGGCGCTGGAGGAGATCGCGACACACGGGAGGCGGAGCATCGGGGGATGCGACGAGGGCCGTAGCTGGTGGATACGGCCCTCGGGGAAGTGCGGAACTGCGAGTTGTGCGGCGTTACTTCGATTTGATGCTGATGCTCCCGCCGCCGAGCACGGTTATGGGATCCGAGGTGTCGCTCGCACCGATCTGGTTGTCGTATACGATGGCACCACTGTTGTCGATGTTCCAGATCTTGATACGGAACATGTCTTGGCCGCCTCCACCGCTTACGTCACCGTCTATGGCGGTCAGGAGGAAGCCATAATTGCCCTTGCCGTTAATCGTGCCGGTTCCCTTATACTGCGCGCGGGCGCCCGAGATCACGAGCCAATCGTAGGCGACACTCTTGAAATTCAAGTTGCCGGCCTGGAACTGGAACTCAGTGTTGCCCGACGGAGTCGACTGGCCCTTTTGGTACTTGGAGACGAAGCCGAAGTTGGCTTTGCCGGTCAGTGATGGATCGGCCACGTATGCTCCGAGCGGAGACATGATCCAGCCACCACCGGTGACAAAACCACCATTCGGGTCGTAGATCACGGCGTACATGTACGTCTGGATCGCAGTGCCAGTCGCAACCGTGTTCACCTTATCCGTTACGGACACTGTCACGGTGAATACGCCAGTTGTCGTGTATGAGTGCGTGGCACCACTGATCGCACCCGGACTAGTCATATCTGACTGTGTGGTGATGGCGCTGCCGTCGCCCCAATTCACGGTCACCGTGTAGTTCTTGCTCTGGTCAACGTCGGCATCGGTGAACGATGAGGTGAGCCCAATCGTCGTTCCCTTCTGGATCGGATCGGTGGTGACAACTCCACCCACACTGAGACTGATCGCTCCAACAATCGGCGCCTGGTTGGGATTGATCGAAAAGCTCTGCATCACGGGCGTTGCGGCGAGATAGTTCGCATTGCCGGCCTGCGCGGCGACAAGGACACAAATAGCGGGCGCATTAGTGGGATCTACGACGGACACCAGCCCAGCCAGTGTAACTGTGCATCCCGTACTCGTCGCGTCCGTTGCATACGTTACGGGATTGCCAGAGGGGCCGCCGGCAACGCCCGGTGTCACGGAGAAATCTCCGTCGCCGACTGTCTTGCTGGTGAACGACAGAGTGAATCCAGTGATTGACTGCGGAAGCTTCGTCGCCGTCGCCGAGGCTGTGACCTCGGTCGCGTCATTGTAGTTCGCGTCCCCGGCCCGGTTCACGTGCACCGTGCAGCTCCCCGTGCCGCTCGTCATCGTGACGTCGTTCCCGACGTTCGTGCAGACGCCCGTCGTCGTCACCACCAGCGCGCTGCTCGAGCTGCCGCCGCCCGGCGTCACCGTGAAGCTCGACTGGTAGGCTGCCGTCGCCGGCACCCCGCTCAGCGTGAGCACCGCCTGGTTGGCCTTGCTAATCGTGAGGGCACCCGTTGAGGTGCTCGGTGCATATCCGCCGCCACCACTGTAGGTGGCCTCGATCGTATAACCGCCAGCACCAGTTCCAGGCGGCAACACATACGTTACTGAGGCACTACCGCCAGACACTGTCCCAGAAGTCGTGGGCGACCCAATCGTCGTGACGCCCTGCTTAACCGCAAAAACAACGGTACCGGCATTGACGGCTGGAGAGATTGTCGAAGAAAGGACGACGGAGGCATCTCCATAAGTTGCCGTAGCCGCAGCAACGGTCGAGGTCGTCGCGGTAGCAGCTGTGATTGCCAGCGTGGCCGGTTGCGTCGACGTGTTCGAATCCTGACATCCCGCGCCGTCCTGCGCAGAAACTATGATCGCTGAGGTTCCAGCTGGCGTCGCTGGCGAAGTTGTAACGGTCAGCACCCGGCTGAAGTTGGTCCCACCCGAACCGCTTGGCAGGATGGCGGGATTGTCGTTGAAGGAGCCCACCGCACCTGTGGGCAACCCGCTCACTGACAGCGTTACCGTGCACGCGTTCGCATTTCCGTTCATTTGCACAGTGACCGTGTAAGTCGCCGTAGCGCCAGCTGTGATAGGTGCTGGCGTCTGCGCACCGACGCTAACGGCCTGAACTTTCCCATCCGTAAACGTCGTCTGCGCCACCAACCCCGACGGCACCGCCACCGCCGTTGCCGTGAACGTCACCCCAAGATCCTGCTTGTCCACCAACATCTGCCGATTCACGAACCCGCCGTTCCCATCCGCCACCGACACGAACTGCCGATCCGGATAGCTCCACGTCGGATCCTCGTGCACCGTGATCGTCACCGTATCCCCAGCCGCGAACCCGGTGCCCGTGAACGTCACGGTGTCACCCGGCTGATAGTCCGGCTTGTCCGTCGTGATCGCCGGACCCGAGGTCGTCGCTGTCGACGACGTTGACGCTGTCGTCGACAACGACGCCTTCACCCCAGTCACATCCAACGACGCCCCGGTCGAGCCCACCTGCCCCGTCGCTACACCACCCGTCCCATTGTCCTTCCCATCCGCGTTCGAGTACATCACCAGCACGCTCTGACTCTTCGAGCCACCACCCAACGCTCCGACTTCGGTGCGCGCCGCGGCGTGACGGCCGATGTGCAGGCCGTAGCTCGCCATGTTGCTGAAGCGCACGGACCGTCCGCCCGCCGAGAGAACGTTGCCGCCGCGGGACGATACCGGCGTCACGTCCGAGAAGGCCTGCAGCTCCGCGTCCGCCGAAACGTCCGCCAGCGAGATGCCGCGCACCCACGAGTAGCGGTCGCCTACCTGCTCCGAGAGATCCAGAAACGCCACGAGACCCACCACGCCAGTGGTGCGCGTGTGCCCGTTCGCCGCCCAGGTTGCCAGATTCTGAATGAGCGCATCCTTATCGAACCGGTTGCTATTGCCCTGATCCGGCGCGCCCGAGTAGACGGCCACGCGCCCGTTGATGGCGAAGTGGAGGCGCGACGCAACGGCGCGAAGCAGCGCGTACGGCTGCTTGGTCGCGTCGTCGGCGAGCGACGGCACCACGAACACGCCGTAGTGCTGCAAGTCGACGGTCTTGAGGTCGACGGTGTTGTTGGAGCCGTCGTAGCCGCGGTCGACGCCGTCGGTGAACCTGGTCTGGAGTGCCGTGACGATGCGGTCGCACCCGCTGGCGTCGATGCCGACGGGGCAATAGACGAGCGCCTTCTGCGCCTCTACCGCCGGCGCGGACAGAGCGATCGCCAGAGCCGCTGCGAAGGCAGCGGTCACAATTTTTCTAAACATGGCTGGGTTGGGAGGAGAGTCGGAGAGGGAGGGCCGACTTTACTGGACTCTTATTGACAGACGTCGTCGACTACCGCGTTCAGCGCAGCGAGATCGGGCGAATCCGCGGTGGTCTTGGGATTCGCGATCAGCAAGTCGCGCTGACGGACGCTCGCGACGCACACCGTCGATGCATCCTTCGACAGTGTGCTCATCGTCAGCGCTGGCCGCTGCGGAGCGGTCGTCAGTGCGGACTTCGTGTTTGGACGGTCGTCGGTGCAGGCTGCGGCAAGCGTGAGAACCGCCGCGGAGGCGAGGAGGGGGAAACGCATGTGAGCCTCAATGGTGTGTTTCGTTCCCGTGCAGGAGGGGGGAGCACGGTCGGGCTTGGCAAAGGAGGGACCGGGCGCGACTGGTGAAGCAGCCGGCTCTAACTTGCCAATTCGCTAATTAACTACGATTGACACCCATGTGTTGCGCGCGATCGTCGGTTTGTTGCGACGACTCTGTGGCGAGCACTCCACAACACGCTGCGACTCAGTGCATCGCGACCGCGATCTGACGAGCACCTGAGTGTCCTGATTACGATGTGCTCATTACGCAGCGTTTCGTGCCTCCGCTGTGAAGATTGTTGGCAGCGAACTCGATTTTCTTGGCATACCGGCTCGAGTTCGATCGCACCCAGACGCTCACCGGACGCGCAGCATCACCGCCATGACCACTTCCTATAAATAGGCTTTGACTCGACCGGCTTCGACGTTGGACTTGCAGTCCCGATTCCAATTCGACGCACAGGACGCAGAGCGGACTCAGCGGAGCCTGATCCCACAGGAACGGGAGTTGAAGCGTGTCGGGCGCAGCGACGAGCCACATCGGGACGGCATCATGAAGACGCGTCAATCGACGAACGCATTCACGCTCCTGGCCGGCATCGGCATCGGTGCGCTGTTGATGTACTTCTTCGATCCGGACCGCGGCACGCGGCGGCGGCACATGGTGTCGGATCAGACGACGCGCTCGCTGCGCAAGGCCGCGCGGCGGTTTCGCGACCAGGCAGAGAACGCGCGCAATCACGTGCGCGGGACGGCGGCAGAGTTTCGCGCTCGCCGCAGGAGCGGCTCAGTGGACGACGAGGTGCTCGTGGAGCGTGTGAGGGCCGAGCTCGGACATCACGTTCGGCACACGAGCGCGATCGAGGTCAGCGCGTCCGGTGGCCGAGTCATCTTGAGCGGACCGGTGCTGGCGGGGGAACTGAGCGACGTCTTGATCACCACCGCCGCGGTGCGCGGCGTGCGCGGCGTCGAGAACCTCTTGGACGTCCACGAGAGCGCCGACGTGTCGGCGCTCCAAGGCTGAGTCGCGAGGTTACGGGCGGCGCAGGCTGTCGCGCATTTGGCGCGGCATCGTCCCTCGCATCCGCCCTCGCATCGTGCCGCGCATGCGCGCGCGCATGCTGTCGGACATGCCCGGCATCCCACGCCGCATCGTGGCGCCGGTGTCGCAGCATGCGCCGCTCGCGGCCCCGGGCAGGACTCCTGTCGTAGCGCCAGTCGCGGCGCCTGTGCTCGCGCCACCGAGTTGACCGCCAGCGGTGCCTGGCGTCATGCCCGTGGTGTCGCGGGCGTTATTACTCCCGTTCCTGCAGGCGCCGAGCGCGAGGACCGATGCGGCGGCAAGAGCGAGCACTCGAAGTGATGGACGTGTCATGCATGCTCCCATCGTGATCATGGGCTTGGCAGTCCCAAGCATCGGTCGACTGAATCGCCAGAGTCGTTCCCTTCCATCAGCTGGACCGCGACTTGCTCGCCTCTTCCGTCATAGATGTGAGCGATCGCCCAACCTTGCTCCCCCGCGATCACCATGAAGGGACACGAATTCGCCTTCGACGCCTCGCTCTCCAGCGCCGTACCGGTCGACGAGCTGCCGCCTCGGCCGAGTGTGGCGGCGAGCTCGGCGAAAGCCGCCGAGCTATCGGACGAGCAGCTGCGCCTGATGCAGCGCTACTGGCAGGCAGCGAACTACCTCACGGTCGGACAGATCTTTCTGCAGGCCAACCCACTGCTTCGTGAGCCGCTGAGTCCGGAGCACATCAAGCCGCGGCTGCTCGGCCACTGGGGAACCTCGCCGGGATTGAGCCTGGTCTACGTGCACCTCAACCGTCTGATCACCGAGCGCGGCGCGAATTTCCTGTATCTCGCAGGGCCTGGTCATGGCGGGCCGGCGCTCGTGGCGAACGTGTACCTGGAGGGCGCGTACACGGAGATCTATCCGGAGATCACGCGTGACGCTGCCGGCATGGAGCGACTGTTTCGCCGGTTCTCCACGCCAGGCGGCATCCCGAGCCACGTGAGCGTGCCGACACCCGGATCCATTCACGAAGGCGGAGAGCTCGGCTACGTGCTGTCGCACGCGACCGGTGCCGCGTTCGACAACCCGGATCTGATCGCGGTTGCCGTGGTCGGCGATGGGGAAGCTGAAACCGGTCCGCTCGCCGGGTCGTGGAAGCTTACGAGTTTTCTCAATCCGGCGCGCGACGGCGCGGTATTGCCCGTGCTGCACCTCAACGGGTACAAGATCAGCGGACCGACAGTACTCGCTCGCACCGAGGACGCCGACCTGCGCGCCCTGCTCGAGGGGCATGGGTACGAGGTCTTCTTCGTCGAAGGCGACGAGCCCGCCGCGGTGCACCGGCAGGTCGCCGCGACGCTGGACACCTGCTACGAGCACATCCGCGCGATTCAGCACGACGCGCGAGCGGTTGGCGCCAACGCGATCGACGTCCGTCCGCGCTGGCCGATGATCGTGCTGCGCACGCCGAAAGGCTGGACCGGACCAGCGGTGGTGAATGGACAGCCGATCGAGGGGACGTTCCGAGCCCATCAGGTGCCGCTCACGAAGCCCAAGTCCGACCCGGACGAGCTG
>DATISA010000374.1:0-7290 GCA_035469245.1 Gemmatimonadaceae bacterium
TCTTCGGGAATGTCGAGCGTGCGCGCCATCGGGTTTGCGACTCCCGTCTCCATGATCAACCAGTTGCGATACGAGCGCATGTGGTTGTGATACCAGATGATCTCGGAGTTGATGATCTCTCCCGATCGCGGATCGTGTACGTGAGGACCGGACGCGTTGCGCACGAGTGACGCGGCCCATCGGACCATCGAGTAGCGCGCGTCGTCGGGATCGAAGTCGGGGTCTTCCTCTTTCGTTGGCGCGTCCTTCGCGATGATCGCGTTCTTGAAGCCCGCCTTCTCGAACACCTTCTGCCAGTTCTCGACCCCTTCCTTGACGTAGCGCTTCCACCTGGTGGGAGTCGCCGGATCGAGGTAGTAGACGATGGGTTTGATCGGCTCGACCAGCTCGCCGCGCGCGTACGCCGCCGGGTCCTTGGGCTCGAGCCGCCAACGCGTGATGAACGTCTCCGTAGCCGCCTTTTGCTGATCGAGTCCATAGTTGACGCGGTCGACGTTGAAGAAACCGACCCGCGGATCGAAGATGCGCGGGCGCATCGGCACTTTGGGTAGCAGCACGAACGACTGCCGCGTCTCCATCGTCACCGTGCCGCTGTTGACGTCGGCGGGCGGTGTGGCCGCGTCGAAGGTCTGCACCTGGCGCACTTCGATGTTGATCGGGAAGCCGCGGATGCTGCTGATGAAGCTTCGCGCCGGATCGAAGCGCCGCACGCCGTAGGTACGACGCCCCGCTGCACCGAGTCCCGACGTCGCTGGATTGTCCGTGCTGAAGAAATCGGTGACGTCGACGACGTACGCGTTGCTGTCGCGCGCGAACGCGGCGATGGGAAAGGCGCCGATGATCGCGCCGTAGTTGTTCGCGGCGACACTCCTGGCGATCGGCAGCGTGTCGTCGGCGACGGCGTCGGGGCTGATGCTCCTCAGCAGCACGCGATCGTTGGCGCGCTCCCAGCGCACCAGGCGCTCGTTGAGCGAGCTGCCCGCACTCTGGAATCCACCGGCGCCGGCGGGCACGCCGGACACGCGAGTCACCATGAGGAAGTCGCGTCCCATCAGCGAGTCGGGCACCTCGAAGTAGAAGCGCTCGTCCACCTTGTGAACGGTGATGCCGCCCTTCTCGGTGTGGGCACGCGCGGTGATCACCTGCGTATAGGGTCGCGGGGCACGTCTCGCGGCGGGGCCGGGTTGCTGGCCTTCGCCCTGCGCGGGCGGTTGTTGCTGCGCGGGATTCTGAGCGCCGGCTTGTGCAGCGAACGCGGCAAGGGATAGGAGAAGGGCGGCGAACGCCCGGTGGGGTCTCGACATATCGGCTCGCGTGCTTGGAGACGAGACAACGCTATGTCTCGGCATCCGATTGCGCGAGTCCTTACAGGCTCACGCCGCGAGCCCGAAGTCCCGCCTTGTCGAAACGCGATTGCCGTGTAGGTTGACCGCCATGCCTGCCAGTTCGTACCGGTGATCGGTTTTCTGCGCGACTCGCGCCTCAGCCGCGGCAGGCTCGTGCGGCTGGCCCTTGCATTGCTGGCGTTCGTCGGCACACAAGCCGTGTTCGTGCGCGCCGCCTTCCCGCATGTCGTGCGCTCGACGGCAGTTCGCATGATCGATCAGAACTCCGACGCGCAATCGCAGTCGTCGGTGGACGAGGGCCGGCTGCCGTCGCGCGGCAGCCGCCGAGGCGGCCCAACCGTGGGCCCCTCCGCCCCGAGCGCCCCCCAAGCGATCGAGTCCGTCATGGACACGCGATCCGCTCGAATCGTGACGTCCGGCGACGCACCACCGGCTTTCGTTCCGCCGCCGCTGTTCCATCCTCCTCGCGCGCGCTGAGCCCTTCTCTCGCCCCGGACTGCTTCGGTTCGGTGGCGCGTCATGGACTCCAACCCGTCGCCCCTGCGACAGGAACAATGCGTGCAATAGTGCTACATCGCCCGACGGCGCTCGCCGTCGGTTTTCGGAACCAGCTGCTCTTCGAGCAGCGTACGTTCTCTTGGCAACAGGAGGCCCGACGATGAGCGCCTCCGATTCGTTGAACCCCTTCGACGGTTGGGACGACACGCCGCCGGTGTGCGTGACGCACGTCATCCGGCGCTGGACCACGATGCACGATCACGAGCAACCGTGGGCGGGGATGCCGCGCGACGATGTCCTTGGCATGATGCGGCCGCTCTTGAGCGAGTTGCTGAACGAGGCGCGTGATGTCGACCACGAAAGGCGCCAACGCCGGCTCGTGATGGTCGCGCACGATCACGGCGCCTTTCGCTCGTCGCAGCGATGCTCGGAAGCGGACCTTCTCGCCGAGCTCGAGCTCGCGCGCGAAGCTGTGGAGCTCTCGCTGCGACAGGCCGGCATGAGCGCGCGCGCGGCGACAGAGACGCTCGCCGCGCTGGACGCGGAGTTCGCGCTCGCGCAGCGGGCGTCCGTGCGAGGCTGGTACCGCGGTCGCATGCGCCGGACGACCATAACCGGATCGTGGTTCGAGCGATTGCTCGAGGAGCTCGAGTAGGCGGTGGGCCGCCACAGTGATAGGTGCTGAACGACCGAACCCATGCTGCATCTTGCCCGGCCCACACGCGCCGGGCAATTCGGCTCCGGCCTCCTCACCTTCCTGGCCGGGGCCGAGATCGATTCTGCGTCCCGGAGCTCCCTCGCATCGAGACCACCGAGGAAAGCCTCGAGATCCTCGCCGACGCGTAAGCCCGAAACTGCTCGGGCGCCCGAACCGGTGACGCGGCGGCAGCAGGACCGGAAATTCCCAGCATGCGTCATGGTCCCTTGGAGCGCATGGCTCGGGTGTAGTGATGAAGTGCAGCAACGAGCCCGCTGAGCTCTCCGGCCATCCGTTCGATCACAGGGTCCAACTGCTCGGGAACGCTCGCGTGCAGGTCACCGTAGCCACGAAGCTGCGGCGAGAGACTGTCCTCGAGGCGAATGGCCTCGGCGTTGAGCGACGCGCCGATGACGCGCGCGATCGACACGGTGCGCGGCTCGAGTGATAACTGTGTCGCCAAGTCCGCGATCCGACGGCGCAGCTCCGTGATGACCGGCGCGGCGTGCGCGTGAAACGCGGGCGGAACGTCGTGATGTACCGTCGTGAGGAGGCGACGCTGCTCTTCGTCCGATTCGAGGAGGGCCGACACCTTCTCCAGTGAGTCTTCGAGTCGCGCGAACAGCACCTCGAAGTGCCGGCGTTGGTTCGCGTTCAGAATGATGGAAGATCGAGGCGCGTCCATTGAGAAGACTCCAATACCATGATCGATCATCGAGTTACGGTTGGTGGGACCGGACGTCAAACATACGTTGCGCGATACCCACCGGATCATGATGCGCATCCAGCAGTAACGGCAACGCGGCCCCACGCACATGTCAACTCGAGACCTGCGGCTCGCCGCACGAGCGCTGTCGAGGAGTCGCGGCTTCGCCGTGACGGCGATTCTGTCATTCGCCCTGGCCATCGCGCTCAACACGACGATCTACAGCCTGCTCGAGGCGCTGATCGATCCGCAGATCGACGTGCGCAAACCGGAGCAGCTGTACTCGTTACGATTCTTCGGCGACTACCACCACCGCCCGCCGCAGACTGCAGTCACAAAGCCCAGCGGTCAGATCATTGCAGGTGGCGACCGTCGTCTGCGAAACGCCGTCCGTATCAGTCGGATGGTCGCACCGGACCCTTAACCGGAGACCCGAATGCGTCGAACCTGGCGCGGCTCCTCGAGTGCACTACTCCTGTGCGCGGTTCTCGACAGCGCGGGCTGTGCGCTTCCCGCGCTGCTCAAGGAGAACACGCGAACCGTGCGCGAAAGCACACAGGGCATCACTGAGAACACGCGAATGGTGCAGCAGTCCACGGAGGTGACGCGCGAGCTGTTGCCGGCAATGCAGGGTCTGCGCGCGCTGGAGCAGCCGATGAAATCGGTCGCGGGACTGGGACCGCCGCTGGCGTCGGTAGCTGCCCTGGGTACGCCCATGTCAAGAGTCGCCGCGCTTGACGGGCCGATGCGCGAGGTGGCCGCACTGTCGCCCGACATGCAATCGGTGGCGCGGCTGGCGGATCCGATGACTCGCGTCGCGGCCATGCGCGCCAGCCTCGACGCGGTTGGGGCGCTGGATGCGCCGATGGAACGCGTCGCCGCGCTGCGGCCGGAGCTGCTCGCCGTCGCGGAGTTGCAGGGCTCGATGCGCGATCTGGCGGCGTTGCGCGAGCCGATGACGCGCGTGGCTGAACTCCGTGAGCCCATGGCTCGTCTGGCTGCGCTGGCGCCGGCGGGCAATCCGCTGGGTCTCGTGCTGTTGGGCGTGCTCGTACTGGCGCTGTGGGGCGCTGTGACGTTCATCGCCGTGCGATTGGCGGTGGCGAGTGCACTGGAACGGTCGGCGCAGCAGCAGCGGCGATCCTGATTATAAGAGCGCTCATGAGCGAAGGCATAGAGCATGACTGGGATGTCGGGTTCGGGTGTGGCTCGAGCGAGGGTCCAGTCGTCTGGTGGAGGGAATTGCTGTACGGAGGCTGCTGCAACGATGATTTGGCTTCTCGCTATACTCGATCTCGCCGTCGTTCTGGCGAGCGCTTTGGTCCGAAGCCGCATGTTCCTCTACCGCCACGACCAGAAGTGGCGACGGGAACGAGGGGCAGCGTTTGGCGACGAGCCTCCCGCCATCTTTCCGTGGGACATCTACCGGGAGTCGGACTACAGTCCGGCGGGTCGGCGCCTGCTTCCAATCGTCTTCACGCTCCAAATCATCGCGATCGCCCTCTTCATTTCGGTTGTCGCTCTCCTCTGAGCTCACCGTGGAGGGCAAGGCCGAGGTAGCGCTGCGTGCTCCTGACCAGTGCTGCCGGGAGTCAGCCACAGCGTACGCCGACGATTGCGGTTACACCTCTCGCGCGGCACCGTTCAACGATGCCCAACGCCCTCACGCCCGCGGCGCTCCGCGTCTTCATCTACGATCACCTCCTCGCCGCCGGCCTGCCGCCATCGACCGCCGAGATCGGTGCGCACTTCGGGATCGGCGCCGCGGACGGGCGTGCCGCCATCGCCTCGCTCAAAATCGGCAAGACCGTCGTTCCGTACCCGGACACGGGCGAGATCTGGATGGCCGGTCCGTTCGCGGGGTACCCGAGCAGCTACCGCGTTCACGGATCGCGAGTGTCGTGGTGGGCCAACTGCGCGTGGGACATGCTCGGCGTCGCGCGCCTGTCGCACGAGCGCGTGCGCGTGGACACGCAATGCACCGACTGCGGCGAGCCGATCACACTCGACGTGGACCCGGAATCGGGCGTAAAGGGAAACGCGCGCGGCATGGTCGTGCACTTTCTCGTTCCGGCGCGCCGCTGGTACGACGACATCGGATTCACGTGAGCGACGATGTCACTCTTCCGGTCGGAAGAGCACGTAAGGCTCTGGCTCGAGCGCGAAGGACGCGAGCTCGGTGCCGTAGCGCCGCTCGAGCAAGTCTGGCGCCTGGCCTGCGCCTGGTACGCCGATCCTCGATCGCCCGACTGGCGCCTGCGCACGCGAGATGAATCGCAGGCCGTGCTGGCGTCGGTCGGGCTTACCGGACCGTTCTGGGAGTTGCCCTGAGCCAAGTCGCAAGCGCCCGGTCTTGTCGGCCTTCTACTGTGGCTTAGCTTCCGCCCACCACCAGCCCGAGCATGACGATGATCTACGCGCGCACCACGCTGCTCCTCGCCACCGCCGTTGCCGCCGCTGCCCCGGCGACGGCACAAACCGCCTCGCCTGTGCGGCCGGACGCCGTCGTCACGCTGGCGCGCCTCGCGTGCGGGACTCCCGGCGCGCCGTCCGATGTCGGGCGCTTCTCGGACACGTACAAGTTCACGGGCCTGAAGGTGCAGCTCACGTACAGCTGCTACCTCGTCCGACACGGCGACGACTACATGGTGTGGGATACCGGCTTCGCGCCCGGCGCCGGACCGACCGCGCCAAAGACGAGTCTTGCCGATCTCGTCGCGCAGACTGGCGTCAAACCGGAGCAGGTGAAGTACGTCGCCGTCAGCCACTACCACGGCGATCATGTCGGGCAGCTCGCCGAGTTCCCGCAATCGACGCTGCTCATCGGCAAAGGCGATTGGGATATCGTGAGCGATCCCAAGGCCGCGGCAACGCTTGGCGCACCCTTCGCCCATTGGGTGAGCGGCGGCGGCAAAGTCGATCCAGTCTCCGCCGACCGCGACGTCTTTGGCGACGGAACGGTCGTGATGCTCGACATGCCCGGCCACACGCCTGGCCATCACAGTTTGCTCGTGCGGCTCAAGGGCATGGGCCCCGTGCTGATCAGCGGCGACGTGTCCCATTTCCACGAGAACTACGATGCCGACGGCGTCCCGACCTTCAATACGAACCGTGCCTCGAGTCTCGCCTCGCTCGCACGGTTCAAAGACATCGCCGCCAACCTCCACGCGACGGTGATCATTCAGCACGATGCCCGGGACGTCGGCAAGCTTCCAGCGTTCCCCGAGGCGGCGAAGTAGCAGGTCGCGGCGACGGCGCGATGGCAGCGCGCGGCTGGCTGGCGTCGCGGATCGCCGGCCGTATCTGCGCAAGCTCTTCGCGCCCCAATGTCCCTTGACGGTTCGCATGCGCGACCGGATCCTTGGAGAAGGCGAAGCGAGCGTCGCGATGAATTCGTCGTTGTCCGGTCAATTGCAGTCCGCTCTCGGCGCTTCCTACACGTTGGAGCGCGAGCTCACCGGCGGCGGCATGTCGCGAGTGTTTGTCGCGCACGATGTGACGTTGGGGCGACGAGTCGTCGTCAAGACACTCGCGCCGGAATCGCCGGGCGAGCTGAGCGCTGATCGGTTCCGCCGCGAGATCCAGCTGGTCGCCTCGCTGCAACAGGCCAACATCGTTCCACTGTTGACGGCGGGCGAGGTCGGTGGGGTGCCGTACTACACCATGCCCTTCGTCGAGGGTGAGAGCCTTCGCGCGCGGCTCGCCGCCCGCGGCCCACACTCGATCGGCGAAACGATCAACATCCTCCGTGACGTGGCACGCGCGCTCGCGTTCGCTCACCAGCACGGCGTCGTCCATCGAGACATCAAACCCGACAACATACTGCTGTCCGGGAGCACGGCGGTCGTCACGGACTTCGGCATTGCGAAGGCGCTCGCCGCGGCACGCACCGCGACGACCGGAATACTCACGCAGACGGGACTCGCCGTCGGAACGCCCGCCTACGTGGCGCCGGAGCAGGCGAGCGGCGATCCGCGCATCGATCATCGCGCCGATCTCTATGCACTCGGCGTGGTCGGTTACGAGCTGCTCGCCGGTGTCCC
>DATISA010000375.1:0-6088 GCA_035469245.1 Gemmatimonadaceae bacterium
TAGCCGAGTAGCCGAGTAGCCGAGTAGCCGAGTAGCCGAGTAGCCGAGTAGCCGAGTAGCCGAGTAGCCGAGTAGCCGAGTAGCCGAGTAGCCGAGTAGCCGAGTAGCCGAGTAGCCGAGTAGCCGAGTAGCCGAGTAGCCGCCCTCACGGGCTATATCTCAGTATTGTCGCAACACCGCCATCGAGCCGGTACAACCCCTCCACCTCGGCGTCGCTCAACGCGCGCGTGTACATGCTCAGCTCATCGAACAGCCCAGTGTAGTTCACACCGAGTCGAATCGTGGCGAGCGCGGGCTCCCAGTTGAACGGTTCGCGGATCCCATCCGCGGTTCCGGCGAGCTTGCCATTGAGATAGAGCTTGGCTGTCCCTCCGGAGTCGCTGCCAAGGCGCGAGAACACGATGGCGACATGCGTCCATTGGCCGCGCGCGAATGGCGGTTGCGTCACGACGACGGTACGCTGATCGAAGAATGCATTTTGCTCGGGTGGGGCCTTTCCTTTGGTCCATGCCGCGGAATCGCCGAACACGCCGAGTCGGAAGTGGCGTGGCTTGTCGTCGCGCGTGAAGTCGACCCAGATCGCCGCATTGTTGTACGCCTTGTCCGTGATCTGCAGTGGGTCGACGTAGCCGGGCTCGAGGTCGGAGTCGGGAGTGAGGTTCAGCCAGAAGGAGATGGTCCCGCTCCAGTTTCGCGGACGATAGTTGGTGTTCACCGCTGCTCTATAGAAGACGGCTTGCGTGTTCTTCTTGCGAATTTGCAGCGCGTCCCCGTACCGGCCCTGCCCTTTGGCGATGACGATGTCCGGGCTCGCGACGTCGGCGACGGCTGCGTCGAGATTGCGGAACGACGGCGCGGTGTAGATGAGGCGGTCGCCGCGCGCGTAGTCGGCATCAAAGCCATGATCGAACGAGGCGAGAAAGCTGAGTGCCGCCTTCAGGCTGTCGCGCAGTGCGGATGCTGGAGTGACCTGAGCCCCGGCCGACGCCGGCGTCAGCGCGGCGGAGCTCGTGATGGCGATCGCCAGGGCGAGGAGCGGGGTGCGGCGGATCATGGCATGCTCGGGAGTGTCGACGTCACGATCTTGCGCTGCGCGCGAGCGTCTTCGCAAGCGCTCCGAAGCACGTTCGCGCACCGCCGCGGCGTTCGTCGCGATCGACGCGTCCTCATGATGAGCCGGTGTCGGTTCGGGACGCGGTCAGCAGATCATCCAGCATCGCAATGAATGCGGTGGCGCGTGACGGCGTCAATCGGCCAAGAAACTGCGATTCCAACTCGGCGCGCACCTCGCACGCGTCTTCGAAGAACGCCCGCCCGCGGGCAGTCGGCTTCGCGAGCACGGCGCGACCGTCGGCCGGATCCGCCGCGAGCGTGATCAAGCCCTTCGATTCCAGGTCCCTGGCCAGCTTGCCCGCGTACTGCTTGGTCGTGCCGAGGGCCGAGGCGACGTCCGAAAGACGCGTCCCGTCCTCGTCGGTCTCCGACAGGAACTGGACGTGGGATAGCGTCGCCTCCTTCCAACCGCGAGCCGCGTACGCCTCGTTGGCGGCCGCCTGGAAGCGCCGGTACAGCGTGGCCACGGCTCGCGCCGGCGAGCTCACCATTTCCTGGCGCAGCTCCGCCCACGTCCGGCGCCGGGCTCTTGACATTTAGTCACCCTAGTTTAGTATTTAGTCCACCGGCTTTACTTGTTGGTCAACCGAGCTTACTACAAACTACCCGTTCGTCGGAGCGCCGTCCATGCGCATCACCGCCGTGACCACCGGAACGCTGCAGCTGAAGCCAACATTCCTCGAAGGCAGCCCCGCGCATGGCGGATCACTCGGACTGATTCGGAGTCTCTGGCGCGACGACCGTTTCACGGAGCCGCTGCCGATGTGGGCATGGATCGTCGAAACCGGCACGGAGCGAATCCTCATCGACGCCGGCGGGCGCCCAGGATCGACGGGCGGAGTGACGAGAACGAAATTTCAGATTCAGCCCGAAGAAGCGCTCCTCCAACAATTGGCGCTGCGCGGCCTGAAGCCGGCCGACTTCGACCGCGTGGTCCTGACGCATCTCCATGGCGACCACATTGGCGGGCTCGCCGCGTTCGATGCGCAACAGGTGTGGGTCGCGAGATCGGAATGGGCGCCAGTGGCACGGTTTCCCGGGCGCGTCATGCGCCCGCTGACGGCGCCCGTTCATCGAGGCTTCGCTCCGAACGTCTTCGACTTCGACGGGCCCGCCGTGCATGCATTCCCTGGCAGTTGGAAAGTCACGCGAGACGGCTCGATCCTCGCCCTCCCGACGCCGGGCCACAGTGTTGGGCACACGAGCATCCTCGTACAACGGCGGGAGGGAGACGTACTCCTGGGCGGCGACGTGACGTACGATCTTCCTGCGCTCGAAGCGCAGCGGGACCAGGGATTCATCGCGGATCCCGTACAGCATCGCGTCACGCTACGCCGTGTACTGTCACTGGTGGAGACGGGCGTCGCCTATTTGCCGAGCCACGATCACGCGTCTCCGACGCGACTTTGACCATGTATCGCGACTCGTCGCGGATGATAACGCGAGCCAGCGGCCGTTCGGCGAGATGGTCAGCTGGGACGACCAGCGCCTCACCCTTTGACCGCCGCGGCCGCCGTATAGCCGTCGCGCGTCACCTCGAACACCTCACGCGCGCTGCTCGTCGCTTTGACGAGTCCGCGCTTCTCGAGTTCGTCGATCGCGCCCTCCCAGCGCGCGATCGTGCGCGCCGCCGAGTCATCGTTGAATACCTTGTCACCGACGCTGATTTCAGCGCCGCCGCCATACCGCTCGAACATGATCAGGCCCGACGCGTCCGCGCTCGCCGCCGCGAGCAACGCGGCGGCGTCCGGGGACAGCGGCTCGTTCGAGCCGCTGGAGCCAGTGGGCACATTCGATTGGCTCGCCGGCGCGACTCCCTGGGAGTTCATCGTGATCTGCAAGTCCCTCGAGAACTTTCGGCGGAAGTCGTCCACGTCGCCGTATGTCGCGAAGAGGCCACGCGTCTTGCACGAGTCGCGGAACGCCTTGAGCGCGCGGTACTGGTCGGCATCGACTGAGTCGAGCGGCGCCGGCGCCGACGAGAAGTAGAGCATTGCCGGCTTCCCCAACTTGAGATGCTCTTCGATCTCCTCGACCGCCCCGCTCGCATACGACGCGGTAGGCGTGCCGAGCCGGGTCCAGAACATGCCGACGAGGAGGTCCGCGTTCGCGAGAATTCGCTTGTCGATGATCTTCTGCGGCGCGTCGCCCATCTCGGGCGCGACGTCGGTCTCCCACCCGACGGCCAGCAGCATCACGTTGGAGTGCGCGCCGTTGGTTGAGTTCCACTCGCTCACGACCTCGCGGACGACGGAACGTTCGGCTTGCACGTCGCCGGGCGAGGCGATCATCAGGCGGAGCACGGTCGCGGTGAAGGGCATTGTCCACGATGAAACGGCGTGGGCGCCTCGGCAAGGGCTTGCGCAAAAGGTCCTTGACCACGCCGCGCTCCTTCGCCCTCTTGGAATCCGTGCGCCGAAAGCGTCTCGTCGTTCTCTGCCTGCTCTCACTCACCACCGCCAGCGCGTGGCCAATTCGAGTCGCGAAGCCATAGCTCCCGAAACCGCGAAGTCATTGATCCACGAGTCGCTCGATCCCAACCGTGTCGTCGTTCACCTGGTCGACGGCACGTACGAGCTCTTTCGCCACTTCTACGGTCTGCGCCGGGCGGGAGAGAAGGTCGCCGCCGACAAGCCGATGGGTGCCGTGGCTGGGGTGTTGGGCACCGTCGTCCAGATGCTCGAGCAGGGCGCAACTCACATCGGCGTGGCGACCGACCACGTCATCGAGTCGTTCCGCAACGATCTCTGGCCGAGTTACAAGACCGGTGAGGGAATCGATCCGGCGTTGTGGGCGCAATTCCATCCACTCGAGGAGGCACTCGCCGCGATGGGCGTCGCGACGTGGGCGATGGTGGAACTCGAGGCCGACGATGCTCTCGCCTCGGCGGCGCACCTCGCGGCACTGGACGAACGCGTCGAAAAGGTGTGCATCTGGACGCCGGACAAGGACCTCGCGCAGTGCGTCATCGGCGCGCGCGTCGTGCAGATGGACCGGCGAAGCGGACAAATTCGCGACGCCGAGGCGGTGCGCACGAAATTCGGCGTCGCACCGGAGCACATCGCCGATTATCTCGCGCTCGTCGGCGATTCGGCGGACGGCTATCCGGGACTCCCCGGCTGGGGGCCGAAGACCGCGGCGCGACTGATCGCGCGGTACGGCCTGCTCGAAGAATTTCCTCCGGAGGTACTCGGTGACAAACGCGAGCTGGCGCTCCTCTTCAAGTCGCTTGCGACCCTGCGCACCGATGCACCGCTTTTCCAGAATGTGGACGAGCTTCGGTGGCGCGGACCGACATCGGATTTCGGCGCGGCCGCGGAACGGCTCGGCGATCCGCGCTTGATGGCGCGCCTGGCCAGGCTTCAGGGTTCATGACGCCGTTGCCACGTCAACCGACGTCGGCGTGCCCAGACTCAATCCGGTTTGGCTGAGGAGCGCGTCCCCGCTTCGGCGATCCAGCTGCGTGCGTCTCACCCCGCCCGCTCGTGAATGATCGACCAGTTCACGCCGAATCGGTCGCGAATCATGCTGAATCGGCTCGCGAAGAACGTCTCCTCGAGGCGCATGAAGATCTCGCCGCCCTCCGATAGAAGCGCGTGGACGCGCTCGGCCTCGCGCACCGAGTCCACCGACAGGTAAAGGTACGCGCTCCGCATCTTCTGAAAATGGTCGGCCGGCACGTCGTTGCCGATGAGTACCGTGTCGCCGATCTCCATGCGCGCGTGAATGATCGCGTCGCCGGCACCCGGCGGCGGGTTCGGCATCTGTCGCTGCTCGACCAGCATCGTGATGCGGCCGCCGAGGTGCTGCGCGTAGAACTGAAACGCCTCTTTGCAGTTGCCGCCGAAGTTGAGTTGCGTGTACAGCTTCATGATCGCCGTGCCGCGTTGGGGATATCTGAATGTCGAATGAGGCACGCCGAAATCGACAACGCCGAGGTTGGGCGCGCCAATGTCGATTCGGGCGGGGCTCGTTCGACGCCCAGGGTGAGAGCACAAAGCCTGCCCCGACACTCAACGGAGGTTTCCGCCATGACAGCCGCAACGCACCCTCGAATCGACGCAACCGACGCCGCGGTATGGGCGGGACGCATCGTGAGCGCACTTGTCGCGCTGTTCATGACCATGGACGCCGTGACGCACCTGCTGAAGCCGCAGCCCGTGGTCACGGCCTTCGGGCAGCTCGGCCTGCCGCTCGAGCTCTCCGTGCCGATCGGCCTCCTCGCCCTCGCCTGCACGGCGCTGTACTTGATTCCGCGGACATCGCTCCTCGGTGCCGTCCTCCTCACGGGGTACCTCGGCGGCGCCGTCGCGATCCAGGCGCGCGCGGCGTCGGCGACGTTCCCGACGATCTTTCCGGTTGTCGTCGGAGTGCTCGCGTGGGGCGGCCTCGCGCTGCGCGGCCGCGTACGTGTGTAACATCCGTCGCAGCATCGATCATCTTCGAGGGAGAGTCAGCGATCTGTTGCGGTTCGTCAGATCCGCGTGAATCCGTTCTCCAATGCAGTTGCCGTCGCACGCCTCGGCCGCGTCTCCCGCCCCATTGACCGCGCCGACCGACCGAGGTCATTTAGCATCGTCACTTCACACAATACGAAGGAGCCGTGGCGATGTTCCTCGACGACCTGCGGTACGCAGCGCGCACTCTGCGCAAGAGCCCGGCCTTCGCCGCCACGGCGATCGTCACCCTGGCACTCGCCATCGGCGCCAGCACCGCGATCTTCAGCGTCGTCAACACCGTCCTCCTCCGTCCCCTGCCGTACGCCGATGCCGGGCGGTTGGTGCTGGTCTGGGGTGACATGCGCGCAAGGAACGTCAACGACTTCCCGTTCTCGCCGCCGAATTTCCTGGACTTGAAGAAGCAGAACTCCACGTTCCAGGATCTGGCCGGCCTCTCGCCGGGAACCGTTGCCTTCACTGTGCCCGGCGAGCCGCCGGAGCAGGTCACGTCCATGGGCGCCACGACAAACCTGCTG
>DATISA010000376.1:0-5963 GCA_035469245.1 Gemmatimonadaceae bacterium
CCGTGAGTCGACGGATAGCGGTGCGTTCAACGCGCGCGCGTCCGTCCAGTCGTCGAAATCCGGCGCCGTGATCCGATTGGGCCAGGTGAGGATCGCCGAGCGTGAATCGAGTACGTGCAGTGGCGCCGCCGGGTCGGCCACCGTCCGCGGTAGCGTGTCGAACGCCATCGGGAACGGCAGAAGCCCGGCTCCTTGAAGAACCTCGCTGCCGCCGGCGAGCACGACCAGCGTACCGCCTTTTCGAACGAACTCCGTCAGCGCTGGCAGTGCGCCGACCACCGCCGGCTGGGCGAGCGCGCCAGCGCCGATGAGCATCGTGCTGTAGGCCGAGAGGTCGACGACGGACAGGAGCGACGGCTCGAGCGACTGCACGTTCACCTGGAGCTGCCCGAGCGGCGTATTCAACTCGTCGGTCCCTTTGATGTAGGCGACGCGCAGCCCGCGCGGCACGCGTACGTCCACCACTTCGAGCCGCTCGCCGGCCAGCCGCAGAAATTCCCGCGACGGAATGTGCGGGTAGTCCCGCACGATGGTGCCGACCTGGTACAGCTCCAACTCGACTTGCGGTGCCCCCGCGGGCGAACCTACGGGGCGAACGCGCCGGGTGACCTGCGCGGAAGCTGAAATCGAATCGGATCCTGGCCTCACCGTACCGCGCAGCCGGAAGAAGAGGTTTTGATCACTGTATGCCGGCAGCACAATGACGCGCTGTGCCGGGTCGGCGCGGAGCCCTTTGGGCACCTGAAGTCCGACCGTGACGGACTCGGGGCGGTCGCGGAGACATTGTACGTAAACTCTGAATATGCGATCGACAGGAAGGTTGGCGCGCTCGTACTCTGCGGTGCGCTCAAGCAAAACGGAAATCGGTCGCATGCCGGTCAACGGACGGCGCACGTCGCCGCGCACGAAGCCGGGAGGCCGCTGGACGAGCGGAATGTCGGCGACCGAGATGTCCGAGCCGGCAATCGCGAACCCGGCATCGACTCCGCCAGACGGAATCCAGGCTTCTCCGCTCAACATCTGCGGCATGACGGGCCGGCTGCTCATCGTGGGAAGCGAGTGGATCGCCGTGCCGCGCACCAATCCGCCGCGCTGCCACCAGTTATCGTCGAAGATCTGCGCGCGCACGTAGGCTGACCATGTTCTGGCGCTGTCGGGCGCGAGAACGGTCGTATCGCGCACGAGATTCTGGCGCATCCCGGGGCTCGTCGCCCCGAGCCGCGTCAGCGTGATCGGCGACCGTCCGCCGTTGTACACGCGAACGTTGACGGCCACCGAATCCCCCACCGCGACGAGCGCTCGATCGACGGTACCATCGATGACGATGCCCTGTGCGCCGACGACGGCATCGGTGGCCATCGCTCGCGCGCGTGCAAGCGACACGGCGAGATCGCCGAGCGGGCCGCCGCAGGTCGGAACGATGCGTGCCGGGCACGGGATTGCGGCTCGAAGCCGTGCCACAAGGCCGATTGTGCGCGCCAACTGCCGAGCCACCGAATCCGGGTCGCCTGCGGCCGCGTGCGCGTGCACGTCGTCGATGCTCATCCGCAAGGAGTCGAGCGCGGCGGCGCCCTTCGCGTCGAGCACGGAGCGAAACCGATTCCACGACGTGTCGATGCGGGCGAACAGGTCACGTCCGCTTTCGCCTTCGCCCGCCAGCTGTGACGAATCCGCCGGCGCAAGGAAGCGCCAGAGATGCCCGACGGGCGGAGATTCCACCGGCCGCTGCGTGCGCTGGATCTGCCGGATCTCGGCGCCAAGCTCGGCATAGCTGCGGCGCGCGGCGCGATCGAATTCGCCGACATCGATCTTCACGGCGCCCGCGAAAGTGCTGTCGACCGGCACGAGCACGCGCTGCACGCTCCACGCCTCCAGCCCTCCGCTCGCGCGTGTCGAGAGGCGTACGGTGTCAGCCGCCACGGCGATCGCATCCCGAGTGAGACGAACCGTGAATCGGTGGGTGGCGTCGTGATCGGTGGAGTCGGCGATTGGTGAGATGACGACGTGCGGGCGATATGCGCGAACGACGGCCGCCACGTCCTTCAGCAGCGAGTCGTAGGGCCAGAGCGCCGCGACGACCGAATCGGAGCGCGTGGCGCCAAAGTCGTACGCACGCGTGAAGTACTGGTGCGCGCCGTCGCGACTTCGCTCGGCGAGTAGCTCGGCGGTTCGCACGATGGCGAGTGGGGCCTGGCGTTCGTTGCCGGCGACGTTTGGCCCGGACTCGCCCCGCGTGAGCGAGAGAAATGCCGTTTCCACGCCTCGGCCGAGGCTGAGCCAGGCGATGAGCGCATTGTCCTCGTCCTGCGGGCGAGTGCCAATGATGAGCACACGCCCGGTGGTGCCGAGGGTGGCCGCGGTGTGCCGCCATGCTTGCGCGCGAGCGCTGGGCGCGACGAGCGCCAGCGTGAGGAGCGCGCGTCGGGAGACGATGCCGGTGATCATGCTACTATGACACTAGTTGATCAACGGCCCGGCGCAAGGAGGGCGCAGCTCGAATCAGTTCGGCAGTCGTGCGTGCACGACCGACCCAGCCGGATACGTCAGGTTCTGGCGCGCACGCGGCGCGCACGCCCCCACATGAATCCGATCACGAGGAGCCCGAGTCCGGTCATCCACAGCGTCGCCGGTTCCGGCACGATGCTCGCCGGGTGCTCATGCCCGTCCGGAATCGGAATCGGAATCGGAATGGGAACGACGCCTCGGCCGCACGTGGTATCGCGCTGCGCCAGGGAATCGAACGGGAATGTCGTCGTGAAGGGAGCCGCGGCGGGAACGTACAGCGTATCGTGGAGAAATACGGTGTCGACCAGTTGGATGACGACGGTGTCGACCCTGGCGACCTGCTGCTTGTTGACGCGGATCCGCTGTTGCGAGGTGACTTGCGCGCCGAGCTGCGTTGCCAAAGCGAGGCAAACGATGGCGAGGGACTTCATTGTAACTCCTGATGCGGTGCATCCGTTCGCGAGCCAATCTACCGCTCGTGCTCAGGGGCCACAGCTGGAGTTCGCCGGACAGCCGAGAAGGGGAATGAGTACAGTAAAATTAGTTTACACTCTAGCGGAGGTCACGTAGGGGTGACAGACGTGCCGATGCGATGCCCACAGCAACAGCAACAGCCCAACGCAGAGGAGCAGAGCGCGCGGAGGGACGCGGAGGTGTTCCGAGCGCTGCGATGACGCTACTGGCGACGAGCCCGGACGATCCTTTCTTTGGGGACTGCCGCTCGGGACGCGTCTCGTAGCAGCCCGAGCGGCCATTCCAAAAGAAGTCCCGCTCGTCGGGGCTCGTTGCGCATGACGCCTTCGCGCCCCTCGATACTCCTCTGCGTCCCTCTGCGGCCTCCGCTCCTCTGCGTTGGGCTGTTGCTGTTGCCGTGTCTGTACTACGTCCGTGAAGTGGCCCTTCGTCGCCGACCCGTCCTTCGTGTCATCCGTGTTCCAACTCGACGCGGCGCGACGGAACCGTCTCGAAATACGTCCCGAGTCAATCGTGAAGGTCAGTAGCCACCCGGCTGTGATTCTTGTTCCGGGGTCGCAGGGCTGCGGACGCGTCTCACTCCGGCAACGACGGCCGCGGTGAGCTGCTCCCGCGTCGCTTCCCGTGCCCGTTCAGCGGTCGAGAATCCGTAGGCGAGTACGATGTCGCGGACGCGCGAGGTGTCGAGTGCGCCGAGCTCGCGCAGCAAGATATCCTCGCCTTGCAGCATGACGCTGAAAGGATCGAGGACCGGCCGCGTGAACCCCGCCGGCACCGGCGCCCGGCGCACTGCCGGAGGGGCCGGGCCCTCGAAGTACGGTTCGACCGGGCGTTCGCGCTCGATGACCACGGGCTCGAGAAGTGCGCGCGCGAGCGCGCCCTCGAGGTAGACTTGCGTCAACCCCTGCGCCCAGTAGACCAGATCGTTGCGGTTCGGCTGTTCAGTCTCGCGCGGCGTGCGGACGGGCGCGCCTGTGTCGGTGGGCACGAACTCGATCCACCCGTCCCACACGTTGCCGGCCGGACGGCCGCAGGCGCGTGGAATGAAGCGGCGACCGTCAGTCGCGGTGACAACGGCGTCGAATTGTACGAGCACCTCGGCCATTACGGTCTCCGTCGTGGATGACGAGTACTGATGCAATCGCGGTTCCAGCGACCGCGGCGGCGTCAGCGGCCCGCTCGGCCCGGTACGACGACGAGACTGTAGGGGCGTTCACCCACCGCGACCGTGGCGCGCACGCGTCCGCTTTGCGTATCGATCACGGAGATCTGGTTGGAGCGCCCGTCAGCTGTGTAGAGCGTTGCACCGTCGGCCGAGAGCGCGACGCCCCAGGGACGTGAGCCCACCTCGATAGACGAAAGGACGCGGGCGGCAATGGGGTCGATGACCGTGACACGGTTGCCGGCGCCGTTCGCGACATACAGACGCCGTCCGTCCGGGGAAAGCACGACGCCAGTGGGCTTTGTGGTCCCATCGGCGATATGCACGACTTCAAGCACGCTATCGCGATGAATATCGATGATCGAGAGCGTCCCGCCGTTCTCCGAACTCACGAATGCGCGATCGCCCGCGCGGTCGAACGTCACGAATCGTGGCCGCGCCGGGACGTGCAGCGTGCCGAGCAGTCGACCGTTCCGGGCGTCGAGCATGGTCACGCTCGAGTCCGACTCACCGGTAACGAAGAGCCGCCGGCCGTCAGGGCTCACGCCGACTCCCTCGGGCTCCGTGCCAACGGCGACGGAAAAGAGTTGACGGCGATCGGCGACGCGAATGGCCGAAGCGCGGGCTGCACTCTCATTCGACACGTAGACGATGCTGCCGTCGCTGCTCACCGCGACTTGCTCGGGATCGGGCCCCGCCGGAAGCTTGTCCACGACGGTCCGGCGGGCGGCGTCGATCACGGCAACAGCGTCCTCGAGTCCGAGCGCGACGTACACGCGCTGGCCGTCCGGCGACAGGGCGATGCCGCGTGGGCGCTTGCCAACCTGAATCGTTGCCAGTGGCTGCAGCGTGGTGGCGGAAACGACCGTCACCGAGTTGCTGCCTTCGTTACTGACGAACAGTTCCTGCGCGGCGAGCGGCCCGGTACCGCCGAACGCCGCGAGGGCGACGATGGCCGCGTTGCGTTGGTTGCGAGAAATCATACGCTCATCCGCCCATGCAACGCCCGGGCCGCGGTCTATGTTCGCGTTGGCGTCCCGAGGCGGTGAAAGAATGCGCTCACCCGACTTCGATTCGCACCTGGAACGGTTCGGCGTCGGACTCCACCGCCAGCACGTTTACGAGTGTGCGGCTCGCCCGCCGGGCAAAGTGAAGCGACACGCGCGACTTGCCGACGCGCAGGTTGGTGATTGTGAGCTCCTGGAGTCCGCGCGGCAGTACCGGATTCCGGATGTGGAGGAGATTCGCGGGCGCGTCGGGGAGAATGCCGAGAACGGCCTGCAACATCAGAAAGAGCGCGCCACTCGCCCACGCCTGCGGTGAACAACTCACCGGATACGAAACCGGCTGCAGCGCACCGTTGCGCGCCATACCGCAGTACAACTCGGGCAGCCGGTTGAAGTCGGCGGCCGCCGCGGCATCACGAGTCGCATCGACAACCGGCAACGCCGCCGGTGCCAGGCCGTAGTGCGACATGCCCATGACGATCAGCGCATTGTCGTGGGGCCATACGGACCCGTCGTGATAGCTCATCGGGTTGAACACCGGGTGCCGCGCGCTGAGCGTGCGGATGCCCCAGCCGCAGAACATGTCGCGCGAGAGCAGGGTCTGCGCGATTGCGACGGCGCGCGCGGGATCCGCCAGCCGACTCCACAGCGTGTGTCCCGCGTTCGACGTCACGGTCGGAATCGGCCGCTTGTCGCCGTCCAACGCGAGGGCAAAGGTCCCGAGCTCCGGAATCCAGAACCGTTCGAGCACCTGCGCACGGAGTCGCTCGGCTTCGGAGCGCAGCCGATCCGCCGTCTCGGCGTCGCCGGTTCGC
>DATISA010000377.1:0-9604 GCA_035469245.1 Gemmatimonadaceae bacterium
TCGGGCGGAACGGAGGCGCTCACGCGCCCAATATACGTGAAGGGGGCGGCATTGGCGCCGCCCCCGGTTTCACCGTGCGCTGGATCGTCGAGCCGACGTCTTCCCGCGCGCTCGCGACTTCGACGCCACGAGCCGCCAGAACTGGCGCTCGCCGATGACCGTCACCTTGTGGCCGCGCGCGGCGAGGCGTCGCACTTCGATCAGCTTCGAACCGCCGTCCTTGCCGGCGATCTGCAGCGCATTCGGCCGGCCGCGCACCAACACGTCGGTCGACTGCCCGGGTTTCGATTGGACGATCGCGCCGGCCTTCCGCGCCGCGGCGATGGCCTCGTCTCGCGGATGCGCCAGGAACCCGGTGAACGACAGGCGCTTGCCGGAAAGACTCTTCACCCGCCCGAGCCGCGGCTCCTTGGGTCGTTGTCGGAGCGCCGCGATCAACTCACTCGCCGCCTCGTAGCGTTTGCCGCGCGATCCCAGGCAGCGATGGATGACTTCCTTGAGGTGGTCGCTGCACGGAAGGCCCCGCACGTCCTTGCTGCGCATCGCACTCGTGATGTCACCGCGCAGCAGCATCGCCGCGATGAGTCCGATCTGATAGATGTCGTCGCGCTTTTGCCACCGGCGCACCTTGCCCCACGCGATCTCATTCGGCACATGAAACAAGTTGAATGAGTCGGCGGTGACGCCGCGCCGGCTGAGTTGATGCGTCGCGATGCCGAAGTCGCCGAGCTTCAGCCGCTGCCCGTCGCAGACGAAGACGTTGAACGGTGTGAGGTCGCGGTGCAGTGCGTGGCCTCGATGCAGCGCGTCGAGCGTGCGCAGGATCGCGGCGATCTCCCGGCGGACGAAGCGCTCGGACTGCGCGCCCTGGCGGCCAAGCCACGCGCCGAGGTCGCCGTATTCGGCGTATTCCATCGCGAGGCAGTAGCGCATCTGACCGCCGTCCACGTCGGCGAACCGGTCGAACACGCGGAGCGCTCGTTCGTCGCGCCCGAGCAGCTCGGCGAAATAGGCTTCGCGGAGCCAGCCAGAGATGCGATCACTGATCTTGACGCACACCTGGGCCGGAAACCCCGCGCCCGGGGTCGGCGTTGCCAGGTAGACCTCGCCGAAGCCGCCTTTACCGATCAGCCGATCGAGCTTGTACGTGCGGCCGGATTCCGAGCTGTACGCGGTTCGCGCTGTCGGCTCGCCGGAAGGCCGGCGGTCGGTATACGGCGTGTAATTCGTGCGCCGCGTGGTGCGTGATACCTCGTGCGTCGGCATGCGACACCGCCTGAGAGAAGCCGTCTACTTCCCGATTACCAGAATCGTGATCGACCCCGGAACCGGCGGCGCAACGCCGTGCGCGCCCGAGCGATCGAACATTTGAATCTTGGTCGCCATCGACCCTTGACGCCACCAGCAGTGAATCTATCTTTCCCCGGAGTTGCTCCGGGGAGCGCATGGCTGCTGAAGAGCTCGGACTGCTGAGTGGCACACTCGATCTGCTGGTCCTCCGCACGTTGGCGTGGGGGCCTCAGCATGGCTTTGCCATCGCCAAATGGATCAAGAGCAGCTCGGACGACACCCTCCTCATCGAGGATCGCGCGCTCTATCTCGCGCTGCACCGGCTCGAGGAACGTGGTCTCGTCGAGAGCCAATGGGGGCTCTCGGAGAACAACCGCCGCGCGCGCTTTTATCAGCTGACCCGGGCGGGACGAAAACAGCTCCAGAGCCGCACCGACCATTGGACGCAGTACGCCGCGGCAGTCTTCAAGGTCTTGAGCGCGCCGGCGCCCGCCGCAGCGTCCGCCAACGAAGCGCGAAGGGGCTGACGTGCGCGAGATCCGGATACCAGGCATCAAGCGCGTCTTGCGCATCTCGTGGTCGGACCGCGCCATGCGCCGAGAAATCTCGGAAGAGATCGCCTTCCATATAGAAGCGCGCACCGAAGAGCTGATCGGTCAGGGAATGTCGCGGCACGACGCCCGCCAGCGCGCCGAAACCGAGTACGGTGACCTGCGCGTGAGTGAGCGGGAGATCCTGGACGTCGATCGACGCCGACACGGCCACGAAAGAAGAGAGGAGCTGATGCGTTCATTGGCCGACGATCTCCGCTTCGCGGCGCGCGGTGTCGCGCGACGCCCGGCGCTACTCGCGGTGACGACACTCGCGCTCAGCGTCGGCATCGCCGCCAACGCGATCATGTTCGGCATCGTGGACCAGCTGCTGCTCCAGCCGCCTGCCGGCGTCGCTCGGCCCGACCGCGTGAAGCGCGTCTTTTTCCGCGATCACTACAAGGGACAGCCGAGTGTCCAGCCAATCACGACCTATCCAGTCGTCACCGCGCTGCGTGAGCACGTGCCCGCGTTCTCCGAGGTCGCGGCCTTCGGCTTCAAGAACGATTGGTCGCTCGGTACCGGCGCCGCCGCGCGCAGCGTGACGGTCCAATTGGTTTCCGGCAATTACTTTCGGTTGCTCGGCGTGAGCCCCGAACGGGGGCGCTCGTTCACCGATGACGAGGACCGTATCCCGAAGGGCGAACTGGTCGCGATGGTCAGCCACGACTTCTGGAAGGGAGCGCTTGCGTCGGCCAGCGACGTCGTCGGGCGCACGTTGCGGCTGCAGGGAAAAGTGTTCACGATCGTCGGCGTTGCGCCAAAGGAGTTCGCGGGCGTCGATCGCAATCGCGTGGACATCTGGATTCCCATCGCCTCCGTTGCCTCCGAGTTGCTCGGCGAAACGTGGTACAACAAGCCGAACAATTGGTGGGCGACGATCATCGGTCGCCTGAGCGATGGCGCCACGCCGGAAGTTGCCGCCGATCAGGCGACTTCAGCGTACCGCGGCTTGATTCGGGAGTGGAAGGATCAGGTGCGCGACTCGACGAGCAGCGTCGTGCTGTCGACGCTGATCGGCACGCGAACGCCGAACGGACTGAGCGCCGAGAGCAAGGTATCGCTCTGGCTGATGGGCGTATCGGCGATCGTCCTGCTCATCGCATGCGCCAACGTCGCCAACCTGCTCATCGCGCGCACGGTGCAGCGCCGCCGGGAAATCGCGGTGCGTCTCGCGCTTGGCGTGAGCCGGGGGCGTTTGATGCGACTGCTGATGACCGAAGCCGGGCTGCTCGCCGCAATCGCGGCGGCGATCGCGGTCGCCGTCACCTACGTGGCGAGCGGATTGGTGCAGAAGGTCCTGCTGCCCACGATTGTCTGGCGCGACAACGTGTTCGACGGGCGCGTGCTTGCCATCACGGTCTTCGCGACGGTCACGTGCATTCTGCTCGCGGGGCTGGCGCCGGCGCTCGAGGGCGCAGCGACGCGTGTCGCGGACAATCTCAAGGCAACGGCCCGGCAGGTCGCCGGTGGCCGCGGTCGCGTACGGTTTGCGCTCATGACTATGCAGGCTGGGCTGTCGGTCGTGCTGCTGATCGGCGCGGGACTGTTCGTCGTCAGCCTGCGCAACGTGGTGACGCGCGATGTGGGTTTGGATCGCGACCGCGTGCTGCAAGTCACGATGCCGCTGCACCGCTTCGGATTCGACACGACGCAGGTCGAGGACATCTATCGTCGGGCGATCGAGCGCACGCGCGTCATTCCCGGTGTGGTCTCCGCAACGATCGCGCGGATGTCCGTACCGTACGGCAATCTGAACGCGAGCGGCTTCAAGGTTCCGGGGGTCGAGCCCGTGGAGCTGAAAGGCGGCGGACCGTACAACGCCATCGTGGGTGCCGACTTCTTCGAGACGGTGGGAGCGCCAGTGCTCCGCGGCCGCAGCTTCACCGTCGCTGAATCGCGATCGCCGGCGCGGGTCGCGATCATCAACGAGTCGCTCGCGAACGCATACTGGCCCGGCGCGGACCCGGTGGGTCACTGCGTGAAAGTATTCCGAGACAGCACCTGCTCCACGATCGTGGGAGTCGTTCACAACGTGATGCAGTTCGGAGTCGTCGAAGACTTCAAGGCGATCGTGTACGTCCCACCCTCACATCCGGCGGTGCACGGCGCTCCGCCGCTCGCGATGCTCGTTCGGGTATCGCGGGGGGGGGATCCGGCGGCGATTGTTCCACTCGTGCGCCGCGAGATGCAGCGGCTCAACGCCAACATGCCGTACGTCGAGGTGCGACCATATTCGGAGCTGGTAGCGTCGCAGCTCCAGCCGTGGCGGCTGGGAGCATCGATGTTCACGCTGTTCGGCGTCATCGCGCTCGTGATCGCAGCCGTCGGCCTTTACAGCGTCATGTCGTTCTGGGTGTTGCAGCGTACGCACGAGATCGGCGTTCGCGTGGCGTTGGGCGCCCAGCGCGCGGACGTGGTCCGGCTGGTAGCGTGGGAATCCTCGCGACCCGTGTTCGCCGGGCTGTTGCTCGGCGCGGCGGCAGCCGCGCTCGCGTCCAGGTGGATTGGTCCGTTGCTCTACGAGATCTCGCCGCGCAGCCCACTGGTCTACGTGGGCGCCACGTTGGCGCTCGCGCTCGCCGCCGTTGCGGCGAGCGTCATCCCCGCACGACGTTCCGTGGCCATCGATCCAGCCCTGGCGATGCGCGCCGACTGAGTCGTCCCCCCCGGGCGTGTCATTGCCGAGACGCGAGCCGAAGCGCATCGTTGATGGAGCGCGACCACCGATCGCCACAATCGCCGGAGCCGCGTTCCCCCCCACCCCCCGGCTCGTGCAGGTCACGATCAACTGGACCGACCTGGCCGCATTCGTCGGCGCCCTCCAGGGGCTTCTTCTGGCGGGCGTGCTCGTCGCGAACAAGAGCAACCGCGCAGCAAATCGCCTGCTCGCGGCGTTGATGGTTGCGTTCAGCATCTACCTCCTGTGGGACGTGTACTACTCGGCTGGGCTGACCCGGGTGTATCCCCACCTCTTTGGGGTCTCCTATCCACTGCCGTGGGTCTTTGGTCCGCTCGTCTATCTCTATGCGGTGGCCGCGAGTGACCGTTCTCGCCGATTCCGGGCACGCGACGCGCTCCACTTCGTGCCCGTCATCGTCGTCGTGATCGCCGGGCTGCCCATCTATATGCTGAGCGGTCCCGACAAGGTGGCGCTGTACGATCGGTTGCGGGTGGGAGATGCTCCGACGACGATCGCGGTTCTGAGTCCGTTCATGTACGTGTCCGGACTGTCGTATTCCGTGGCGACGGTCCGATATCTTCGGCGCCACCGCCGACGCGTCGAGAACGCGTACTCGAACACTGAGCGCGTGAACCTTCGCTGGCTGCTTTGGCTGTCGGGCGGCGCCGCCGCCATCTGGCTGCTGGCGGTCTCGATCACCCTCGTCAAACTCGTTCCACATACCGTTCAGCGAAATAACGACGACCTCGTCGCGCTCTCCATCGCGATACTCGTGTACGCGATCGGTTACATGGGTCTTCGCCAACCGGAGATCTTCCGATACGACGGCCCGGTCGAAAGTCCTCCGGCGGAGAGCCCGCCGCCGGTGGAATCCGCGCAGACTCGCTATGAGCGGTCCGGCTTGAGCGACATCGAAGCCGCCAGGCTGAAATCCTCGCTCCTGTCACTCATGGACAACGAACATCCGTATCGCGATCCCGATCTGACCCTGCCACAGCTTGCCGAGCAGCTCGACACAACTCCGCACAGGCTCTCCGAGGTGTTGAACTCCGAGCTTGGCAAGACGTTTTACGACTTCATCAACGGCTACCGCGTGGACGATGTCCGGCGCCGTCTCGCCGAGTCCGCGTCGCACAACATCAATGTGCTGGCCCTGGCGATGGACGCCGGCTTCGCATCCAAATCGACCTTCAACCAGGTGTTCAAGAAGCTGACGGGCAAGACACCGTCAACATTTAGAAAGGTGCGCGCCGGATAAGCCGGGCCCGGTGGAACTTCGAGGCGCCCGTGGCTCTTTGGATGGCGAGTTCGTTTCATCGTCCATCATACCGCTGACAGCCGACGCTCGCCCGCCCCGGCCATGAACGTGTCGATCCGACAATCCGCCGCAAACGACGCCGAAGCGATCGGACGCCTGGCAGCCGAGTTTCAGTCCTACCTTCGCTCGCTGGGCGACAAGACGGAATTCGACTGGGGTGCGAGCAAGTATCTGCGGGACGGTTTCGGACCCGACCGCGCGTTCGAAGGGATCGTGGCCGAGGTCGACTCACGCGTGATCGGTTATGCCTTGTACCACTTTGGCTACGACACGGATCACGGGCAGCGCTTCGTCTTCATGATCGATTTGTACGTCACGCAGTCGCTCCGGCGCGCGGGCATCGGTGAGCAGCTGATGAGCCGCATCGCCGAGGTCGGCCAGTCGAGAGGCGCGGAGTGCATCGTCTGGTCGGTTGCGAAATCGAACGTCGCGGCGACGCGATTCTACGAGCAACTGGGCGCGACTTATCTGGACGAGCAGCGGTTCATGCAGCTCGCGATCCTGACGGGCACGGTGTGAGAGATGGCGTCGCCGGATCACGGCGCGCCACGATTCTCGGCGACCGGTAGTTCGACGTACGACGCCGCGCGGGGCGAACGGTAGATCCGCATGGTCGCCGCCTTGAAGTCCGAGTCCTTCGCCTTGAAGATGTTCGGCACGAACGTCTGCGGATTGCGGTCGATGAGCGGGAACCAGCTGCTCTGCACCTGGACCCTGATCTTGTGTCCCTTGAGAAACCGATAGTCCTGAGTGTGCAGGTCGACGGTGTACTCGTCGACGTGGTTGGGGACGATCGGCTGTGGATGCTCAAGGCTCTTGCGATAGCGCCCGCGGAATACCTCGTTCGACACCATGAACTCGTAGCCGGGTAGCTTCGCGTCGGTCTCCGAATACACGTCCATGAGCTTCACGACCCAGTCGGCGTCGGTGCCGGTCGTCGATGCGAAAAGGTGCGCGGCGATGTCACCCGTGATGACGACGTCCTGGGTGAGCGTCGGAGTTTCCCACGCGACGACGTCCGGCCGGTCCTGCGCGAAACGCTGGTCGTCGCCCAGCCACGTGGACCAGGTCGAGCCTGGGCCATACGTGCGAGCGATCGGACGTGCGCGGTAGGGTACCGGATGCGCTGGATCGGAGATGTAGGAGTCGAACGCGCTCGCGCCATCGCCGGCCGGCGGTTCGAACGACAACGCGCCGTTCGCGGCAAAGTAGAGCTTCCGCGGCGACACGCCGGTCTTCGGCGGCCACGAGTCGTATGACTTCCATGCGTTCGTCCCCGCCTCGAACAGGGTCGCCTCCGCAAGCGGCAGTGAGCCCTTGTCCTTGAGCCAGTACGCGAACCATGGCGCCTGAATGTTCTTTCGGAAATACGGCGCCGTCTCGCTGCCAAAGTCGATCTTGCCGAGCGTCCGGCCCGACGGCGTGTTCCACTCGTCGTGGAACCACGGGCCCACGACGAGATAGTTCTTGTGACCCTCGTCGTGCTTCTCGAGCGCGCGGTAGATGGTGATGGGCCCGTAGAAGTCCTCCTGGTCCCACCATCCGCCGACGGTGAGCATCGGCACCCGGGCGCTGTCGAGGTACTGCACCATCACGTCGCGACGCCAGTAGGCATCCAGATCCGGATGATCGACGAAGTTGTTCCAGGTGGGCCGCGCTCTCTTGAAGAATCGCTCGTCGACGTGGGCCAGCGAGCCGAGCTTGAGATACCACGAATAAACGTCGTACTGATCGAACGGGAAAAAGGTGAGATCCCGGCCCCCTTCCATCAGCTCGACGTACTCGAAGCTCTCGCCGAGCCGGAAGGCACCGTTGTGGTGGAAGTCGTCGCCAATGTACGTCGAGGCCGGCGATGCTTGTGGCGATACCGCCTTCAGCGCCGGGTGCGGGTCGATCGCCGACATCATCGTGAGCCAGCCATCGTACGACACTCCGAGTTGCCCGGCGCGGCCGTTGTTGTGCGGAACATTCTTGAGCAGCCAATCGATCGTGTCGTACGTGTCCGTGCTCTCGTCGATCGCCTTCGGGTCGCGCCTGTCTCTGGGAAACAGGTTCATCGCGAACTTCCCTTCTGACCCGAATCGGCCTCGAATGTCCTGAAAGACGAAGATGTAGCCCTCTTTCGCCAGGTCGGCGTAGAAGGTCGCCAGGGCACCCCCGCAATAATTCCCGGCGTCGTAGGGCGTCCGGATGATGATGATCGGAAGGTCCGCGGTCGATCCCTTTGGCGCGAAGATCATCGTGTGCAGCCTGACGCCGTCGCGCATTGGGATCATGACGGCCGTCGAGTCGTAACTCGGCCGCCGTGTCTCGGGCGGCGCCGGCGTCTGTGCGAGTGCCTGGGTCGGGGCCCCGATCAGGGCGGCGGCGAGGCAGCAGAGGAGAAGTACGGTGGACAGACGGGCCGTGCGCATGGCGCATCTCCTGTGGTCCGGACAGCGGTGGCGTTCACGCGGGTCGGGCCTCAGGATAACGCAGAATCTCTTTGTGCCAGGACACGGCCGCCGACTCGCTCCGCCACGGGAAGTCGTACTGAGGGTGGCGAGCGTCGTCGGCGAGGCGCTCATCAGGAATCGCTGATTTAGGCTCGAGAACGAGGGGTATCACACCGGCCCACGCCGAGCTCGTGTAGTCTCTCGGCTCGTCCTTTGGCGGCCCGCTTCGGATCTTGGCCGACGCCTCGTCGAGCGGAAACTCGAGCACGGCCGTTCCCTTCAGCTCCTTCTCGTTGGGCGCGCGGACGTCGTCCCAGCGGCCGGCGATCAGGTGATCGGAGATGACGCGGAGCGCCCGCGCTTTCCTTTCCGGGTCCGTGATCGGCCGGGCAGTGCCGAACGCAACGACGGATCGGTAGTTCATCGAGTGGTGGAACGCCGAGCGCGCCAGGACCAAACCGTCCACGATGGTGACGGTCACGCAGGCCTGCAGTCCGCCGCCAAGCTCCTTCAACATCCGGCTGGCGACCGATCCGTGGAGATAGAGCATGTCGCCGTCTCGCCCGTACAACGTGGGAATGACGACCGGCTGGCCGTGCGCCTGAAAGCCGACGTGGGCGAGAAATGCCGCGTCGAGAATCGAATGGATGATCCCGGGCTCGTGCGAGCCGCGAGCGGGGAGTCGGTGAAGTCTGGTTCGCTGGGTGACTTTCATCGGTATCGAGAAGATGGACCTTCGATAGATCGCCGGAGCGCTGGTATTATTGAAGGTCCACTTTCCTGAAAACCTCCAAGGCCACTTTCCGTGCAGCTCGCACTCTCGGTATCCGCGCAGCGAGGCCCGCTCTTTCGCCAGGTCTATTCCGCGTTGCGCGAGGCGATTCTCACTGGAGGCTTTCGCGTCGGCGACAAGCTCCCGTCCACGCGCGACCTCGCCGAGCAGCTCAGCGTCTCGAGGACCGTCGTGCTCGCGGCATACGACCAGCTCCTCGCCGAGGGCTTCGCGGAAGGGCGCAGCGGTTCGGGGACATACGTAGCGAGCGGCATCGGCGGCGTGGCGACTCGGCCACGGCGCGCCGAGTACTCGGCCAAGCTGCGCCTGGCGCGATTCGGCAGCGCTGCCGCGGCGGCATCGTCCACGGTGACTGTCCCGCAGCAGCGGCCACGCGCGCTGCCGTACGATTTCGCGTACGGGCGGAGCGACGTGGAGCTCTTTCCGCTGGAGATGTGGCGGCGCATCCTGCTGCGGTGCGCGCGGAAGATGCCGGTGTCGGGGTTCGACTACGGC
>DATISA010000378.1:0-9907 GCA_035469245.1 Gemmatimonadaceae bacterium
ATCCTCCCGGGCATCGACGGGATCGGATTCCATTACTTCAACGAGACCGACGTCGTGCGACATCGATTGGTCCGCGACATCGTCCGCGCCTACGCAGCCGACGCGGGGGAGTGACGCGGCGTGAGCCCCGGCGAGTCGCGATCGTCGTCGCCGATTGCTCCGGCGGAAGGGCGCGATGCGCTCCTCTTCCATGGCGTCCGCATCGCCGTCGGCGTCGCCCTCGCGGTGCTCACGTTCATCCTGTTCCCGGCATCGCCCGCGATCGACTTTCCGATTTACGAGGTCGGCTCGGTCGCCAGCGACAACGTCATCGCGCCGTTCGCTTTCCGCGTGCTCAAGAACCAGGCGGAGCTGCAAACGGAGCAGGCGGCGGTCGTCCGCGGCGTGGAGCCGGTGTACGTGTACGTCCCCGCGGCGTTGGACAGCGCGAAGCAGTCGCTCAACGCGTTCGGCGCCGCCATCCGCGACGCAGCCGACGCCGATCCGCAGTTTCCGGCAAGCGCCGTACAGCGCGCCGCCGCGAGTTGGGGCGTACGACTCACGACCGGACAAGCGCAGTACCTCGCGGCGCCTCGCCACCGCGACACGATGCTCGACGCGATTCAGCGCGCGTATGATCGCTGGTTGAGCGCCGGCGTGGCCAGCCCGGGCTCGCTCGACTCGGTCCGCGGCGTCATCGTCGTCCGCTCGGGTGGTCAGGATCACCGCCTGCCATCCGACAGCGTGGCAACGTTCACGATGCTCGTGAGCCGCGCGCGACTCATCCACCCGGACCCGGCGTCCGCCGTGGGCGATTCGGTCTACACGCGGCTGCTCGCCACGTTCTTCCACCCCACGATCGTCCCCGACCGCGCCACGACTGAACTGCGGCGCGAAGACGTGCGCCGGTCGATCCCCGTCGCCAAGTACGAGGTGCAGGCGGGCGAGAAGATCATCGGCGCCAACGAAGTCGTCGGACGGGAGCAGAACGAGAAGCTGCGAGCGCTCCACGACGCCGTGGACAAGTACCGCGGTTCGCAGCGGGGCGCGCGCCGCATCGCCGGCTCGATTCTGTTCGACTTCCTGCTCGTCGCGCTGCTCGGCGTCGCGCTGGTGAATTTCCGGCCGTCGGTCTATCGGGAGTTCCGCTCGCTATTGACAGTCGCGGCAACGGCGGCGCTGGTCGTGATCGGCGGCGCGGTCGTCGCCATCGGCCACCCGGTGTTGTCGGAGCTCGTTCCCGTCGCGCTGGCGGCGGTGATCCTGAGCGCGCTCTTCGACCAACGGATCAGCCTCGTCGCCGTCATGGTGCTCGTCACGCTCGTCGCCGGACAGAGCGTGTTCCGCGGCACGAACGCGTTGTTCATCAACCTGGTCGGCGGCGCGGTCGCCGCCGTGAGCGTCGGCGAGATCCGCCGGCGCAACCAGTCGTACCGGTGGATCATGAGCATCGCCGGCGCGTACGTGATCACGGCGATCGCGATCGGCCTCACGCTCGATCTGCCGTCGCGCACGATCCTCGTCTCGGCCGGCTTCGGAGTCCTCAACGCGCTCGCCTGCGTGCTGCTCGCGATCCTGCTGCTGCCCATGGCCGAGGCGTTCACTGGCATCGAGACGGATCTCACGCTGCTCGAGTGGTCGGACCTGAATCGTCCGCTGTTGCAGCGCTTGAGCGTCGAGGCGCCGGGGACATACGCGCACACGATCGCCATCGCCAATCTCGCGGACGCGGCGTGTCGGGCGATCGGCGCCAACGCGCTCCTCGCGCGCGTCGGCGCGTACTATCACGACATCGGCAAGATCGCGCGCCCGCAGTACTTCGTGGAGAACCAGGACAAGGGCCGGAATCCGCACGACGTGCTCACGCCCGGCGCGAGCGCCCAGATCATCCGCAACCACGTACGCGAAGGGCTCGAGCTCGCCGATGCCTACAAGCTTCCGCGCGCGTTGCGGGCGTTCATCACCGAGCACCACGGCACAGGGACGATCAGCTATTTCCTCGACAAGGCGCGGCAGGGCGATCGGCGCGAGACGGATGCCACCGACTTCGCGTATCCCGGCCCGCTGCCGCAGACCGCCGAGACCGCGGTGGTCATGCTCGCCGACGGCGTCGAAGCGTCGGCGCGCGTTCTCCACGATCCCACGCCGCAACGCATCCGCGACGTCGTCGAGCACATCGTGCGGCAGCGCGTGGAGCAGGGCCAGCTCGCCGACGCGCCACTGACGTTGCGCCAGCTCGAGACGATCAAGGCCGAGTTCGCGCGCGTGCTCGTCGGCATGTTCCACAACCGGATCGACTATCCTGCGGCGACGGGCGGTGTCACGTCGGAGTTCGCGTCCGCATGAGCCTCGACGTCGACGTGGCGACGAACGGGGTGCGGTCACCGTTGAGCAGCCGCGCGGTCGCGGAGGCCGCGCGTGCCACGCTGCGCGGCGAGCGCGTTCGAAACGCGCTGTTGTCGATCACCTTGCTCGATCGCTCGGAAATCGCGCGGCTGAACCGGCGGCATCTCGGCCACACCGGCGACACGGATGTGATTTCCTTCGCATTCACTCGGCCGTCCCCGACCGATCCGGTCGTGGGCGACGTCTACATCGCACCGGAAGTCGGGCGCAGGAACGCGCGCGCGCGGCGCAGACCGGTGCGTGAAGAGCTCACACGACTCGTCGTGCACGGCACGCTCCACGTACTCGGCTACGATCATCCCGACAGCGACGATCGCGAGCATTCGGAGATGTGGAAGCGACAGGAGCGGATCGTGCGGCGGCTGATGAGGGGCGCGAGATGAGCGCCCACGCGCTCGAGTGGGTGATCACCGTCGTGACCGTGCTGGTCGCGGCCGTGCTGTCGACGGCGGACAGTGCGCTGCTCGCGTTCCATGCGTCCGACGCGTCGACGGCCGCGCCGAACGTGTTCGTCGACCGGGAGCGCCGCCACCGTGCATTGTCGATGGGGCGAGTCCTCGCGTACGTCACGGCGGGCGCGGCGCTCGGCCAGGCGCTCAACCTCGGGAACGCATCGCTGGTCACCCGGCTGGCGAGCATGATCGCCGCGAGCGTGGTCATTTGTCTCGTCACGGAAGGCATCGGACGCGCGATGGGCTACGCGAATCCCACGGCCGTGCACGCGCGGCTCGAGCCGGTGATGCAACTCGTCGTGGCGATCCTCGGCCCCGCGGTATCGCTCGGCGCCGCGATCGATCGCACGCTGCACGTGATCATCCCGCCGCCGGCACCGGACGCCGAAGAGCGGGAAACGTCGGCCGAGCAGTTCCGCGAGGTCGTGGCGGCGGAAGCGGAGGTTTCGTTGGCGGAGGAAGAGCTCATCCACGGCGTCTTCTCGCTCGGCGAGACCGAAGTGCAGGAGATCATGGTGCCACGCGTCGACATCGTCGGCATCGAGTCGGAGACGCCGTGGTCGGAAGTGCTCGATCGCATCCGGAGCTCGGAACACGCGCGCTTTCCCGTGTTCCGCGAGATACTGGACGATGTGATCGGGATCCTCTACGCCAAGGATCTCTTGCCGTCCATCGTCACCGACAGCGAACCGGAGGTTGGCTGGCTGTCGCTCGCCCGGCCGGCGTCGTTCATTCCGATCTCCAAGCGCATCGACGCACAGCTCCGCGAGTTCCAGGCGACGCGCACGCACATCGCGATCGTGAGCGACGAGTTCGGCGGAACGGCCGGTCTCGTGACGATCGAGGACATTCTCGAGGAGATCGTCGGCGAGATTCGCGACGAGTACGACGTGGAGGAGCCGCCGATCGAGCAGCAAGGCTCGACGCGCTACTGGGTCTCCGGCAACGTACCGATCGACGAGCTCTCGGAACGACTCGACGCCAACTTCGGGGTGGACGACGTGACCACGGTGGGCGGACTCGTGTACGAACTGTTCGGCCGTGTGCCGCGGTCGGGCGAGACGCTGGTGAGCTCCGGATTCCGGATCGTCGTCGAGCGCGTGCGGCGGCGGCGCATCGAGCGGGTCTACTTCGAGCGACTGGAGCCGGTCGAGAGCTCGGAACGCCGATGACGCTCAGCCTCCCGCTGCTCATTGCGCTCGGACTGGTCGCCTGGCTCACCGCCGGTGCGATGGCCGTTCGGTCCGTGAGCCGCATCTGGCTCAGACACTGGGCCGAGCGTCAGCTGCGCGGCGCCGAGGCCGCGATCGCCTATCTCGAGCGGCCGCACCGGCTGCTCACGGCGGCGAGCGCTGGCGTCGCGCTCACGCTCCTCGTCGCCGGCATGATGCTCGGCGGCGCGAGCGGCGGCATCGCGCTGGTCTGGGCGTCACTGGCGTTCGCCGGGTTCGCGGTGCTGTTCGGCCAGTTGATCCCGCGCGCCGTCGCGCGCCGCTGGCCATCCGCCGTCGCCCCGTTCGTGCTGCCCGTACTCCGCGTGACGGACGTTCTCACGACGCCGATCACGAGCCTGGGACGGACGATCGTCCGACCGCTGGCTCGCGAAGCCCAACAGGCCGCGACGACCGCCGAGCGGGACCCGATTCAGGATCTGTTGCGCGAGGGAGAGCTCGAGGGAATCGGCGAGCGCGACGAGATCGCGATCATCAGCGGCGTCGTCGAGTTCAGCGAGAAGGTGGTGCGCGACGTCATGACGCCGCGCTCCGAGATCTTCGCGCTGCCCGACGGCGTCGACCCACACACGATGGCCAGTCAGATCGCGCAATCGCGTTATAGTCGTGTACCGATCTATCACGGAACGCTCGACGACATTCTCGGAATGCTGCACGCGTTCGACGTCATCAAGGCGCACGGCGACACGCCGGCGTCGCTGCGCCCGGTTGCGTTCTCGACGCCGGACGCGCCATGCAACGAGCTGCTGTTCCGGATGCTTCGCGAGCGACTGCATCTGGCGATCGTGCGCGACCAGACGGGACGGACGCTGGGACTCGTCACGCTCGAGGATCTGCTCGAGGAGCTCGTCGGGGACATTCGTGACGAGCACGACGAGCCCGAGCCGCCACGGCCAACCAAGAGCGCCTGACGTGACGGCGACTTCCATTCCCAATCGCGAGGCGCGGCTCCTCGCCGATTTCGACGCAGGCCAGTCGGCGGCGCTCGCCCGCGCCGTGAGCATCGTCGAAAATCATCGCCCCGGGTTCGACCGCCTGCTGGCACGTCTGCAGGCCAGGATCGGGCGCGCGCGTCGCATCGGCATCACGGGGCCGCCGGGAGCGGGCAAGAGCACACTCACTACGCTGCTGGCTCGCATGTATCGCGACGCCGGGCTGACCGTCGGCATCGTTGCCGTGGACCCCACGTCGCCGTTCACCGGCGGCGCGCTGCTCGGCGACCGGATTCGCATGGAGTCGATCGCGCTCGACCCGGGCGTGTTCATTCGCTCGATGGCAACCCGCGGCTCGCTCGGCGGTCTGGCGGCGACGACGCGCGAGGTGGCCGATGTGCTCGACGCGTTCGGCGTCGATCGCGTACTCATCGAGACGGTGGGCGTCGGTCAAACCGAGTTGGACATCGCGCGCACCGCGGACACGAGTCTCGTGGTGCTCGTCCCGGAATCGGGTGACTCCATTCAAACGCTCAAGGCGGGGCTGATGGAGATCGCGGATATCTTCGCGGTCAACAAGGCGGATCGCCCGGGCGCCGACCGGCTGCGCAACGAGCTCGAGCTCATGATCGGCCTGCGCAACGGCGCGACACTCAAGAACGTGCCCGCTCACCACGGCGTCGACCTCGGCCGGCCGATGACGCGCGACGAGCAGCTGGCCATGAATCCGGGTCGCGCGGCGAGAGCGGCGGCCAAGGATGCCGATGCGACTCGATGGACGCCGCCCGTGTTGCGCACCGTCGCGGTGCACGGCGAGGGCGTGGCGGACCTCACAGCCGCGCTCGATCGGCACTTTCATTATCTTGAAACCAGTGGCGTGTTGGGAGAGCGGCGCCGCGCCCGGCTGCGCGAGCGCGTGGTGGACGTCGTCGAATCGCGGGTTCGGGAACGATTGTGGCGGGACGAGGCCACGAATCGCTGGCTCGACCAGCAGCTCGCGGCGCTGGAGACCGGAGCGACGAATCCGTTCGACGTCGCCGACGCCCTCCTCGCGCGCAGTGCACACCTTCTGACGCGGACGGAACGATGACCTCGACGCGGGACTTCAGCGAAACGCTCACCGACCAGCGCGCCGAGCTCGATCGCCTGCGCGCCGAGGTGGCCGAGTGGCGCCGCCGCTACGAGCGCGGCGAGCTGCGTGATCTCGCGTTCGTGAACTCGGGCGGCGACGTCGAACCACTCTACACGGCGCTCGACGTCGATCCGCAATCGGCGGTGCAGCTGGGTGTGCCCGGCACCTATCCGTACACGCGCGGGATCCATCCCACGGGCTATCGTGGCCGGCTGTGGACGATGCGCCAGTTCGCCGGCTTCGGCAGTGCGCGCGACACGAATGCGCGATTCAAATTCCTGCTCGAGCACGGCCAGACGGGCCTCTCGACGGCGTTCGATTTTCCGACGCTCATGGGCTACGATTCCGACCATCCGCGGTCGGAAGGCGAAGTCGGCAAGACCGGCGTCGCGATCTCCAGCCTCGCCGACATGGAGGTGCTGTTCGACGGGATTCCGCTCGACAAGGTCTCGACGTCGATGACGATCAACGGCCCGGCGATCATTCTGTGGGCGTTCTACATCGCGGCGGCGGAAAAGCAGGGCGTCTCGTCCGAACAACTGCGCGGCACGATTCAGAACGACATCCTGAAGGAGTACATGGCGCAGCACGCGTGGTGCTTCCCGATCGAGCCCGCGCTGCGCCTCATCGTCGACTGCTTCGAGTGGGGCGCGAAGCACGCGCCGCAGTGGAACACGATCTCCATCTCCGGCTATCACATTCGCGAGGCTGGTGCGACGGCCGCCCAGGAACTCGCGTTCACGCTGGCCGACGGCTTCACGTACGTCGAGCGCGGCATCGCGCGCGGGCTCGACGTGGACGAATTCGCACCGCGGCTCTCGTTCTTCTGGGACATCCACAACGATTTCTTCGAGGAGATCGCCAAGCTTCGCGCGGCGCGTCGCATCTGGGCGCGACACATGAAGGAGCGGTACGGCGCCAAGAGCCCGCGGTCGTGGGTCATGCGCTTCCACTCGCAGACGGCGGGCGTGACGCTCACGGCCCAGCAGCCGATGAACAACGTCGTGCGCGTGGCGTATCAGGCGCTGGCCGCGGTCCTCGGCGGCACGCAGTCGCTGCACACCAACTCGATGGACGAGACACTCGCGCTTCCCACCGAGGAAGCGGTGCAAGTGGCGCTGCGCACGCAGCAGGTGCTCGCGTACGAGACCGGCGTGCCCAACGTCCTCGACCCGCTCGGCGGCTCCTACTACATCGAATCGCTCACCGACAAGCTCGAGCGCGAAGCGGAGTCGTTGTTCGCCGAGATCACGCAGGTCGGCGGCGTCGTTCGCGGGCTCGAGACCGGCTGGCTGCAACGCAAGATCTCCGAGTCGGCGGCGCGCCAGCAGTGGGAGATCGAGCAGCATCGGCGCGTCATCGTCGGCGTCAACGAGTTCGTCACCGACGAGCCGGAGCTCTCGATTCCAATTCTCAAGGTGGGCGAGGACACCGAGCGGTCACAGCGCGAGCGCATGGCCAAACTGCGCGCCGAGCGCGATCAGGCGGCGTGCAATGCGGCGCTCGATCGGCTGCGTGAGGCAGCGCGCGGCAGCGAGAACACCATGCCGCACATCCTCGAGTGCGCGCGCCGCTACTGCACGCTGTACGAGATCCGCGCCGCGCTGGAAAGCGTGTTCGGCGCGTATCGCGAGCCGGTGTTCTTCTAGCGGATGGCGTCCCGCCGCGCATCGCCTGATTGGTGGAAGACCTATTTCGACGCGCAGTACCTGCTCGAGTACGAGCCGCTCTTTTCGCTCGAGCGTGATCGACACGAAGTCGCGCGGTTGATCGAGATTCTCGGGCTGCCCGCCGGCAGCCGTGTCCTCGATGTGCCGTGCGGGCAGGGGCGGCATGCGCACCTGCTCGCGGAAGCCGGGTTCGACGTGACGGGGTTGGATTACTCGCCGCATCTGCTCGACAAGGCGCGCCGGCGGGGCACGGGGCCGCGGCTCGGCTACATCCGGGGCGACATGCGGCGCATGCCGCGACGCTGGACGGGCCGCTTCGACGCGGTGCTCAACCTGTTCACGTCATTCGGATTCTTCGTCGAGCCTGCCGACGATCGACGCGCCCTCTCGGAATTCGCGCGCGTGCTGGCGCCGGGCGGAGTGCTCGTGTGGCACGGAGCGGATCGCGACGGCGTAATGGCGCGGTTTCTCTCGCGCGACTGGTGGCAGACCGCCGACCGCACGCTGGTCGCGCAGGAACGCTCGTTCGACCCGGTTTCGGGAGTCCTCACTGTGAGCTCGGTCTGGTCGGGCAATCGCGCGCGCGGCTCGCGCGAGCACCGCATTCGCCTGTACACGCCGACGCGCCTGGCCGAGCTCTGCGCGGACGTGGGCCTCGTCGTCGAACAGAGCTTCGATGCATTCCGCGATCGGCCGGTCATGCGCCGGTCGAGCGAGATGCTGCTCGTTGCCCGCAAGGCGCGTCCGTTGCCCGGCGCGCGCCGACTCCGCTAGCTTGTGATCGCCATGCGACCAATTCGAGTTCTCGTTGCCAAGCCGGGCCTCGACGGCCACGACCGCGGCGCCAAAGTCGTCGCCGCCGCGCTCCGCGATGCCGGCATGGAAGTCATTTATACCGGCCTCCACCAGACGCCGGAGATGATCGCGACGGCGGCGGTCCAGGAGGACGTCGACGTCGTCGGCTTGTCGATCCTGAGTGGCGCGCACATGACGCTGTTTCCGCGCGTCCAGGAGCTCCTCCACGCGCAAGGCCGCGACGACATCCTGATCACCGGCGGCGGCATCATCCCCAAGGAAGACATGGACGCGCTCCGGACACGGGGCATCGGCCAGCTCTTCGGTCCGGGAACGCCGACCACCGCGCTGATCGACTACATTCGCCACTGGTTCGCCGAGCGAGAGGAACAGCTCAGGCAGGAAGCGTGACGAGTCGGCTCCGTGAGCTGAGCACGGAAGTCCGGGCGCTCGAGTCCAAGCTCCGGGAAGGCGGCGGCGCCGAGAAGATCGCTCGACAGCACCAGCAGGGAAAGCTGACCGCTCGCGAGCGGATCGAGCGGCTGTGCGACACCGGAACGCGGTTTCTCGAGGTCGGGCTGCTCGTGGCGTACGACCGGTACGACGGACAGGCGCCGGGGGCGGGCGTGGTGACCGGCATCGGCACCGTTGCCGGACGCGACGTGGTGATCGTCGCCAACGACGCCACGGTGAAAGCTGGCTCGTGGTGGCCCGAGACGATCACCAAGATGCTCCGCGCGCAGGAGATCGCGATGCGCTGCCGCATCCCGATCATCTACCTCGTCGACTCGGCGGGCGTGAACCTGCCGTACCAGGGCGGCGTGTTCCCGGGCCAGTACGGCGCGAGCCGCTTGTTCTACTACAACTCCATCATGCGGCGCTATCTGCGAATTCCGCAGCTCGCCGCCGTGATGGGGCCGTGCATCGCTGGCGGCGCCTACCTGCCGGCGCTGTCGGATCTGATCGTGATGGAGAAGGGCACGTCGTTCATGGGACTCGGCGGGCCGAACCTGGTGAAGGGCGCCACGGGGCAGACGATCGATTCCGAGACGTTGGGCGGCGCGGCGACCCACACCGAGATCAGCGGCGTCGCCCACTACGCGGCGGACGACGATGAGGCGTGCATCGCGAAGCTCCGCGACCTGGTGTCCCGGCTCCCGGGGCAGCGTCGCCACGTCAATCGCGTCGGCGAAATTCCGGCGATCGGCGATACGAAGAACGACGCCGACCACCTGTACGACCTGTTGCCGGGCGACCATCGCATGTCGTACGACATGCACGCGCTGCTCCGCGTCATCGTCGACGACGG
>DATISA010000379.1:0-6253 GCA_035469245.1 Gemmatimonadaceae bacterium
ACTGTCAATGCGCGGAGGCGCAAATCTTTATGGGCGAGGCTCAGCTGGCTTCGCGATCGCCGCGTCGATGGCGCGCTCCGTGAGCGGCGCCATTATACGATATCCAGCCTCGTTCGGGTGTACGCCGTCGCGCGACAGCTCGGGCGGCAGACCGTGTCGGGCGTCGGCCATCGCCGAGTGAAAATCGAGGTACACCGCGCGGTGCGATGCGGCGTACGATTGGATCCAGCGATTGAGGTCGACGATCTTCTGCGCCGGTGATAGCCCGGGTCGCCACGGGTAGTCGTAGACTGGCAGCACTGACGCGAGCACGACCCGGATGCCGTTGGCCTGCGCGATCTCGGTCATCGACGCCAGGTTGTCTTCGATCATCTCGAGCGTCGACGGTCCCGTGTTGCCGGCGATGTCGTTGGTACCAGCGAGGATCACGACGACCTTGGGTTGAAGCGCGACGACGTCCTGCCTGAAGCGAACGAGCATCTGCGGCGTGGTCTGCCCGCTGATCCCGCGCCCGATGTACGGCTTGCCGGGAAACAGCGAGTCGAAAAGCGGCGCCCACGAGTCGGTGATCGAGTTGCCCATGAAGACGACCCGATTCTCCCCCGGCGGCGGCGGCGACAGCTTGGCGTTGGCATCGCGGTAGCGCGCCAGGTTCGCCCAATCGTTGCGCAGGCGGTCGTCCGGCGTTTGGGCGTGGACAGGCGCGAGGGCGAGCGCGAACAGCGCGCAGGCAACAACCCGGTTCATCGTACGGTCCATGGTCGCGGTGCCCAAACATGACCCCGAACCGCGCCGGCGCAACGTCCCCCCTCCCCCGCGACGAGCGCTTCCGCGTCAGATTCGCCTGACAAGATGCAGGTGAGCGCCGGACATACACTCGCCACGCCGCCCGACAACTTTCGAGCATCGATGGAGCGATGCAGATGCCATTCACGGTCGAGCAGTTCTTCGAGGTCTTCCAGCGATACAACGATGCCGTGTGGCCTGCCCAGGTCGTCGCCGTAGTCGACGCCTTCATCGCCATCGGCGCCGCGCTGCGAGGAGGACGTCGGGCGAACAAGCTCGCGGCGGTGGTCCTTGCCGCACTGTGGTTCTGGATGGGCGCGGTCTACCACCTGCAGTTCTTCCGTCAGATCAATCCGGCCGCCGTCGTCTTTGGCGTGGCCTTTCTGATCCAGGCCGCGATGTTCGTCTGGTTCGGCGTGGCTCGCGATCGCTTGACCTTCGATCCCCGGCTCGATGCCGCCGGCGTGCTCGGCTCCGCGCTCATGGTCTATTCGCTCGCGGTCTACCCCATGCTCGGCAGCGCGTTCGGTCATTCGTATCCCGCCTCACCGACCTTCGGCCTGCCCTGCCCGACCACGATCTTCACGCTCGGCGTTCTGCTCTGGGCTCGGCCGCGACTACCGTTTGCCTTGCTCGTGGTTCCGATGGCGTGGGCGGTCATCGGCACCATCGCCGCGGTGCAGTTGGCCGTCGCGGAGGATTTCGGCCTCGCCGCCAGCGCGCTACTGTCGCTGCCGCTGCTGCTGCGCTACGGGCGCCAACTCGAACCGCAACCCGCTTGAGGCTCTCGATGCACTCGGACAGAAACGGCGCCGACTCCAGCGTGCATTGGAACACCCTGTACCGCACGAAGCGGCCGGACGAGGTCAGCTGGTATCAGCCGTTCCCCACTCGGTCGATCGAGCTGCTGCTGCGCAGCGGCGCCAATGAGGAGAGCGAGATCATCGACGTGGGCGGCGGCGATTCCACGTTCGTGGATGCCTTGCTCGAGCGCGGCTTCCGCCACGTCACCGTACTCGACATCTCGTGCCAGGCGCTGGAGCACGCACGAGGCAGACTTGGGGAGCGCGCCGATGCCGTGACCTGGATCGAGGCGGACGTCCGAGACGCCAACCTGCCGGCGGACCGATTCGACGTGTGGCACGACCGCGCGGTCTTTCATTTTCTCACACGCGAGGAAGATCGAGAGCAGTACGTGACCCAGCTCACGCACGCGCTCCGGCATGGGGGAATCCTCATCATCGCGACGTTCGCGCTCGAAGGTCCGGCGCGGTGCAGCGGACTGGCCACCGTGCGGTACGATGCGAGCGACCTCGCGCGCGTGCTCGGCGATGAGTTCGTCCTGCGCGAGAGCGTGACTGACGTGCACCGAACGCCCGCCGGGGTCGAGCAGGCATTCACCTACGCGGCATTCACGCGCCGCTGATCAGCCTTCGAAAACGACCGGTGCCCCGCCATCATTAGGGATGCCGCGCACCAAAGCGCATCGCTGCATTCGCTCGGTAGTGGTGATTGCCGGACTCGCCTCGCTCGGAACTCTCGCGCGGTGCCGGTCGCAGCGCGCGACGTCGACGCCGCCAAGTTTCGTCGGCTCGGCGAGATGCGCGGATTGTCATCGAACCGAGTACGCGGCCTGGCATGGCTCGCAACATTCGATGGCCATGCAGCGCGCGACACCCGCTACGGTTCTCGGCCGGTTCGACGGCGCGAGCTTCGTCAACGGCGGAGTGAGCTATACGTTCTCTCGTCGTGGCGACACGGCGATCGTCAAAACGATCGGCTCTGCGGGGTCGGCGAGCGACTTTCCCATTCGCTACACGTTCGGCGTGTTCCCGCTGCAGCAGTATCTGGTCGAGCTTCGCGCCGGCCACGTCCAGGCGCTCCTCGTCGCCTGGGACGCTCGTCCCGCGCAACAGGGAGGGCAGCGTTGGTTCTCGCTCGCCCCCGGCGCGGAAGCCTCACACGCCGAACGCTTTCATTGGACCGGAAGCCAGTACAACTGGAACTACATGTGCGCCGACTGCCACTCGACGGCGGTGCGCAAGCAGTACGAACCCGCGACGGACTCGTTCCACACGAGCTTCTCGGAGATCAACGTGGCGTGCGAGGCGTGTCACGGTCCAGGGTCGCGCCACGCGTCGTGGGGCCGATATCCGGGATTGCTCCGTCGCTTGTTCTGGCACGACGACGGACTCCAGTCAAAGCTCACCGAGCGTCGCGGCGTCGTGTGGTCGATCGACTCGGCGAGCGGACTCGCCCACCGCAGCGTGCCACGTACCAGTGAGCGGGAGATCGAGACGTGCACGCAATGCCACGCGCGCCGCAATCACATCGCGGACGGGTACACGGCCGGCGCTCCACTTCTCGACTACTACGTGCCGCTGCCGCTGCTGTCGGACATGTACTATCCGGACGGCCAGCAGCTCGACGAGGTCTACACCGTCGCGTCGTTTCAGCAGAGCAAGATGTACAGCTTCGGCGTGACGTGCGCGGATTGTCACGATCCGCACACGCAGAAGCTCCGCCGCCCCGGCAACCAGGTCTGCGGTCAGTGTCATCGCGCGGCGAAGTACGACACGACCGCGCACCATCATCACGCCACGACTGGTGCCGGCGCGCAGTGCGTGTCGTGCCACATGCCGGACACCACGTACATGCAGATCGATCGGCGGCACGATCACAGTCTTCGCATTCCACGGCCCGACCTCTCGATCTCTCTCGGTGTTCCGAACGCGTGCAATCGCTGCCACACGGAGCATGACGCGAAATGGGCCGTGTCGCTGATCCGTTACTGGTATCCGAACCCGAATCCCGGATTCCAGCGGTTCGCGCACGTGTTCGCCTCCGACGATCGAGGCGAGCCAGGTGCGACCGACTCGCTCGGCGTCGTCGCGAACGACGCGACCGAGCCGTGGATCGTGCGCGCGTCGGCGCTGGCGCGGCTCGGCGCGCGCCCGGGAGCGGTGGCGCTCGAGGCGGCCAGGAAGTGGTCGCGCGACAGGAACCCCGTGATCCGCTTCTACGCGCTCACGTTGCTCGAGACCATGGGAGCGCAGGAGCGTTTGTCCCTCGCGCCAGGCATGTTGACCGACGAGCGCCGCGCGATTCGCCAGGAGGCCGCATGGGTCCTCGCGCCGTTCGCACGCTCGCTCGACAGCACCGGCCGGCGCGCGTTCGACAGGGCAGCGTCCGAGTTCGTGGCGAGCCAACGGTACAATGCCGATCGCGCGCCGAGTCGGCTGCGCCTGGTCAGCTTCTACGCGCAGCTGGGCCGGCTGGACACGGCGGCGACAGAGTTTCACGCAGCGGCGCGACTCGACAGCGCTGCAGCCAGCCAGTTCGCACAAGCGCTCTCGACAGCGGCTCCGACGAGCCCCGAGGCGGCGGCGTTGCTGCGCGCGATCGGAATCACCATTCGGTAATGGTCAGACGGCAGGCGTCGCAGTATCCTTGCGTGGGTCAGCAGCGGTGACAACCTGATGGCATTCGATGGACACGCCGATCTTCTCTCGATGACTCCCGGCGCGGGCACGCCGGTGGTGACGCGGCTTGCCGATGGAATCCCGATCGGCGTCGCGGCGATCGACAGCGAAGGGCGGCAGGAGTACGTGAACGAGGCGTTCGCGCGGATGGTCGGCTGGCCGCGGGAAGTACTCGTCGGCGCAAAGGCGCCGTTCGTGTATTGGCCCGAAGAGGAGCGCGACCGGATCGCCGCCGCCCTCGATCGAACGATCACGCGCGACGCGCCGCCGGAAGGGATCACGCTGCGCTTTCAGCGTCGTGATGGTTCACGCTTCGACGCGCTCGTCCATGCCGGGCCGTTCGGGAATGATCCTGCCAACCCCGTGGGCTGGGTCGCGGCAGTCACCGACGTGTCCACTCACTTCGCACTACAGCGGGATCTCGAGGCGAACGACGCGCGCTTGCGCGCCGCCTACGCGGCTGAGCGGTCGGCACGACGAGCCGCGGAGGACGCCGCGCGCCGACTCGGGGCATTGCAGCGCGCAACGGCCGATCTGACGGCGGCGGTTACGCCGGAGGAAGTCGCGACGGTGGTGATGCAGGCGGCGGTTCCGACGGTTGGAGGCGTGCGCGGCTCGGTGGCGCTCGTGAGCCGCGACGGCACCGCGCTCGACGTGATCGCGACGGTGGGCTACCCGGACCAGGCCACGGATCGTTTCCGCCGTTTGCCAATGGACGCGGGACTACCGATGACCGACGCGACTCGCGACCGAGCGCCTCTGCTTTTTCCGAACTCCGCCGCGCGTCTGGCCCAGTATCCGGGCGACTTCGAGCTGCCCACCGCAAATGACGCCGGCGCGTCGGCGTGCATTCCACTGCTCGCTGGAGGCCGAGTGCTCGGCGCGGTCGGCATCAACTGGCCGGGAGATCATGAATTCGCCTCCGAGGAGACGGCGTTCCTCGAGTCGCTCGCGCATCAATGTGCCCAGGCCATCGAACGCGCACGGCTCTATCAGGAGGAGCAGCGCGCGCGCCGGGAGGCCGAAGAGGCGAACCGCGCCAAGAGCGACTTTCTCGCGGCGATGAGTCATGAGTTGCGCACACCGCTCAACGGCATCGCGGGCTACGTGGACCTGTTGACACTTGGCATTCGCGGTCCGCTGAATGACGAGCAGCGAGCCGACCTCGAGCGCATTCGCTTCAACCAGCGCCACCTGACGACGCTCATCGAAGACGTGCTCGCGTTCGCGCGCATCGAGGCGGGCCGACTGGAGGTCGAGCGCGTGCCGGTGCCGATGGACGCCACGCTTCGCACGGCCTACCCGATGGTGATGCCGCAGATGCACGCCCGCGGCATTCGCTTCATGTACGACGGCTGCCCGCGAGACGTGGTCGCGATGGGCGACGCCGAGCGCATCGTGCAGATCTGCGTGAATCTGTTGTCGAACGCGGCGAAGGCGACGTCGGCGCGCGGCGAGGTGCGGCTGTCGTGCGCCAACGAACGCGAATGGGTCGTCGTGCGGGTGTCGGATACGGGCACGGGCATACCGCGCGACAAGCTCGAGGCGATCTTCTCGCCGTTCACGCAGCTTGGGCGCTCGCTCAAGACTCCACGCGCGGGCGCCGGCCTGGGACTGTCGATTTCGCGCGGTCTCGCCGAGGCGATGGGCGGCTCGCTCAAAGTGGAGAGTCACCTCGGCACCGGCTCGACGTTCACGCTGTCGCTCGCGCGCGCCTGAGTGACGGCGGCGGGTTTGGGCGCTATCGTTGTGCCCGACTCGTCAGCCTCCTCGGCCATGAAGCGATTCACGCTCTCGATTCAGCTGCTGCTCTTTGCATCTCCGCTCGCGCTCGCTCCTGCACAACAGCGGGCGGGTGCCACGACGACCGTTCCTCCGTTCGCGCTCGGCGCGTCCCCGCTGGCGCTGCGCGGCGATGTGCGGCCCGCCGCGTTCATTTCGGCCGTCGGCCGCCGCGCCATCGCGATGGGCACCGAGGATGGACG
>DATISA010000380.1:0-9402 GCA_035469245.1 Gemmatimonadaceae bacterium
CATCGGCTCCGGCCCGATCATCATCGGGCAGGCCGCCGAATTCGACTACTCCGGAACGCAAGCGACCAAGGCGCTCAAGGAGGAGGGCTACGAGGTCATCCTGATCAACTCGAATCCGGCGACGATCATGACCGATCCGGAATTCGCGGATCGCACGTACATCGAGCCGGTGACGCCCGAATTCGTCGAGCTGATCCTCGAGAAAGAGCGCCCCGACGCGATTCTGCCGACCATGGGCGGGCAAACCGCGCTGAATGTGGCGATGGCGCTCGCGCAGTCCGGCGTGCTCGATCGCTACGGCGTGGAGCTGATCGGCGCTACGGCCGACGCGATCGCCATCGCCGAAGACCGACGGCTCTTCTCCGAGGCGATGCATCGCATCGGGCTAGCCGTCGCCGCGGGAGGCATCGCCGAGAGCTACGACGAGGCGGAGGCGATCCTCGACCGGACCGGCTTTCCGGCGATTATCCGGCCCTCGTACACGCTCGGCGGCACTGGCGGGGGCATCGCGTACAATCGCGAGGAGTTCGAGCAGATCGTGCGCCATGGCCTCGACGAGTCACCGACGCATCAGGTGCTCGTCGAACGCAGCGTGATCGGGTGGAAGGAGTTCGAGCTCGAGGTGATGCGCGACCACGAGGACAACGTCGTGATCGTCTGCTCGATCGAGAATCTCGATCCGATGGGCGTGCACACCGGCGACTCGATCACCGTGGCGCCGGCGATGACGCTCACCGATCGCGAGTATCAGACGATGCGCGACGCCGCGGTGGCGATCATTCGCGAAGTCGGCGTGGACGCGGGCGGATGCAACATCCAGTTCGCCGTGAATCCGCGCGACGGCGAGATGCTGGTGATCGAGATGAATCCGCGCGTGTCGCGCTCGTCGGCGCTCGCGTCCAAGGCGACCGGTTTCCCGATCGCGCGCATCGGCGCCAAGCTCGCCGTGGGCTACCGCCTCGACGAGATCCCGAACGACATCACCAAGACGACGCCCGCGTCGTTCGAGCCGGTGCTCGACTACGTCGTCGTGAAGATTCCGCGCTTCGCCTTCGAGAAGTTCCCGTCGGCAAGCCCCTACCTCACGACGCAGATGAAATCCGTCGGCGAGGCGATGGCGATCGGACGCACGTTCAAGGAAGCCTTCCAGAAAGGCTTGCGCGCGCTGGAGACCGGTCGGCCCGGCTGGGCGACGGCGCCTCGCCTGATCGACGATCGCCTGACCGACGAAAGTGTCGAGACACTGCGTGGCGCGCTTCGTCAGCCGACGCCCGAGCGAATCTTCCAGGTGAAGCGCGCGCTCGAGCGCGGACTGTCGGTGTCAGACGTATACGAGCTGACGGCGATCGATCCGTGGTTCCTCGAGCAGCTGCGCGAGCTGATCGACGCCGAGCGCGAGTACGCCGATCTCGACACGGTCGACGCATACGCGCTGCGGCGCATGAAGCGGATGGGTTTTTCCGATCGGCAACTGGCTACACTGCGCGGGGAGACGGAGCGCGCGGTGCGCGAGCGTAGATGGGCGCACGAAGTGCGCCCTGCCTATAAGATGGTTGACACCTGCGCCGGTGAGTTCCCGTCAGCCACGCCGTATCTCTACAGCAGCTACGACGAAGAGAGCGAGGCGCCAAAGTCTGGCAAGCGCTCCGTCGTCATACTGGGCAGCGGGCCCAATCGCATCGGGCAGGGCGTAGAGTTCGACTACTGTTGCGTGCGCGCCGTGATGGCGCTGCGGCAGCGCGGATTCGAGACGATCATGATCAACTCGAACCCGGAAACGGTCTCCACCGACTTCGATACTTCGGACAAACTCTATTTCGAACCGCTCACTCTGGAGGACGTGCTCGAGATCGTCCAGCGCGAGGAACCGGAAGGCGTCGTCGTGCAGCTCGGCGGACAGACGCCGCTCAAGCTGACGCGCGATCTCGAGGCGGCGGGCGTGCGCATCCTCGGCACGTCGCCGGACGCGATCGACATCGCCGAAGATCGGCGACGGTTCGAGAAGATCGCGCGCGAGCTGGGCCTCGAGCAGCCGGCTAACGGCACGGCGACGAGCGTCGAGGAGGCGCTCGAGGCGGCGGAGCGCATCGGGTACCCGGTGCTCGTGCGGCCATCGTACGTGCTAGGCGGCCGCGCCATGCAGATCGTCTACGACGCGCCGTCACTCCAGCAGTATTTCGCGACGGCCGCTCGCGTGTCCGAGGACCGGCCGGTGCTCATCGACCGCTTCCTCGAGGATGCGTTCGAGTGCGATGTCGACGCGATCGCCGACGGCACGCGCGTCGTGATCGGCGGCATCATGCAGCACATCGAGGACGCCGGGATCCACTCGGGTGATTCGGCGTGCGTGCTCCCGCCGTATCTGATCGGCGAGCGCGACATGCAGACGATGCGCGAGCAGACGATGGCACTGGCGACGGCGCTTGGCGTCGTCGGACTCATCAACGTGCAGTACGCCATCAAGAATGGCGTGGTGTACGTGCTGGAGGTTAACCCGCGCGCCAGCCGGACGATTCCATTCGTCTCGAAAGCGATCGGCGTGCCGCTCGCGTCGGTGGCGGCGAGGGTGATGCTCGGCGAAACGCTCGACGACATTGGCCTCCTCGAGGAGATCGTGCCGCCGTACGTGTCTGTGAAGGAGGCGGTGTTCCCGTTCAATAAATTCGCGGGCACGGATCCGGTGCTGGGTCCGGAGATGCGCTCGACGGGCGAAGTGATGGGGATCTCCGACTCGTTCGGCTCTGCCTTCGCCAAGTCCCAGCTTGCCGCGTCCAATGGGCTCCCGCTCGGCGGGTCGGTGCTGATCACGGTCATCGACGCGGACAAGCCTACCGTGACGCCGATCGCGCGCCGCTTTCATGAAATGGGATTCGAGATTTCCGCCACGGCCGGTACGGCGGCCTATCTTCGCGCGCGCGGCATCCCGGCCCGCCGCGTGTTCAAGGTGCACGAAGGCCGGCCGAACTGTCTCGACATGATCGTCAACCGCGAGACGCAACTCCTCATCAATACGCCCATGGGCAAGCACGCCCAGTTGGACGACTATCTGCTGCGACAGGCGGCCATCGTGAACCGCGTGTCGTACACGACGACGATGTCCGCGGCGAGCGCGGCATGCGACGCGATCCTCTCGCTTCGCTCGCGCCGTCCGCGCGTGCGATCGTTGCAGGAATGGCAGGCAGAGCTCGCCGAGTCGCGCGCCGCATCGAGCGAGGTGCCGGCGTGACGGTCGGAACAGACGTGTTCGTGCACGAATCCTCATACGTCGACGAGGGCGCCGAAGTCGGAGCGGGAACCAGGATCTGGCATTTCTGCCACGTCATGTCCGGCGCGGTGATCGGCGAGCGCTGCAACCTCGGGCAGAACGTGGTGATGATGCCCCGCACGCGTATGGGCCGGAACTGCAAGATCCAGAACAACGTCTCGATCTACGAGGGCGTCGAGCTGGAAGACGACGTCTTCTGCGGCCCGTCGATGGTGTTCACCAACGTGATGAACCCGCGCAGCCACGTCTCGCGCAAGCACGAGTACCGGCGAACGCTGGTTCGGCGCGGGGCGTCGATCGGCGCGAACGCCACGATCGTCTGCGGCGTGACGCTCGGCGAATACGCGTTCATCGGAGCCGGCGCGGTCGTGACCAGGGACGTGCCGGCCTTCGCGCTGATGGCCGGCGTGCCGGCCAAGCGCATCGGTTGGATGTGCCAGTGCGGCGAACGGCTTCCCGATGCGGGCGCGGGCACGTGCGCCGTGTGCGGTGCGACGTACGCGCGTGAGGGCCAGGGAATTCGAATGATCAGCGGACCGACCAGGGAGCCGGCATGAGCGCCGACGCGCGCACCTTTCGCATTGGACTCGTCGGATGCGGCCGCATCAGCAAGAATCACTTCGATGCCCTCCGCAAAGTCGACGGGCTCGCATTGGCGGCCGTCTGTGACAACGACGCCGAACGCGCTGCGCGAGCGGGCGAAGACCAGGGCGTACCGTGGTATCGCTCTCTCGACGAGATGCTCCACGCCGGCGACGTCGACGTCGTTACGATCTGCACGCCGTCGGGACTCCACTCGGCGCACGGCATCGCCGCGGCGCAGGCGGGCAAGCACGTCGTCACCGAGAAGCCGATGTCGTTGTCGCTTCGCCAGGCGGACGATCTCGTGCGAGCCTGCGACGACGCTGGCGTACAGCTGTTCGTCGTCAAGCAGAACCGGTTGAATCCCCCGATTCAGCTCTTGAAGCGCGCCGTCGAGAAGGGCCGCTTCGGTCGGATCTTCATGGCAAACGTCACCGTGCGGTGGCAGCGCCCGCAGGACTACTACGATGCCGAGCCCTGGCGCGGCACGTGGGAGTTCGACGGCGGCGCGATCATGAATCAGGCGTCGCACTACGTCGACCTGATGCAGTGGCTCGTCGGCCCGGTCGAAAGCGTGATGGGAAAGACCGCGACCCAGGCACGGCGCATCGAAGCCGAGGATTCGGGGATTGGCATCCTGAAGTTCCGGTCGGGCGCGCTGGGCGTGATCGAGGTGAACGTGCTGACCTACCCTCGGAACTTCGAGGGCTCGATCACGATCATCGGCGAGCGTGGGACGGTGAAGATCGGTGGCACCGCGGTGAATCGCGTCGAGCATTGGACGTTCGCCGAGTACGATGACGACGACAAGCTCGTGGAAGCGGCGAACACCAATCCGCCGAACGTGTATGGCTTCGGGCACGAAGGCTACTATCGCAACGTGCTGGCGGTGCTCCGCGGGGAGGCAAAACCGGAGACCGATGGGCGTGCCGGTCGCAAGTCGCTCGAGCTGATTCTGGGGATATACGAGTCGACCAAGACTGGCTGCGAGGTTGCCATCCCGATGCCGAGTCAGAGGTGATACGAATTGCGCACATCATGCGTCTCGTTGTTGGCTGACAGCGTGCGGGCCGCGACTCGCCGTGCGCGGCAGCAAGCGCCGGGGCGCGCTCACTCACTACGAATCCGAAGATGCCTGTTCCGATGCTGGATCTGCGGGCGCAGCATGCCACGATCCATGATGAAGTCGTTTCGGCGATGATGGAGGTCGTCGACTCCCAGCTGTTCATCCTCGGCGCGCCGGTCGAACGACTGGAGCGTCAACTCGCCGATTTATCGCACACCAAGTACGCCATCGGCTGCGCGAGCGGCACCGATGCGCTTCTGCTCGCGCTGCGGGCCATCGACGTCGGGCCGGGCAGCGAAGTGATCACGAGCCCGTTCACGTTCTTCGCCACCGGCGGCACGATTCACAACGTCGGCGCCAAGTCGGTGTACGTGGACATCGATCCCAAGACGTTCAACATCGTGCCGGAAGCCGCCGCGGCCGCGCGCACGTCGCGGACGAAAGCGGTCGTACCGGTCGATCTGTTCGGCCAGATGGCGCCGATCGAGCAGGTGATGACGGCGCTGCCGGGGCTCCCCGTGATCGAGGACGCGGCGCAGACGATCGGCGCCCGCCGATCGATCGACGGCGTGTGGCGCATGGCGGGTGAAGTCGCCACGATCGGGACGTTCAGCTTCTTCCCGTCGAAGAATCTCGGCGGCTACGGCGACGGCGGCATGATGGTGACGCAGGACGAGGGCCTCGCCACTCGGCTCAAGCGACTGCGAATGCATGGCGGCGCCAAGGAGTACTTCCACGACGAAGTCGGCTACAACAGCCGGTTGGATGCCCTGCAGGCCGCGGTGCTCAGCGCCAAGCTGCCGCACCTCGGGCAGTGGAGCGACGCGCGGCGCAAGAACGCGACGTTCTACGACGCAGCGCTCGCCGACGTGCCGGAAGTGACGACACCGTACGTCGACCCCGCCAATGAGTCGATCTTCAATCAGTACACGATCCGTGTCGACCGCCGCGACGATCTCCGCAATCACCTCAAGAGTCGCGGCATCGGCAACGCGATCTACTATCCGCTGCCGCTGCACCTCCAGCCGTGCTTTGCGTACCTGGGCTACAAGGAGGGCAGCTGCCCTGAGGCCGAGAGCGCCGCGCGCGAGGTGTTGTCGATCCCGATCTATCCCGAATTGACCGACGCACAGAAGAATGAGATCGTGGACGCCATCCGGGGATTCTATGGCCGCTGACAGCTCGGCAAGGGAGCAACTGCTCGATCGCATTCACGACCGCTCGGCGGTCGTGGGTGTCATCGGTCTCGGTTACGTTGGGCTGCCGCTCGCGGTGGAGTTCGCGAAGGCTGGATTCCACGTGATCGGGTTCGACGTGAGCGAACGTGTCGTGAAACTGCTCATGTCGGGTGAGTCGCACATCCAGGACGTGCCGTCGTCGGAGGTCGCGGCGCTCGTGCGCAGCGGCGCATTCGAGGCCACCACTGATGAAAACCGGCTGAGCGAGGCGGACGGCATCTCGATCGCCGTGCCCACGCCGCTGGGCAAGACGCGCGATCCCGACATGAGCTATGTCATCGCAGCGACCGAGACGGCGACGCGGCAAGCGCATCGCGGCATGGTCATCGTGCTCGAGAGCACGACGTATCCCGGCACGACGCGCGAGATTCTCGTCCCGCAGCTCGAGCGGCGCGGCTTCACCGTTGGCGAAGACGTGTTCATTGCGTTCAGCCCCGAACGCGTCGATCCCGGCAACCCGGTGTACGTCACGAAGAACACGCCCAAGGTCGTCGGCGGCATCACACCCGCGTGCACCGAGCTGGCGACCGCGCTGTACGGCAGCTGCATCGACCACATCGTTTCGGTGTCATCGCCCGAGGCGGCAGAGCTCACCAAGCTGCTCGAGAACACATTTCGCTCCGTCAACATCGGGCTCGTGAACGAGATGGCGATCGTCTGCGATAAGCTCGGCGTGGACGTGTGGGAGGTGATCGACGCGGCGGGGACCAAGCCGTTTGGGTTCATGAAGTTCACGCCCGGTCCCGGTATCGGCGGCCACTGCATTCCGCTGGATCCGCATTATCTCGCCTGGAAAATGCGGACGCTGAACTACAAGACGCGGTTCATCGACCTGGCGAGTGAGATCAACAGCCAGATGCCGGCGTACGTCGTCGAGAAGGTGGCGCACGCCCTCAACGACGATCGGAAGGCCGTCAATGGGAGCAACATCCTCGTGCTCGGCGTCGCCTACAAGCGGGACATCGACGACATGCGCGAGAGCCCGGCGCTCGACGTGATTCGCCTGCTCGAAGAGCAGGGCGCCTCCGTGTCGTACCACGATCCGCACGTGCCCGTCGTTCGTGAAGATGGCCACGTGCGTCGCGGGGTCGACCTCACACCCGAGCGGCTCGCCGATGCCGACGCGGTGGTGATCGTGACCGATCACCGGGCGATCGATTATCAAATGGTGATGAACCATGCGTCACTGATCGTCGACACCCGCAACGCCACGGCCAAGACGACCAAGACCAAGGCCCGCGTGGTGTCGCTCGCCACGGTGCGCTCGGTTCAGGACGCGGTCGAAGCCTAGGATCGAATGAACATCAGCGTCGTCGGCACAGGGTACGTCGGGCTCGTCGTCGGTGCATGCCTGGCCGAGACGGGGAACTCCGTCGTTGGCGCCGACGTCGACGCGGAGAAGATCGAGGGACTGACGCGCAACGTCCTGCCGATCTACGAGCCGGAGCTCGACCGCCTGGTCGAGCGCAACCAGGCGGCAGGACGCCTGCGGTTCACCACCAACGTGCCCGAGGCGGTCGCCGGCAGCGACGTCGTTTTCATCGCCGTGGGAACGCCGCCCGACGAAGATGGCTCGGCGGACCTGCGGCACGTCCTCGCCGTGGCCGATATGATCGGCCGCCACATGGCGCGCGAGATGGTCATCGTCACCAAGTCGACGGTCCCCGTCGGCACCGCGAGCAAGGTTGCCGAGGCAGTGGGCGCGCACGCCCAATATCCATTCCACGTCGTCAGCAATCCTGAATTCCTGAAAGAGGGCGCGGCGGTCGACGATTTCATGAAGCCCGACCGCGTCGTGCTCGGCGCCGAGACGGACCACGCACGCAGCGTGATGGCCGAGCTCTACGCGCCCTTCGTGCGGACCGGAAAGCCGATCGTGTTCATGGACATCCCGTCGGCCGAGATGACCAAGTACGCCGCGAACGCGATGCTCGCCACGCGCATCTCGTTCATGAACGACATCGCGAATCTCTGCGAGCAGGTGGGCGCCAACGTCGACCTGGTGCGCAAGGGCATCGGCAGCGACGCGAGGATCGGCCCGGCGTTCCTGTTCCCGGGCCCGGGCTACGGTGGCTCCTGCTTCCCCAAGGACGTCAAGGCACTCGTCAAGACGGCGCGCGACCAGGCGACCTGCCTCCGCATTCTCGAATCCGTCGAGGCGGTGAACGACGATCAGAAGCATCGGCTCTTTCAAAAACTCCAATCGGCGCTGGGCAACGATCTCTCGGGCGCGCGCATCGCGATCTGGGGACTCGCCTTCAAGCCGAACACCGATGATCTTCGCGAAGCCCCAGCGCTGACGCTCATCGACGAGCTGCTCGCGGCGGGTGCGAGCCTCGCGCTGCACGATCCGATCGCGATGCCGGCCGCCAAGGCGCGGATCCGCGGAGCCGATGGGAAAGTGACGTTCGCAGTAGCAAGCTACGACGCGCTCGCCGGCGCGGATGCCCTCACGATCGTGACCGACTGGAACGAGTACCGCCACCCGGACTTCGCGCGGATCAAGCGGACGCTCAAGCGGCCCATCATCGTCGACGGCCGGAATCTGTACGCGTTGCACCGCATGGCCGAGCTGGGGTTCACGTACCACTCGATCGGCCGGCCCGCGGTCGGCTGACGGTTCGCATCGGGCCGATGCCTCAGCGAACGATCCTCGTGACGGGCGGCGCCGGCCACGTCGGCTCGCACGTCATCGAGTTGCTCGTCGCCGATGATCGCAATCGCGTGATCTCGCTCGACAACTACTCGAACGGAAGCCGAGCGAATCACATCGCCGGCGCCGAGTATCGGGAAGGGCACACCAAGGACATTGCCTTGCTGGTGCCTGAGACGCCTGACATCGTTTTTCATCTCGGCGAGTACGCGCGCATCGCGACCAGCTTCGAGGACGCGGCGACGGTGTACGACTTCAACATCGTCGGCACCTTCGGCGTCGTGGAGTTCTGCCGGGCGCGTCGTGTGCCCAAGCTGGTGTACGCGGCATCGAGCACGAGGTTCGCCATCGAGGGTGACGGTCGGCACCAGAACCCGTACTCCTTCACCAAGGCCACGAACGTCGATCTGATCAACGACTACGGCCGGTGGTTCGGCCTGCCGTACGCGATCTGCTACTTCTACAACGCGTTCGGTCCGCGCGAGCGTGGCGACGGCAGGTACGCGACGCTCATCGCGAAATTCGAATCGCTCTGGCGCGCGGGCCGGCCACTCGCGGTCGTGTCGCCCGGCACACAGCGGCGGTCGTTCACGTATGT
>DATISA010000381.1:0-28314 GCA_035469245.1 Gemmatimonadaceae bacterium
GATTCGCTCTCGCACGGCCAGCTCGCCTACGTCTATCTGCCGAACACGGGCCAGCCGGGCTACACGAGCTTCAACCGCTACTACTTCGCGCAGCAGGATCGCAAAGGCGCGATCATCGACGAGCGGTACAACGGCGGCGGCCAGGCCGCGGACTACATCATCGACGTGCTACAGCGCGACTTCGACGGCTACTTCAACAACGTCGCCGGCGATCGCACGCCATTCACGAGCCCCGCGGCCGGCATCTGGGGCCCGAAGGTCATGATCATCAACGAAATGGCGGGATCGGGCGGCGATCTCATGCCGTACATGTTCCGCTATCGCAAGCTCGGTACGCTGGTCGGCAAGCGCACGTGGGGAGGTCTCGTCCACACCGCGGACACACCTCCATTCGTCGACGGCGGTTCGGCGATCGCCCCGCGCGGCGGGTTCTTCGCTCGCGACGGAAAGTGGGCGGTGGAAAACGAAGGCGTTGCGCCCGACATCGACGTCGAGAACACACCCAAGGAAGCCATCGCCGGCCACGACCCGCAGCTCGAGCGCGCGGTCGAGGTGGCGATGAAGCAGCTACAGGAGCGCCCGGTAGAGCGGATGATGAAGGAGCCGCTGCCACCGACGTGGGGCAAGCGGGTCAAACCGCCCACGCACTGATTCGCTCGAGCGCAGGAAATCGGGGGAGGCCAGATGGCCTCCCCGATTCGTTATGGCGCTCGCCAGCTCGCGCTTCGAATGAGGCGCAGCAGGAACAGCAGCACGACCGCGCCGATGAACGCTACGAAGATGACGCCGCCGAGTCCGCCGAACGGCACGCCCGCACCGAGGCGTCCAAAGATCCAGCTGCCCACGAACGCGCCGATGATGCCGATGATGATGTCGCCGATCAGTCCGTAGCCCGTGCCGCCCATCACGAACGACGCGAGGACCCCCGCGACTAGCCCGACGATGATCCAAGTGAGAATGCCCATGCCTCCGCTCCTGAAGCCGATGGCCATGGATTGGGCAACAGACATGCCGAGCCGAGCCACGACTCCGGAGCGGCGCTAACGGGAAATCTCACACAGTTGACGTGATCCGCGTGAGCTTTGACGGCCGTTTGCCGTGACGCACCGCGCCGACGATCGGCTCGTACCGGAGCTCCTGGCCCGCGCGCACTTGGCGCAGCAACAGTCCGCCACGGCTCATGTCGCCGCGGCCGACGAATTCCGTGGGGAACAGCACGCGCTCAGCAAATACGTCCACGAGCGTGTCGGCGTACTTTCCCGTGGCGATGCTGCCCAGCAGAATGGCTCGGTTCGATCCACTTGGACCCAGGCGAGCCGCGAGTTGCTCGACATCGCGACGAAGCGGCACGCAGTGGCGTGCTCCTGCCGCGGCGATGTCGACCTTCGAGAATGCGACGAGATCGCGACGGTTGACGATCGTCTCTGGGGACACGAGACCACGATCGGCGGTGAGCACGTACGCGGACGCTCCGCCGGGCCACGAGCCGAAGGCGCGCGCGTACGCGAGCTTGCCGCGGAAATAGAGCCCACTCAGGAAGCTAAAGACTTCACCGATCGGCGCGCCGTCCGACCGGATCCGGCGCGCGAGATCGAACTCCGCCCTGCGGTTCAGCAACAGCTTCGCACGCTCGCCGTCGCAACGAGCCGGCGAGAGCAGGAAAATCTGGTCCATTTTGAATATTATCAATCGCGCAGCCCGGCAGTCGCCCCGGCGACGAGGGTCGCGCTTTCGAAACCTGCCGAGCCCGCCGCGCGTCGTACTCTGCGGGCACTCTCCCCCAAGAGGTACGCGGTGCAATTCTCGATCTTGGTGCTGAACCTCGTTTACGCCGCACTCGGCGTCGTGCTCATGTACCTGAGCTATCGGATCATCGATCGGCTAACGCCGGAGGTCGATTTTCCGGCGGAGCTCAAGCGCGGGAACATCGCGGTCGCCATCTTCATCGCCGCGTTGTTCGTGTCGATCGCGCTCATCGTTGGCCGAGCGATCGGGTGATTCCCATGCGCGCCGTGCGTCTTGCCATCGTCGCGTCGATCGTTCTGCTCACGCCAAGCCGGGCCGAGGCGCAGTCGTCCGCGCTCGGCCGCGCAGCGGATGCATTCGAGCGCGTGGCGGCCGCCCGCAACGCGAAGAAGATCAGCGCCCGCTTCGATCCGACCTTCAAGAAATACTCGAAGCGCTACTTCGGCCCCGCCTTCGATTGGCGGTACTTCAAGGCGCAGGGCTTCGCCGAGAGCGGGTTGAAACCGGACGCCACGAGCTGGGTAGGCGCGCGCGGATTGATGCAGCTCATGCCATCGACCTACCGCGAGATCGCGTCGCACCGTCCGGAGTTCGGGCCGATCGATCAGCCGGAATGGAACATCGCCGCCGGCATCATGCACGACCGCTACCTGTGGCAGCTCTGGCAGCGCGACGTGCCGGACGACGAGGTTCACCGGTTCATGTTCGCCAGTTACAACGCCGGAGAGGGAACGATTGCGCGGGCGCTCACCGTCGCCAGGACCAAGGGCGGCGCACCCGCGTGGTCGAGCATCGAGGAGATCGCGCCCTCGGTGCAGCGCTGGCGCTACACCGAGACGCTGGGCTACGTGAAACGCATCGACTCCACGTACGCGTGGCTCACGCGGCCATAACGGCGCGAGCCTTCGCGTTCACACCGGCTGCTCGATGCTCGGGCTCTGCGGCGTGAAGAACTTCGGCCCAGCCTCGGTGATGTGGAGACAGTCCTCCAGCCGAATCCCGAACTCTCCGTAAATCGCGATCGTCGGCTCGTCGCTGAAGCACATGCCGGGTTGGATCTTCGTCGTGTTTCCGCGCACGAAGTTGGTCCATTCGTGGCCGTCCAATCCGATCCCGTGCCCCGTACGGTGCGGAAGACCAGGCACCTTGTAGCCCGGGCCAAAGCCGGCATCGAAAATCACCTTTCTGGCCGCCGCGTCCACCGACTCGCACGTCGCGCCGATCTTCGCGGCGGCGAACGCCGCGCTCTGCGCGCGCTTCTCGAGCTCCCACACGTCGCGTTGACGCTGCGTCGGCTTGCCAAATACGGAAGTGCGCGTGATGTCGGAGGTGTAGCCGTCCACGGTGCAGCCGGCGTCGATGAGGACCACGTCGCCCTCGCGAAGCTTCTGCGGCTGAATGCTGCCGTGCGGAAATGCCGTGTACTTCCCGAAGATCACGAGCGCCCCGTCGCTCGTACCGCCGAGTCGGCGCGTCGCGTCGGTCACGGTCGCCGCAAGCTGCTGCTGCGTGATGCCTTCCTTCAGCGTCTTCAACGACGCGCCGATCGCCTGAAGCGTGACGTCGTTGGCCCGTTGCATCAGTGCGATCTCGGCGGGCGACTTGATCATGCGGCACCCGGCGGTGACCGGCGTGGCGCTCACGAACTGCGCGCTCGGCAACTCGTGGCGAACTCCGTCGAAGATGAAGAAGCGCACGCGCTCCTCCATGCCAACCGTCCCACTGGCCACGCCGCGGTCGCGGAGGATGCCGGCGATCACGCGGTACGGGCTCTCGTCTTCCTGCCAGACGCGCACGTCGTTCGAGAACTTGATCAGCTCGCGCGCGCGTTGCTCTTCGAACCCCGGCGTCACCCACGCGAGCTCACCGCGCACCGGGATCACCACGCCGAACGGTCGCTCGCTGTTTCCCCAGCGCACGCCCGTGTAGTAGAACATGCTCGAGCCGCCCTCGAGGAACATGGCGGCCATGCCGTTGGCGCGCATCAGCGTGCGGGCCTTCTCGATTCGCGCTCGGCGTTCGTCGTCGGTAATTGAAGGAACCGCCGGCGCGAGCGGCTTGAGCGACGCGACTGGATCGACGGACTGACCAGCTGCGAGGCGGGGACCGAGCGCGGCGACGCCGGCGAGAGCCGCCGACTGCGTAAGAAAGTCACGACGTTTCATTGGGCAGATCGATCAAGAGGTGAGGGAACGATCCAGTCTACTTCATCGAGAGATACTTCGGATCGACGTCAGTGAATCCCCACGCCTTGAGCTGGCGGGCCCACTCGCCGAGGTTCTCCTTGGATACGCGCACGAGATCCATCTGCACGTGTGCTGGAACGTCCTTGTGCGAGTAGACGTGGTCGAAGATGGTCTTCACCGACACGTAGCCCCAGTTGTAGGTGGGCTGCGCGAGCAGAACGGGGGCGAGACCTTTCTCGACGTACGGCAGCTCGGCCGGCAACGCGTCCACCGAGACAACTTTCACCTTGTTGGGATCGAGGTCCGTGAGCAGCGCCTTCGTGAAGAGCGCCCAGCCGCCGATCATCGCCCAGCCTTGAATGTCGGGGTACGCGTTCTGCGCGCGGAGCACCTCGGCGGCGGCGTCCTGTGGAGTCTCCGCGTGGTAGAACGTGTTGAGAATCGTGATCCCGGGATAGTTCTTCGCCTCGTCCTTCACACCCTGCACGCGATTCTGAAGGTTGGGCGCGTTCTGGTTTCCGGCGAGGATCGCGATCTTGCCCTTTCCGCCCATCTGCTTGGCGAGCTCCTGCATCACCTGCTTGCCCATCAGCTGATCATCGCCGCCGTAGAACGAGAAGCGCTTGGAGCCGGCGACGTCGCTGTCGAACGTCATGACCGGCACGCCGCGCGCAACCGCTTCGTCGACAGCACCCACGAGCTTTCCCGCGTCGCTCGCCGAGAGAAGGATTGCGTTCGCTCCGGCGTTGGCGGCTTGAGCGATGCGTTGTGCCTGGAGTGTCGGGTCTTCGTCGGGTGGCGTCAGCCAGTCGATCTTGACGTTCACGCCGGTCTGCTTGGTCAACTCCGCGGCGGCAGCTTCCGCTCCCTGCCGACCGGACAGGAACACGGGATTGGTCGAGCTCTTCGCGATCATCGCGATTGTGAACGTCTTTCCCCCGCCGGCCGCCGCCGTGCTGGCGCCGCCCGCCGCTTTGTCGGAGTTGGCGCCGCCGCTGCAAGCGGTCAACAAAAAGGCGGCGGAGAGAAGGCGAACGATCGATGACGAGCTGCGGCTCATGCGAGCACCTCGGCCAGAGGGGGAAGGGGACGCGACGCGGATAGCAGGTCAAGAATGCCGGACCCGCGGGAGGGTTGTCAACGCGCTGGTGCGACTGGCGCCTTCCGGCGGCGAGGCTCGGCGGATATCCTGTAAGCGCTTTCCTCCTGGGCCTTTTCCATCCACATGCGCATTGATCTGCTCGAGCGCGCCGCCGGTCTGACGAGCGAAGAATCGTGGCTACCGTCGCCGGCGTAGACTTCGGAACGCAAAGTGTTCGCGTCGCCATCGTCGACAGCGAGCGCGGAACGCTCGCCGCCGCGGTCGCCGAGTATCCGGTCAAGCGCGACCGCAACGACCCGGATTTCGCGACCCAGTCGCACGCGGCGCACATGGAGGCTCTCGTGCTCGCGACGCGCGCCGCGGTGCGCGAAGCGCGCGTCAGGCCGGCCGACGTGCAGGCGATCGCGCTCGACACGACTGGATCCACGGTCATCCCGGTAGACGATCACCTCGAGCCGCTCGACGACTACTACTTGTGGGCGGACCACCGGGCCAAGGACGAGGCGGCGCTCATCACCGACGTCGCGCGGCGTCGTCACCTTCCCGCCATCGAGTTCTGTGGCGGCGTGTACTCGTCGGAGTGGGGCTTCGCCAAGCTGCTGCACTGGCTGCGGCACAATCCGGATCGGCGCGCGCGTTTCGCGACCGCGCTCGAGCACTGCGATATGGTGGCGGCCGTGCTGTGCGGGATCACCGATCCCTCAGCGGTCCCGCGCTCGGTTTGCGCGATGGGCCACAAGTGGCTGTGGAACGAATCGCTCGGTGGCCTGCCCCCGGACGAGTTCCTGTGCGCGGTCGACCCGCTGCTCGGCGGCGTACGCGACAAGCTGGCCGGCGAGTACCGCACTTCCAATCGACTCGCCGGCCATCTCAGCCCCGAGTGGGCGCAAAAACTCGGACTGCGCGCGGGAATTCCGATTCCCGTCGGCGCATTCGACGCGCATTGGGACGCGATCGGCGCCGGCGTCCAGGAAGGCGACGTCGTGAACGTGATCGGCACCAGCACGTGCATCATCGCCATCGCGAAGGACGCGGGGTGCGTCCCTGGCGTGTGCGGCGTGGTGAACGGCTCGGTGCATCCAGACTACGTCGGCGTCGAGGCCGGACTCTCGGCCGTGGGGGACATATTCGAGGCAATTGCGCGGCGCGCTGGCCGCGGCGTCAAAGAACTCTCACAGGGACTGGACGAGTACCGCGCCGGGCAGACGGGGCTGCTGCGCATGGCGTGGGACAACGGCGATCGCACGGTGCTCGTGAACCCCAACCTCGGCGGCGTCACGCTCGGCTGGAACCTGGCGCACGAGCCGCGCGATGAGCTGTTCGCGGCGATCGAAGGCACGGCGTTTCACACTCGTATCGTCCTCGATCGCATGGCGGAGCACGGCGTGCCGATTCGCCGCGTGATCAACGGCGGAGGAGTTCCGCAGCGAAACGAGGTGCTCAACCGCGTCTATGCGAACGTGCTTGGCGTGCCGGTGCTCGTGCCCGAGCGGCCGATCACGAGCCTCGGCTCGGCGATCTTTGCATTCCTGGCCGCCGGTGTGTTCTCGAGCATCGAAGACGCGCAGCGCGCGCTGTGCCCGCCGTATCGCGTCGTCGAGCCGGACGCGAGGGAGCACGCCCGTTACGAGCGGCTGTATGGGATGTACCGGAATCTCTACTTCGCGTTGGGCAGCCCGGCGTCGCAGGCGGTGCCGATTGGATCGGTGCTGCCCGAGCTTCGCAGGATTGCCGCCGAGGCGCGGTCGTGATGCAAATGGCCGGTGGCGCGACACTCTGGCGACAACTGGCACGTGCACTATGATGAGTACACGCGCGGGCACTATGGCGCGGTCCGCACGCGCGGCTCCGTGCACGCTCACCCCTACCCGTTGACCCATGCGACGTCGGACCTTCATCCAGACACTCGGTGCGGCAGCGGCAGTCGTCGGAGTGCCGCGCCGTCTGTTCGCGGCGGGCCGGTTGGAGCGGATCGGCCTCGAGCTGTATTCCATTCGTAAGGCGATGCGTGCCGATCCAGAGCGCACACTCGCGGCCGTGCGCGCGATCGGCTACACGGACGTCGAGCTCCTCTGGTCCTTCGGCAACTTCGGCCGATCCCCACAGCAGGTGCGCACTGCGCTCGACCACGAGGGCCTGCATGCACCCTCGGCGCACATCGACCCCGCTTTGTTGACCGATCGCGACAAGTGGGCACACGCACTCGAGGATGCGGCGCTGATCGGGCAACAGTATCTCATCGTGCCTAGCTTGCCGGCCGATGCGCAGCACTCACTCGATGTGTGGCGTAGCTGGGCGGATCGGTTCAACACTGCCGGCGCGGCCGCGCGCCGCGCGAATCTGTGGCTGGCGTTCCACAACGAGCCGGACCACATGAAGCCGATCGATGGGAAAATCCCCTACGACGTCTTCCTCGACCGGCTCGACCCGACGTCGGTACGCCTTCAGCTGGACGTCGGCAATATGCTGTTGGGCGGTGGGGACCCAATGCAGTACCTCGAGCGCCATAAAAACTGGTATTGGAGCTTTCACTTGAAAGACGTCGTCGCCGACCGGTCGCGGGATACCGAGCTCGGGAAGGGCACATTCGAGTTCAGACGTTTCCTGGCTGCGGTGTCGGACCTACGCAACAAACCGTGTTATGTTGAGCAAGAAGGGCCGAGCGACGAGCTTGGATCTGCACGACAGAACTACGAGTTTCTGCGGAGTCTGACCTTCGGCTGAGAAATCACGACAAATTCCACGAGATCACGGCAAAATCGCGCGAAACTAATGCTTGACGGCCTCGGCAGGGCCACGTACTCTCTCGACGCGGCGAATGACCTCTGACGCGCGCGGCTGCGCGGCTAAAGGAACCTCTCGTTGAACAACTCAGAGCCTGAACGAGCGGACGTGTCCTCGGGGCAGGTTGCCTCGACGACCAGTGAAACGCTCCCCGCTGCCCCGCGGGCGAATGAAGCGACAGCCGAGCTGCTGGCGCTTTGCCATACGGCGACCCAAGACGGCAAACTGCTTGGGCAGGATGTCCTGGCACTCCAGGATTGGCTCGAGCACTACCGCGACACCGACTTTCCGGATGCGGAGCTCGTCCGCGATACTATTCGGCGCATCCTCACCGTCGAAGCAATCAGCGATGCCGCGCGCTACGAGTTGTATCGAGCGCTCGAGCGGGCGCTTCCGCGCGAAGTCACCACGATGCTTCGGTCCAAGCGGCGAAGCGCGGGCCACACACGTCACGCCGGCGCCGAACCCCTCGAGACACACGATGTGGTCGTCGCGCGAACCTTGTACGAAGATCGCGCCATGTCGATCGCGCGCTTCGCTTTTGAAGGCGACGAAGTGCTGCTGGTCCGCGATCCCGACTATCCGCACAGTAAAAACGCCATCATGGTGCGGCTGCTGAGCGGGTTCGACATTGGGTACATCCCCGAGTTCGCCGCACGCTCGCTCGCCCCGCAGCTCGATCAGGATCGGCGATACACCGCGCACATCAAGAAGATCGTGAACCGCGAGGGCGTGCCGGTCGCGATCGTTGCGGTCGACGTGTTCGACGACGAGCCCGCGCTCGAAGGCCTGCGCCGTCCCAGCGATCACGCGGTGGCCGCGCTCAGCCTGGCCACGCCGACGACGCCCGTTCGCGGGATTCCGCGTCAGGACACGCAGCGTCGCAGCGGTTTGCTGCTCTTCGCGCTCGTCGCGACCCTGCTCGCGCTGATTATCTCGAGACTGTAATCGCGGTCTAGCGAGGCGGCGTTCGCGGGCCTGCCGTCGACGCCGCCGGGATCGCTACACCGAAGCGCGCGATCACATTGAACGCGCTGTCGGTCAACACGCCCGTGCCCCGATGCTGATCCGGCTCACGAGCGTAGTACAGCGGCCCAACGCGCAGCACGACGAAGCCCACTCCCGGCGCGACGAAGTGCCCGAATTGGCCGGCGAGTCGCGCACACACGGCGCGGTCGCGAACCAGCGTGATTGGCGACAGGTCGCGCGGATTGGCGATCCGCTGCTCCTGGCGGATTTCCTTGGCCAGCTCTCCACTGTTGGAGAGAACAGCCATCACTTCATCGCGCGCGCTGTCCGCGAGGATCTTCGAGTTTGAGCACGGCGCCTGTGCCCAGGCTGGCCGGACGCATACGGTAGTTGCCAGGAGCAGAAGCGCTCCCGCAATGGTCGAATTCGGTCTCACAACGGCCTCCTGTGTGCGAGGACCTCCCGCCATGAGGAGCAATTGTGGGGCCCGCCGGCGATGGACCGGCTGGCGGTGGCGTCAGGCCGCGTTGCAGAATGATTTCAGCGTCGAACTTCAGTCGCCGGTGCGACTTCGAGCGGCGGCTGCCCGTAATACGCTCCCGGTCCGTGCTTCCTGAAAAAGTGTTTGTCGAGGAGGTCAGTGGGAATGGGTTCCGCTGCCGCGTTGAGCGTCATGGTGTCGTACGCCAGACGCGCGATCTCCTCCAGGACGCTCGCCGTCTCGACGGCAGTGCCGACGGACGAGCCCCAGCAAAAGCTCGCGTGGCCCGCCACCAGCACCGCCGGCATTTGAATCGGGTCCAGCCGCGTAAACCGGCGCACGATGGCGTGCCCCGTGTTCTCCTCGTAGTCGGCTCGGATCTCGGCACCCTCGAGATGCGCGGTGATCGGCACCGGACCGTGGAAGTAATCCGCGTGTGTCGTGCCGAGGCACGGGATCTCGCGGCGAGATTGTGCCCAGACGGTGGCGTAGTGGGAGTGCGTGTGCACCACGCCGCCGATCTGCGCGAACGCCCGATAGAGCACGACGTGCGTCATCAGGTCCGACGACGGCCGCAGCTTCCCGTCGACGACCCGGCCGTCCAGATCGGTGACGACCAGCACCTCTGGGCGAAGGTCGGCGTACGGCACGCCGCTCGGCTTGATCACGATCAGCCCGCGCGATCGATCGATCGCGCTGGCGTTGCCGAACGTGAACGTCGCGAGGCCGCGGCGCCAAAGCTCGACGTTGGCGCGGCAGACCTCTTCGCGCAGTGCACTGGCGGCGTCGATGGCGGATGTCATGTGATACCGGCCCGCTGCTTCGCGCGTCGAATGATCGCCGCCATCACGTCGCGGTACTTCGTGAACGTGTCGTCGACGACTTGGAGGGTTGGAATGGCGTTTGGCGACAGCGACAGTGTTTCGTTGTTGAATCGCCCGAATCCAGACTCGTGCACGCCGCTGCTTCCGCGACCGGGGGCCGGGCTGCTCAGGTGCTGAAAGAAGCGACTGTACTTCTGCCATCGCGGCCCGCCGCCGGCGTGATACAACGGAATGAATTCGTGTAGCGCGTCGTAAGGCATCTCCCCCACGCACAGGACGTTCGGGAAGCGCGTTCTCAGATCGGTCACGAGCTGCTTCGTGCCTTCGTGCATGTCGCCGTTCGTGCTGTTGACGTGGCCTCCGGCAATGTCGAGAAAGTACGCATCGACGCCATAGCGCTGGATCACGTCGGCGATGCGTCCCTCGAGATGCTTCCGCCACGAGTCGGCGCCAAGGTTCATGTAACCGAGCCAGCCGTCCTGATGCCGGTCGTTGTTCCAATCGACCCAGTTCAGGTCGTAGACGTCGCCGTCGATCTTGTGGGTGATCGCGTCGGCGATGCTCGGCCAGCTCGGCAACTTCTTGTTCGCCGAGTTCATGCCGAACATGGGCATGATCTTGAAACCGAGCTTGTGCCCTTCGTCGATCAGCTTCCGGAATCCCGCGTCGCCGCCCATCCGATCGGACACACGATACGTCGGGTAGTCCCAGTAGTAGCGGCCGTCCCACGCCGAGATGAATACCAGCACGCGATCGCCAGGAATCTGCGTCGACATCCAGCGCAGAATCTCCAGCATCCGCGCGTAGTCGTTGAACATGTAGCCGGTGTAGTGCATGCCGTGAAGCGTCGTCACCATCGCGGTCTGGCGGAGCCACGCCGGGACGTCGGTGCGGTGGTCCCAGTCCGGAATCGCGAACGCCCGCTCGACGTGGGCCATGTGGGTCGTGACGGCCTCCTCGGCTGAGGGCGCGCGGCCCAGTCGCCACGCGGGCATCTCGACGCGCTTGTCCGCGCGCCATGCATCGTGCTCGTAAATCGCCTCGACGCGGTAGCCCGCTTCGCCCGGCGCAAGGTAAAAGCGCTTTGGCCGCACGCGCGTATCGAGCGACGACACGTACACCACCTCGCCCGGCGGCGTTTGAATCATGAGCAGCGGGGTCGTCATACTGCCCGAGGCGTTGAGATCGCCGCCGCCAAAGGGGTAGCCGACGAGGGATTCGCCGTCGCGGGGATCGGCAAACCCGCCGGCGCCGAAAGACAACTGGCCGCGCGGCACACCCCGCACGATCGTCGTGATCGTCTTGACCGGCCGCTCCATCTCGACGACCGCGTCCCACTCGATCGTCGTGCCGGTGCGCCGCAGTGACGCGACGAGCTTCCCCGGCGCCTTTTCCTGTCCGCCCGCCCACACGAACCGGTCACAGGTGATACGTACGGCGTCGGCATTGCCTTCGGCGCGCAGCGCCGAGCGATCGAGCCCGTACGTGTTCTCGTCCGTGAATACCAGAAATCCGAATCGATAGTCGCCGAACGCGACCGACGGCTCTGGGAAGTCGAAGCTGAACTTCATGTACGAGCGGCCGCGCGGCGGGATGAAGATCTCGCTCGTCGATGTCAGCTCGATGATGTCGCCCGGATTCTGGCTCACAGCGGACGCGAGTGGCGGTGCCACTACCGGCAGCGGCTCGGCATCGAGCGCGTCGCGCGACACCAGCGCGCCCGCCCCGACTACGCCTACCGTCCTGAGCCAGTCGCGTCGCGAAACGAAGTCGCTCATGACGGCGAATTGTAGCATCTCGTCGGCGGCTCGCCAGGTGAGTGGCGGTCAGGGCCCGACCGTGTTACCCGCCGCATGGCGAACGTATGCAACGAGCAACATCTTTCACGCGCGCACCATCAGGAGGGATTCGTGTACCGCTCGTCGGAGGGTCTCGTGTTTCGTTCCTCGTTGATTCTTTCGGTCCTCGCCTTCGGCTCGCTCGGCGCGCAATCGTCGCGACCGATGACGTTCCTCGACGCTCAGAACATGCGGCAGGTCGCCGGACAGGATCTCAGTCCGGACGGCAAGTCGATGGTTTACAGTCTCAGCACGCCCGATTGGAATCAGGCGCGCCGGCAATCCGACCTCTACGTGGTGTCGACTGATCGTGGGCTGTCGAGCAGCCGCCAGCTCACGTTCACCTCGGACAAGAACGAGACGAGTCCGCGTTGGTCCCGGGACGGAAGGTTCATCGCGTTTCTGTCCGATCGTGATGCCGCGCCGGGCGGCACCGCCTCTGGAGGCGGCCGAGGCGCCGGCGGCGGAGCGGGGGCGGGGGCCGGGGGCGCGCGAAACCAGCTCTACGTCATGCGCATGGATGGCGGCGAAGCGCGTCGTGTCACCGACGCGCGCGACGGCGTGTCGAGCTTGTCGTTCAGCAAAGACGGCAAATCGATCGTGTACGCCGCCGGCCGCGCGGGTGACGAGCAACTCTACGTCCTCGACGTCGCGGAGATCGGCCGCAATCTTGGCATGCCCAGGCCGGTGCAGCTCACTCGTCACGCTACCGGGGTTGGCGCGTGGCAATGGTCGCCCGACGGCAAGCGGATCTACTTCGCGACGCCAGACAGCATCGATCGCGACGATCGCGCTCGCACCGAGAAGCAGTTTACGGTCCGCCCGCGCAATCCGGCCTCGTCGATCTCCAGTTTGTGGGTCCTCGACCTCGCCATGAAGCAGGAACGCCGGCTCACGAACGATTCGAGCTATAGCGTCGGTGAATTCACGATCTCGCCGGACGGCAACTGGATCGGATTTCACGGCATGTCGCCGAGCCGCTACGAGCGCGGAATTCTCGAACAGAACGACTACGCGGATCTGTACCTGCTGAACGTCGGCAGTGGCCAGATATCGAGACTCACGAAGAACGACATCATCGGCGAGGGTCCGGTGAGCTTCTCGCCCGACAGCAAGCTGCTCGCGTTCTCGGCGCCCGACGATTTCAAGTTCATGCACAACGAACGGATCTACGTGCGGTCCGTCGACCAACCCAACGCGCCGCTCAAGAAGCTCGGCGCCAACTTCGACGGCGACGTTCGCATCGGCCGCGCCTTTGGCGGCGGTGGTGATCTCGAGTCGAGCTTCTGGTCGGCGCACGGCGATTCGATCTACTTCGGCACGGGCGTTCATGCGACGACGCAGATCTTCGCCGTGTCGGTAGCGACCGGTCAGGCGAAACAGCTCACCGACGTGAAGGGCACGATCTCGATGTCGCGGGACGACGAGACCGGCCGCATGATCGTCACATACGCCGATCCCAGGACGCCCCCGGCCACCTACACCGTCGCGTCGTTGGCCGACATCGCCGACAAATCCAAGTGGACGCAACTCACGGAACCGAACGCGTGGGTGCGTCAGCAGATCGCGCTCGGTGACGAAGAGGAAATCACCTGGAAGTCGACCGACGGTACGAAAGTGTCCGGCATTCTCGTGAAGCCAGTCGGATACCAGCCCGGCAAGCGGTATCCCCTCATCGTGGCGATCCACGGCGGGCCGGCGGCCGCCGACATGCTCAGCTTCAACGGCGGCTACAACTCGCAGGTGTACGCCGGCGCGGGGTATGCCGTCCTGCTGCCCAACTACCGCGCGTCGACGCAGTACGGCGAGAAGTTCAAGATCGAGAGCCAGGGCGACTACTTCACCAAAGGCTTCCAGGACATCATGACCGGTGTTGATTTCCTGATCTCGCAGGGAATCGCCGACAGCACACAGATGGGCGCACTCGGCTGGAGCGCTGGTGGACACTACTCGAATTGGCTCGAAACGCATACGAGCCGCTTCAAGGCGATCAGCTCGGGCGCCGGTGTGGCGAACTGGATCTCGATGTGGTCGCAGAGCGACACGCAGCGGCTCCGCCAGTGGTATCTGGGCGACAAGATGTACTGGGAGCCCGGGCAGTTAGAGAACTGGTGGAAGCAGTCGCCCATCGCCTACATCAAGAACGCCAGGACGCCGATGTTCATTCACGTCGTGGATGGCGATCCGCGCGTGCCGCGGCCACAGAGCGAGGAGATGCACATGGCGCTCTCCAAGCTGGGCGTGCCGAACGAATTCTGGGTGTATCCGGGCACGACGCACGGCATTCCCGACGCGCGCAATCAGTACCTGAAGGCCGTGGCCGAGATGGCGTGGATGGACTACTACGTGCGCGGCAGCGGGAAGAAGTTCGCGTGGCGTGACGTGCTCAAGTCCGTAGAGACGGGTGGGCCGCAGTTGGCCGGGGAAGCGATGCCTACGCCACAACCGTGATCAACGGCGGTCCACTCGCTTGAGGAGAAATACCTCGGAGCGCCACTCGCCGAACTTCCGACCGAGCTCGTCGAGCCGTCCGGCTTCATTGTACCCGAGCGACTGGAACAAGCCGATGCTTGGCCCATTGTCGGCGTCGATCACGGCAACGAGCGAATGCAGACCGAGTGGTTTGGCCAGGGCGTGCAGTGTGGCGAGCAACCGCCGCCCAACGCCCTGACGCTGCGCGTCTCGCGCGACGTAAACGCTGACCTCGCACGTGAATCGATAGCCGCTTGCCGGTCGAAACGTCGAAAGCGACGCCCAGCCGACGACGCGACCAGTATGAGGATCGGTCGCCACGATGGCTGGCTGGGCAAGCTCGCGATGCCTGGCCAGCCACTCCCGCCGCGCTTCGACGGTCACCGGAATCTCTCCCCAGACGTAGAGTGACTCGGCGATCTCGCGGTTCACGATCTCGACGATGGAAGCGAGATCGGCATCCGTCGCGTCCCGGATGCCGATCGCCATGCTCATTGGAACGCTCATCGATCACACGGGGAATAGCATTTCCCGATACTTCGGTAGCGGCCAGCAATCGTCGCTCACCGCGAGCTCCAGGGCGTCGCAGCACGCGCGTACGTCGGCCATCGTGTCGGCTCCCGCGCTCGTCAGCAGCTCCGCCTGCTTCACGATGTCGTCGTGCATGGCCTCGGCTTTGTCGATCACCTTGCCGAGCGCCGTGCGATGCTTTTGCAGGTCGGCGATGAGCGCGCCGAGCGAGTTCGCCGCGGCGATCTGCGGAATCACTTTGATTCCGGCGGTCTTTGCTTCGGCGGCCGCGCGCGCGAGCTCGCCGGAATACTCGAACGCCGCCGGCAGGACCATCGTGTCGACCATCTCGCGCATCGTGTGCAGCTCGATGAGCATGTCCTTGATGTAGCGCTCGAGCCGAACGTGGTAGCGGGAGTCGAGCTCCACGTCGCTGAGAATGCCAAGCGACGTGAGCAGGTTGCGCGACTGCTTGGTCTCGAGCTGTGCCAACGCCTCGGGCGTGCGGCGATAGTTCGGCAGTCCGCGCTTCGCCGCCTCCTTCACCCACTCCGGCGAGTAGTTGTTGCCCTCGAAGCGGACGGGCGCCGTCTCCTTGAAGATCGGCCGCACCACCTTGAGCACCGCATCATCGACCTTCTTGGTCTTCTTGAGCTCAGCCTTGAGCGCGGCTGTGATCTCGCCGATGGCCTCGGCAACGGCGGCGTTGAGCAGCACGATCGGGAATGCGATCGACTGCGACGAGCCAACCGCCCGGAATTCGAACTTGTTCCCGGTGAACGCGAATGGCGACGTGCGGTTGCGATCGGTGTTGTCCTTCTCGATCTCGGGCAGCCGGGCCACGCCGAGCTTGATCATCGCCTGCTCGGCGTTGGTCGGCGACGTCTTGGCGTTGGCGATGTCCTCGATCACGCGCGTGAGCATCTGGCCCATGAACACGGAGATGATCGCCGGCGGCGCTTCGTTGGCGCCGAGACGATGCTCGTTGCCCGAGGTTCCGATGCCCGATCGCAGGAGCCCGGCGTGCTTGTGCACGGCGCGCAGCACCGCCGCCAGGAAGACCAGGAAGCGCACGTTCTGGTGCGGCGTCTGACCCGGCTTGAGCAGGTTGTTGCCATCGAGCTCCGGATTGTCGGCGGCAATCGACATCGACCAGTTGCAGTGTTTGCCCGAGCCGTTGATTCCGGCGAACGGCTTCTCGTGCAGCAGCGCCTGCAGGCCGTGGCGCAGCGCCACGCGGCGCAGCGTGGCCATCACGAGCTGGTTGTGGTCGACGGCGACGTCCGTCTCCTCGAACCGCGGCGCCATCTCGAACTGGCTCGGCGCCACCTCGTTGTGCCGCGTGACGATCGGCACGCCGAGTTTATAGAGCTCGTATTCGACATCGGCAATGCAGGCCTGCACGCGTTCGGGGATCCCACCGAAGTAGTGGTCCTCGAGCTGCTGGCCGCGCGGCGGCGGCGCGCCGATCAGCGTGCGGCCGGCCATCACGAGGTCGGGACGCAGCGCGAAGTGCGCGCGGTCGATCAGGAAGTACTCCTGCTCCGGGCCGAGCGTGGTGTACACGCGGTACACGCCGCGGTCGCCGAGCAGCTCGAGCAGCTCGATCGCCTTGTTGGAAAGCGCGTCGGAGCTGCGGAGCAGCGGCGTCATCTCGTCGAGCGCTTCGCCGTTGTAGCCCACGAACACCGACGGAATGCACAGCGTCTTGACCCCTGCCCACTCGGCGATGAACACCGGGCTCGCCGGATTCCACGCCGTGTACCCGCGTGCCTCCCACGTCGCGCGCAGCCCGCCCGACGGGAAGCTCGATGCGTCGGGCTCGCTCTGGATCAGCTGCGAGGCGCCGAACGCTTCCATCGGCTGACCGTCGTCGAACGACAGGAAAGCGTCGTGTTTCTCGGCGGTGAGCCCGGTCTGTGGCTGGAACCAGTGTGTGTAGTGCGTCGCGCCGTGCCCGATCGCCCACTCCTTGATGGCCTGCGCGACGCGCGGCGCGATGTCGACGTCGAGCTTCTTTCCGTGACGGACCGCGTCGAGAAGCTTGGCGTACGTGTCTCGCGGCAGCTTGTCGCGCATCTGTCGCACGCCGAAGGTGTTCACCCCGAAGTACTCGGACGTGCGCGGGTGCGTACCGTCCTCACTGAGCGCGGCCGGGGTGCGGATGTCGCGTTCGGTGATCTCCCGGATGACGACCTTTCGCGGCGACAGCGTTGACGCGGGCATTGACGGTTGGGCCTCGGGCTATGGGTGAAGGACCACTTCTGAAGCACGCAATGTACGCACTTTCGTGCAACAAACGCAAATTTTTCGTGACGAATTTGCAGAAAAGCGAGACATGGCAACAAAATGCACAGCGAATCGTGCGTTACGAGCAAATTCACTTCGTTCCTCTAACCGCAACAGGCGCCGCATTTTGGGGGCCAGAGTGGTTCCGTGCAGCAATTCGCCAAGTCTCCGTCGGGGCCACGGTTGAACGGCCTCGAACGCGCCGCTCAGGCCTCCTGCGGCGTGAGCTCGTCGATCCGGCCCAACTGGCGCAGACGCGGCACTCCAGCGCCGATCGCCCCCACGACACCGAGTGAGGCCAGCCCGCCGAGCACGACCGCCGGAACGGTCCCCAGCAGCCTCGCTGCCACGCCGGACTCGAACGCCCCCAGCTCGTTCGATGACCCCACGAAGATCGAGTTCACCGACGACACCCGACCGAGCAGGTGCGCCGGCGTCAGCACCTGGAGCAGGGTCGATCGTATGAGAACGCTCACGTTGTCGGCCATACCGCTGATCGCCAGCAGCGCGAGCGAGAGCACGAAACTCCGCGACAACCCGAACCCGATGATGCAGAGCGCGAACGTCCCGACCGCGCGCAGCAGCGTTCGCCCGGCACGCTTGAGTGGCGGAGAGTGCGCCAAGTACACCGACGCGACGACGGCCCCGGCTGCCGGCGCGGCCCGCAACACGCCGAGTCCCTGCGGCCCGACGCGCAGGATCTGGTCGGCGAACACGGGCAGCAGCGCTTCGGCGCCGCCGAGGAGCACCGAGAACAGATCCAGTGTGAGGGCCGAGAGCAGCACCGACTCTCGAAACACGAATCTGAGTCCCGACTGCAGACTCTCCCCAATGCTCTCCACTCGTTCGATTGGGCGCGGACCATCGTAGGCGATCGTCGAGAAGGAGCCAAGCGCGACCGCCATCATGATGGCGTCCGCGATGTACGCCGCTCTGGGCGACGTGAATCCGTAAATCAGGCCGCCGAGTGCCGGACCGACGACCGCGGCCGATTGCCAGGTGGAACTGCGCCAGGCGACCGCGTTCGCGTAGAGAGAGCGGTCGACCAGCTCGGCGCCTAGCGCGTTGCGGGCCGGCTGAAGAAAGCTGCGCGCGATCCCGCTCACGAAGATCACGAGGTAGAACGGCGCCGCTCCCGCCCGGTGGAGAAAGCCGGGGATCAGGTTGAACACCAGGAATGTCAGGGAGCACGCCAGCAGGACGGCGAGCGATGCGATCGATACGCGATGGCGGTTGAGTCGGTCGGCGACGTGGCCGGCATAGAGCGCAATCCCGATGAACGGCAGCGCCTCTGCCAGTCCCATCAACCCAAGCGACAGCGGATCGTGCGTGATGTCGTAGATCTGCCACGCCACGACGACGCCCTGGATCTGCGAGGAGATCGTCATCGTCCACAACGAGACGATGAACCAGCGGTAGCTCCGAACGCGCAGCGATGCGTATGGATCGTGGGGCACGGAAGACGGAATCTAATCGAGCCCGGCCATCGGCCGATCGACCGGCGGAACGGCTGGCCCAGGCCGGTGTACCAGCCACACGGACCGTGTGATTTACCGCCTGGATTGGGAGCAGTGATGACAAACGAAGTGAAGATCAACTTCGACGCCGCTGGCGGCGTCGATCTGGACCGGTTGGAGCGGAGCCTCGGGCTCCACGGCGAGCGAGTCGGCCCCGGCCGCTACCGAATCACCGGCGGCACCCAGGTTCACTGGGTCGACCTGTACACGACCTCGCACCCGCGCTGCGACTGCGGCGATCACCTGTGGCGAGAGCGCATCTGCAAACACATTCTGGCCGCACTCCTGCGTGAGGGAAACGAGCGCGTCTTGACGGCGCTGCCTCGACTCCTTGCGCGGGCGAACGCGGCTTAGGTGAAGCGTCCCTTTCGGTTCGGCGTCGTACTGCGACGCATCAGGGAATACTTACGCAGCAGCACGCTGGCCGACGCGGCGATGTTCGAGCTCGCCGCGCTCGGCCACCGCTCGCTGTTCGAGCAGCTCGTGGCCTGCGTGATCTCGATTCGCACGCGCGACGAGGTGTCGCTTCCTGTGGCGCGCGAGCTGTTCGCGCATGCGTCCACACCTGCCGCGATCGCCGCCTGGAGCGTTCCGCAAATCGACTCGCTCATCCGGCGGAGTACGTTCCACAGCGCCAAGGCGGCGACCATTCGCGAGATCGCGCGCCGTACATCGGAGGAATTCGGCGGCCGCCTTCCCTGCGACTCCGACGTGCTAACGTCGTTCAAAGGCGTCGGGCCCAAGTGCGCCAACCTCGCGCTCGGCATCGCGTGCGGCGCGTCGCGCATCGGTGTCGACGTACATGTGCACCGCGTCACCAACCGATGGGGTGCGGTCTCCACGCGCACGCCGGAGCAGACGATGTACGCGCTCGACAAGATCCTGGCGCGACAGTATCGAGTCGAGATCAACCGGTTGCTCGTGCCCTTCGGCAAGCACGTGTGTACCGACCGTCTGCCCAAATGCTCGACGTGTCCGGTGCTCGAGTACTGCCGCCAGGTCGGCGTGACCGAGCACCGGTGAAGGGGCGGACGCTCGTCCGTCCCATACCAAAGTCGGCCCGCCGAGCCGCCGAGCCGCCGAGCCGCCGAGCCGCCGAGCCGCCGAGCGATGTGAGTCTTTTAACGCGACTTCTTGCGACCGCCTTTGCGACCGGTCCGTTTGCGCGGCACCTTGGCGCCCTTTTTCCGCGCCTCGGAAAGTCCGATCGCGATCGCCTGCTTGCGGCTCTTCACTTTGCCGCCGTGTCCCTTCTTGCCGCGCTGCAACGTGCCCTTCTTGCGGCGACGCATGGCACTTTCCACGCTCTTGCCCGCGCCGCGGCCATACTTCCGTCCACCGGATTTCTTCCGCCCGCCCGCCCGTTTCCTCGACGCCATATCTCGCTCCGGATGCACATGACTGGCTGCGCCCGCGACGCCATTTCGGCGTTCGCGAGTTTGGCCGGGTTCGAGTCAAAAGCCGTCCCAGCGGACGCGGCTAGGAGGAAGGAGAGGCTCCTTTCGGCGCGGGATGCTCATCCTCCAGCATCTGCGGCGCATTGCGCTTGGCGTACAGCTGAGCGGCCTCGAGTACAGCCATACAGAACGCCGCCCAGGCGAGGCCGATGATCAAACCCGCGAGCACGTCCGACGGATAGTGGACGCCGAGGTAAAGCCGGCTCGACGCAATCGACAAGATGATCAGTGCGGCGAGAACCATGGTCAGCACGCGCGACGCGAAATTCTGCTGCAGCCGGGCCACGAGATACGCCACCGTGCCGTACACGATGATCGAGCTCATGGCATGACCCGAGGGAAACGACGAGCTCACCGCATGCGTGCCCCACGTGAAGACCTGCGGGCGTGGTCGGTTGAAGCCAATCTTGAGCAAGCCGTCGAGCACCAGTCCGCCGAGTGTGGCGACGATCAGCAACACGGCCGAGTGCTTGTGCTTGTTCAGCCACAGAAACGTTCCCGTTATGAACACGATCATCGCCACGACGGTGCCAGTGCCGAGCGCGGTGATCTCGAGCATTACTGACTGCAGCGCTGGAGACTGGTGCTGGCCGATCCACCGCATGAACGCATCGTCGAACGGTTGCGTCGTACCCTGGCGCACGCGCTCGGCAACCTCCGAAAAGGCCCAGGTGCAGCCTACGGCCAGCGCGGCGCCGGAAAGGAGGAAGATCCCGAATGTCGCGTAGGCGTTGCCAGCGTGCTTCGCGATGAACCGGAGCACGCTGAACATGACGTCCCACGCGATTCGAAAATGTCCTCGCGTCTGTCCCGTCGAGCGGTCGCGGCGTTCGCCTGCTGCGGTCGTAAGAACCTCGTCGTGACCGGCAGCAATGCCGGCCGTCAATGTTAACTCGGTGGTGCAACGAACTGACGCATGCCTCACTCGCAACCATCGCGCCTATCATGAGTCGGTCTCTTGTCCGCGGACGGTGCGATTCAATACTTTAAGGACTGCTTTGGTGCGGTAGCCAAGTGGTAAGGCCTCGGTCTGCAAAACCGATATTCGCCGGTTCGATTCCGGCCCGCACCTCTCTCGACACCATCGATGCACGATGAAGCGCCGCGCGAATACTCGCGCGGCGCTTTGCGCATGTGCTCGCGAACGGTCCCGGAGACGTTGCCAACGGTCTCCGGCGTCGGACTGAGCCGTACCTCCGGAAAGCTTTGCCGCCGCGAGACTTCCCGTCGATTGGATACATCCTTGACGCGGTAGCGCCGGCGACACAAGATAGCCGCGCACCGCAACGACGACGTGACGGCACGCCGCATAATCGTGGTTGTACGGCCAGTAATCGTGATTGTCCGGCCATCCATGACTCGACGGTCATCACTTCCACCTGCACACGGTTTCGCCAGCGTTGTCGAACCGCGCGTGCACCCCGCCGCGTTTCCCGGGGCCCAGCGCCCCCGATAGTCCCACCCCAAGGGAGGCACCATGAAGAAGTTGATGAGGCCAGGCGGTCTTGTCAGAGCCACTACGACAGCGGTGCTGCTCACGACTGGCGCCGCGGCCGCAGCGGCGCAGGGCACACTCACCGGAACGGTCACCGCGCAAGGGACCGGAACACCACTGCAGGACACTCGCGTGCAGATCGTCGGCACGGCGCTGACCGGCGTGACGGGTCCCGACGGCAAATACACCCTTCGGCGCGTCCCCGAGGGTACCGCCGAGGTGCGTGTGCTCAGGGTGGGCTATCAGGAGCAGAAGAAGTCGGTGCGCATCATCGACGGCCAGACCGCGACTCTCGACTTCGTGATGTCGCAGACCGTCGTGCAACTGCAGGAGGTCGTGACCACAGCCACCGGCGAGCAGCGGCGCGTCGAAGTCGGCAACGCGGTCGAGAACATCGCGGTCTCGAAGCTGACCCAGGAGGCGCCAATCCGGAACTTCGCGGACGTGCTCACCGCGCGCATACCGGGCGTGATCGTGCAGTCCGGCGGCCAGACCGGCTCCGGCGTCCGCATCCGCGTGCGCGGCGTGAGCAGCATCAGCCTGGCGAACGACCCGATCTACATCATCGACGGCATCCGGATGACGTCGAACAACAATTCGGCGGCATTCGGCAACGGCGGCTCGAACTTCAGCCGACTTGGCGACATCAACCCGGAAGACATCGAGAATATCGAAGTCGTAAAGGGGCCTTCCGCCGCGACGCTCTATGGAACCGATGCCGCGAACGGCGTCATCGTCATCACGACCAAGAAAGGCCGCGCGGGCGCGGCACGCTGGAACGTGTACGCCGAGGGCGGCGTTGTCGACGACACGCACAATTACGCCCCGAACTACACGCTCGCCGGCGTCGATCCCAAGACCGGCAAGCCGCTGATTCTGAGCAACCAGTGCACGCTCGTGAAAGTGTCGCTCGGCACCTGCACAGGCAGCGACCTGAAGACGCGGGCGCAGGGCGGTCTCGGCTACGACAGCCTCCGCATCCACAATCCGATCATGGACCCCGACCTGTCGCCGCTTCACCTGGGCAGCCGACAGGCCGCTGGTGTGCAGGTATCCGCGGGGAGTGACGCGTTGCGCTACTTCGCATCGGCATCTCGCGACGACGAAGTCGGCGTCTTCGGCATCGACAAGCTCGAAGAGCATCGACTGGACTCGGTCGGAACCCCGATCCACGACTGGCAGAAGCGCCCGAATACGAAGCTTCTGAACACGTTCCGCGGCAATCTCAGCGCCCAAGTCACACCGTCATTGGACGCGAACGTCACGTTCGGCTACAGCACAGTCGCGTTGCGCACCGCGAACGAATCGAACAACACCGTCGGCATCGGCTCGCAAGCGTTCGGCGGACCCGGCTATCGAAACAATGGTCTGTCCGCGGGGGATTCGCTCCTTGGCTACCGTGCCGGCTCGCCGGCGCAGGTGTTCGCCGAGCTCCTGCAGCAGAACGTAAACCGCACGATCATGAGCTCGAACATCAACTGGCGACCCGCCAGCTGGCTGCAGACGCGCGGAAATTTTGGCGTCGATTTCGCTGACCGGAACGACTCGCGATTGCACATGAACGGCGAAGGGTGGCCGCTCACCGCGACGTATCGCGATGGCTACGCTGGCAACTCGCGGACGAACATCACCACGTTGACGGGCGACGTCGGGGCCACGGCGAACTACAACCCGGCGAGGCTCCGCTGGCTGAACTTCAAGACGACACTCGGCACGCAGTACACCAACTACCGCCTCGATCAGAACGTGGCGGAGGGCACGACTCTGCCGCCCGGCGGCGTCACGGCTGGCCAAGGCGCCACACCGGGGTCAGACGAGAGCACCACGATCCAGAAGACGTGGGGCATTTTCGTGGAGGAAGCGGCGGCGCTGCGCGATCGGCTGTTCCTGACGGCCGCCGTACGCACCGACCAGAACAGCGCGTTCGGCACGAACTTCCAGCGCGTCTATTATCCAAAGGGCAGCCTGTCGTGGGTGATGTCGGATGAGGATTTCTTCCCGCGGAACGGCTTCCTGTTCAAGCAGATCAGCAGCTTCCGCCTGCGTGCCGCCTACGGCGCGTCCGGCGTCCAGCCCGGCCCGAACGATGCCGCACGGACATACACTGCGGGCGCGGCGAGCATCAAGAACACCGACCAGCCGGTCGAGACATTCAACGCGCTGGGCAACCCGGAGCTCAAACCCGAGCGATCCACCGAATTCGAGGGCGGCTTCGATTCGCGACTGTTCGGCAACCGCGTCCAGTTCGACCTGACGTACTACAAGCGTACGACGCACGACGCGTTGATCAGCGCGATCATCGCGCCGTCGGTCGGCTCGGGGGCATCGTCGCGTCGACAGAATTTGGGCGGCATCCAGAACAAAGGGTGGGAAGCGACACTCGGCGGTCAGATCATCGACCGCAGACAGGTCGGCCTCGATTTCCTGCTCAGCACGTCGCTCAACGACAACAAGGTCCTGAGCCTCGGCAATACACCCCCGCAGATCGGCGTGACCAACTGGATCGTCGAAGGCTACCCGATCAACGGCATCTGGGCGAAGCCGATCCTCGGCTGGCACGATGACAACAAGGACGGCATTCTGACGCCGGGCGAAGTGGACATCGGCCACGATACGCTGTTCGACAACAGCATCGACCCGACGACTGGCAAACCGAAGCACAGCGTGATCGGCATCGGCACGTTCCGCGGCTATCCAGCGCCACGTTACCAGACGACGCTCACGTCGGGCATCGACCTGTTCAACCGCCGCATACGCATCCAGAACCTGTTCGACTGGCGCGGCGGCAACCTCTGGTACAACAACAACGAGCGCATTCGCTGCACGCGTCCGAACTGCAACAGCATGTACAATCCGAACGCGTCGTTCCAGGAACAGGCGATGAACGTCGCCGCGAACTTCGATCCGGCCAAGACGCTCGACGGCTTCTATCAGCCCGGTGGGTTCGTGAAATGGCGCGAAGCGTCGGTAACCGTCCAGATGCCTCAGCGTCTCGCCGCGCGCGCGCGGGCGAAGTCGGCGAATCTCGTGTTCTCGGCGCGCAACATCCAGCAGTGGACGAAGTACCGGGGCATCGATCCCGAGAGCGATTTCGGCGTCGGCAACGGCGGCGACGCGCCATCGGAGTTCCAGACGTTCGCGCAGCCGTCGTACTTCATTCTGCGCCTCAACCTCGGCTTCTGACCCTCGAGACCACACCATGAGACTGATGCGATATAGTGGCCGAGTGGCCACGACATTGATTGCCGCCACGGCGCTGCTGGCCGGGTGCGACAAAGTCAAGAACAGTCTGCTCGACGCCGTCGATCCCGACATCATCGATCCGGCGAACGTGCAGTCGGCCAACGGCGCCGTCGCGGTCCGGAACGGCGCGCTGTCGCGGCTGCGCGCAGCAACGGCCGATGGCGAGAGCACCTGGATGTTCGGCGGCCTGCTCGCCGACGAGTGGGCCACCAGTTCGACCTTCGTCCAGAACGACGAAACGGACCAACGACAGACCCAGCTCAATAACGGCACCGTGCAGGGCGAATTGCGAGCGCTCTATCGCGTTCGAACGTCGGCGAGCCAGGCCATCGAGCTGCTGAACAAGTACCGGCCGGACCCGCAGTCGGACGTCGGTGAGATGTACTTCGCGCGTGGTTTTGCCGAATTGCAGCTGGCGTCGGATTTCTGCAACGGCATCCCGCTGACCGACGGCGCCGGCGACGAGATCGTTTACGGCAAGCCGCTACCCGTGAAGGACGTGTTCGGCGTCGCCGTGGCGTCGTTCGACACGGCGATGTCGATGAGTACCGGCACCGACGCCGCGAGCGTCGCGATCAACCGAGCGGCCAAGATCGGAAAGGCCCGCGCGCTACTGGGGATGGGCTTGGACAACGCCGCGGCGGCGGCAGCGCTCGTTGCCGATGTTCCGACGACGTATCGGTACGACGTCACGGCTTCGCTCACCGGCGGCAACAACATTCTGTGGTCGCAGGCCGCGAGCTCGCTCCGGTACGCCGTCAGCGACAGCGTGCAGGGCCGCAGCCGCAACATCCTGGTGAAGAACGCGATTCCGTTCCTGTCGGCCGGCGACCCGCGCGTGCCCGCGCATTACAAGATTGCTTCGAACAAGCGCGATACGCTCGTGTCACAGGACGGCGGCACCCTCGCGATCACGGTGGACAGCCTGTGGGGCCAGACCACGGCCGTCGCCGTGGTACACGGGCTGGACGCGCGACTGATCGAGGCGGAAGCCGCTCTCAAGGCGGGCGATCCGGCAAAGATGATGAGTATCCTGAACACGCTGCGTGCAACGCCGATCCAGATCACGGCGTCAAGTCCCACGGCGACGGGCACCCATCCCGGCTGGACGACGAAGGCGATGCCGCCTCTCACCGATCCCGGCAATCAGCAGGCGCGCGTCGATCTGCTGTTCCGGGAGATGGCTTTCTGGCAGTTTGGGCGGGGCATTCGTTTGGGGAACCTGCGCCGGCTGATCCGCGATTACGGCCGCGCGGCGGACGGCTCGGACACATTCCCGGTCGGGCAGCATTACAAGGGCGGCAACTTCGCCGGCGACGTCAACCTGCCGGTCACCAGCGACGAGCAGGTGGGCAATCCGAATTTCACTGGCTGTCTGGATCGGAAAGCCTAGCCGCCAGCGAGTTCCAACACACTCCCGACACGAATTCGACCGGGGCGGCCTTGCCGCCCCGGTCGTTTTATCGAGCTTCCACAACCGCCGTGGACCCGCGCGGCGGCACCGGGCGGACCATCGCTTCGATTATTCCTGGCGCTTGACCGCGGCCGACTTTGCCTGCGACAGGTATCCCGGCTCGAGATCGAGCAAGTTGGCGATCTTGCGCGTCAGATACTGCTCGCGATCGGCAACCGTGCCGTCTGCCAGCACCATTCCCCACATGATCTCGGCGAGCACCATCTTCTGGCCCAGGTCGTACTCCCGCTGCAGCACCGAGGTGAACTTGAAGTAGTCGATTGCTCGCACGCGCTCCTCCTCCGCGAGCTCGATCAACCGGCGTCCAGCCTCTTCGTCCAGCCCGAACTGGCGTGCCAGCACCGACTCGAGGTGCGCGCGTTCCGCGTCGGCGAATTCTCCATCGGCATACGCGATGTCCAACAAGAGCGCACAGGCGGCAATGTGCACGGGATTGGGCGCGCCAGCCTCCGGCGTCACCGGCTCCGCCTGGGGGCGCAAGAGCGAACGGATGGAATCGACGAGCTTCATCACTGAATCCTAACGGCGGTGGTCGTGTCGCTCACGCCCTACGGCCGCCGACGCGGTGGCGTCGGCGCCCACGCCGCCGAATCGGCCGCGCTCGACGGCCCGATCGTTCCTTCCACGGATTTCATCAGCGCCTCCGGATCGTACACCCTGCCGGCCTTGATGACGAGTCTCGGCATGCGAACCCGTCGAATGTCCTGCAACGGATTGCCACGAACGATGACGAGGTCGGCCCACTTGCCCGCCTCGATCGTCCCGAGTCGGTCGCCGAACCCCATGGCCCGCGCGCTGTTGATCGTCGCGATGCGGAGCACGGCGCTGTTGGGAATACCCGACAGGAAGAGCGACAAGAGCTCTCGGTGAACCGAGAAGGGCGTGAGATACTCGCCCCAGCTCGGGTGATCCGTGCCGAGCGTGATCAGGTCGCCCCCGCCGGCGTCGTAGAACGCCTTCACTTCCTTGCGCTTCGTCCAGTAGATGTTTTCGAATTGCTCATTGACCGGCCGCGGCGGCCGAGCGTCGAAGATGGCGCGGAAATACGGCGTCAAGAATAGCTTCTCGTCGGCGAAGTACGTGAAGACCTCCGGATCCTTCTTGCCATAGTAGCCGTAGGCGCTCAGCGTCGCGTCGAAGTACACGTGATGTGCCTCGTACAGCGCCGCGATGCGTTGAAATTCCGGCGTGTCGAAGGTCATGTGCTCGTACGACGAGTATGCCGAGCGATCGGGCGTGAACGCGTCGCCGCCCATGAAGTGCTCGATGCGATCGATGCCCATCAGGATGGCGTCGCGCGGATTCACGCTGTTGCGGTTGCCGGAATCCAGATGCCCGGTGACGGTGAGTCCGTGGAGATGGGCGCGGCCGATCAGCGCGCGTAGCTCGTCGGGTGTGATGCCTTTTGCCTTGAACCCCTTCGCTCCGCGCTCGGCCCAGTAGTCGACCTCCGAGTCGATCTGCTGTTCGGTGATCTGCCTGTTCCAGTTCGGACGCGCCGTGCCGAAGTAGGGGCCAGAGTTGAGCAGCCGCGGGCCGGGCTGCTCGCCGTTCTCGATGCGGATGCGCAGCGCACGCATCGCGTCGGGATCCATTTCACCCGCCGGAAAGGTCGACGTGACGCCGTTGGCGAGAAAGAGTGCCGGATAGGCCACCGTCTCGTCCTTGCGACCGGCGCCGTAAAGCTCCATCGCGTAGTGCGCGTGAAGATCGAAGAGTCCGGGAATCACCGTCTCGCTGTCGGCGAGCTGGATGCGCTCGGCGTCGGCAGCGGCGAGCGAGAGAGCGCCGCCGACGCTCAGGATCTTGCCGGCGCGAATCAACAAACCGGGGTTCTGCACACGATCGTTGCCGGTCGACGCGAACAGCCAACCGCCGGTGACGACGATGTCGTGGTTGGTCGCCGCGGGGCCCTGGCCGGCGGCGA
>DATISA010000382.1:0-3029 GCA_035469245.1 Gemmatimonadaceae bacterium
GGGACTGCTCATCATCCGCACGCGAGGCAACGCCGCGCGCGAGCGGCTGTGGGCCGGCATGGCGCGCGAGTCGGCGCACCAACTGGGAACCCCGCTCTCGAGTCTCGCCGGCTGGATCGAGCTGCTCGAGGATCGCGCCGATGACGAGACGTCACGCACGGCCGCGATGCACATGCGCGGCGATCTCGATCGGCTCGATCGAGTGGCACATCGTTTCGAGCGCATCGGGCGTGACCCAAAGCTGGAGAATGTCGACGTCGTGGGCGTCGTCGAGCGCGTGTCACGGTACTTCCAGCTCCGCGTGCCGACGCTCGCCAACGCTGTGATCGTCGAGTGTTCGGTCGCGCCCGATCTCCACCGCGTGCGCGGCGACCCCGTGCTGCTCGAGTGGGCGGTCGAAGTCCTGGCGAAGAACGCGATCGACGCGCTGGCCGGACGCGGTGGGCGCGTGTCGCTCTCCGCGCAGCACGCCACCGATGATCCTGACGCGGTGGTGATCCGCGTGTCGGACAACGGTCCAGGGATCCCGCGCGAGCTCCGGTCGCGAGTCTTCGAGCCCGGCTTTTCGACGAAGAAGAGCGGGTGGGGCATCGGCCTCTCGCTCGCCAAGAGGATCGTCGAAGAGAATCACGGTGGACGATTGCTCCTCGTGCCGACGGAGCAGGGCGCCACGTTCGAGATTATTCTTCACTGATGTCGACGCTGCTCCAGGAGACGCTGACCGCCGGCCTCAATCCGGCGCAGCGCGAGGCCGTGCTTCACGTCGCCGGACCGCTGCTCGTGCTCGCCGGCGCCGGCTCCGGCAAGACCCGCGTACTCACCACGCGCATCGCGCGTCTCATCGACGTCGAGGGCGTCGATCCGCGCCACATCCTGGCGGTGACGTTCACCAACAAGGCGGCCGGTGAGATGCGCGACCGCATCGGCCGTCTGCTCGGCGCCGAGCCAGCGGGTATGTGGGCCGGCACCTTTCACGCGGTCGGCGCGCGGATGCTGCGCGTGTCCGCCCACCTGGTGAATCGCACACCCGCGTTCACGATCTACGACCAGGACGACTCGCTGGGCGTGATCAAGCGACTCATGGAGCAGCACGGCGTGTCGCCAAAGCAGTATGCCCCGCGCGCCATCCAATCCGCGATCTCCGACGCCAAGAATGCCCTCGTCACGCCGGCGGAGTACGAGCGCCTGGCAATGGACCCGTTCACGAAGACTGTCGCACCGATGTACCGATCGCTCGCCGAGGCGCTGCAGCGCGCGAATGCCGTCGATTTCGACGATCTGCTCGAGCTTCCGCTCCGCATGCTCCAACGGAATCCGGAACGGCTCGCCGCCTACCGCGACCGCTTTCGCTACATCCTCGTCGATGAATATCAGGACACGAATCGCGCCCAGTACGAGCTGATCAAGCTGCTCGGCGGCGAACACGGCAACGTTTGCGTCGTTGGCGACGACGACCAATCGATTTACGGGTGGCGCGGGGCGGACATCCGCAACATCCTCGACTTCAACAAGGATTTTCCGCACGCGACCGTCGTGCGGCTCGAGGAGAACTATCGCTCCACGCCGGAGATCCTCGATCTTGCCAACCTCGTGATCAGCGCCAACACCAGCCGCATGGGGAAGACGCTGCGCGCGACGCATCGCAGCGGCGAGCGTGTGACGGTCGTGCGCGCCCTCGACGAGCGCGACGAGGCCGATTTCGTCGTCGGCGAGCTGATGGCGCGGCGTTCCGGGTCCTCGTCGCTGGTAAACCGCGACATCGCCGTGCTGTACCGCACGAACGCGCAGAGCCGCGCGCTCGAAGAAGCGCTCCGCCGCCACGCGGTGCCGTATCGCCTCGTGGGAGCCGTGCGATTCTACGACCGCCGCGAAATTCGCGACCTGATGGCTTACCTCAAGCTCATCGCCAACCCGGCTGACGACGAAGCATTCCGGCGCGCGGTCGGCGTGCCGAAGCGCGGCTTGGGCGAAACCACGATCGAGCTGCTCGCCGACGCCTCGCGGCGAGCGGGCGTCTCGATGTTCGACGGCGCGCACGACCCATCGATCGTCACCGCCCTGCGCCCCGCGGCGCGCGTCGCGCTCGGCGAGTTCGTGCAACTCATCGCCTCACTTCGCGAGCGCGCCGCCGACGCCGCGGTCGACGAACTGCTCCGCGAGCTCGTCGAATCGATCCGCTACGGCGACTACCTGCGCGCTGCCGAGTCAGAGTCGGAATCCGCCGAGCGCCTCGAGAACGTGCGAGAGCTGATCACAGGCGCGGCGGAGCTCGTGGCCGACGAGCTGGGCGAGGTTGGGCTTCGTCCGCTCGACCACTTCCTGCAGCGCGCGAGCCTCGTCGCCGACACTGACGCGCTCGGGCCCGAAGCGGACGCGGTCACGTTGATGACGTTGCACAATGCCAAGGGCCTCGAGTTTCCGGTCGTGTTCATCGCCGGGCTCGAGGACGGTCTCTTCCCGCTCGCCAAAGCGTACGACGATCCCAAGTTGCTCGAGGAAGAGCGCCGGCTGTTCTACGTGGGCATCACGCGCGCCGAGCGAAAATTGTATGTCACGCATGCGGAGGAGCGCCGCCGAAATGGCGAGCTGCTCGCCGCCCGTCCCTCGAGCTTTCTCGACCAGATTCCCGACGCCATGGTCGAGAAGCGCAGCACGATCAAGGTCCGCAGCTCGGGCCGCGCGTTCATGCGTGCCGGCGCCGACGGTGTGTCCTTTGGCCGATCGTATGGCCGTAGCGGTCGATCCACATACGAGATCGAAGATCAGCCTTTCCGCGCCAGCCCATCGGCGGCGGCCCGCCGGCCCGGCACACCGGTCTCGTTCGGTGGAGGGGGGGGCGCCGTCGAGGACGAGTCCCAGGACGCGCCGGTATTCGCGATCGGGGCGCGCGTCAAGCACCGGAAGTTCGGCAGTGGGACGATCGCCGAGTTGTCGGGCAGCGGGCGAGACGCCAAAGTCAAAGTCGATTTCGACGACCAGTCGATCGGCCGCAAGACGCTCGTGATCGCGCAGGCGAATCTGGAACGCGG
>DATISA010000383.1:0-6314 GCA_035469245.1 Gemmatimonadaceae bacterium
CCACACCGCCTCGCTGCCGCCTGATTGCGAGACCTGCACCATCTCGTCGTTTCCGGCGAGGGCGCGCACGTACACCTCAGGCTGTCCCGACTGATCCGAGTTGAACGCGAGCCATCGCCCGTCGGGCGAGATGGCGGGATATTGCTCCGTGAACCGCGTCGCGACGAGCGGCTCGATCGGACCGCGGCCGCCGTGCCGAACGATCGCGATGTCGTAGCCGGAGCCGGGGTGCAGGTCGCTCGCCGTCGTTATCACATCGTCACCCGTGCGCGGCCAGACGCCGGTGTATGCGAGCTTCGGCGACGCGAGCAGCGACTCGGCGGGCGCGGCGTCGCCGGGCCGCTTGCGGTACACGCCGAGCACACCGGACTTGACCGACATGAAGTTGATGAACCGGCCGTCGGGGCTCCACGTCGCGTCGTGGCCGTCGCGCTCGAACGTCGCGCGCGAGAGCGTGCCGTCGTCCAGCGACAGGATCCACACGTCGCGGCCATCGGCGGCGGTGATGTCGAGCGAGAGTCGGTGACCGTCGGGGGAGAACTGGGGCGCGTGGAAGGTGCGCGTCGCCGGGATGGCTTGGCGCGCCGTGCCGTCCCGACTGACCAGCACCAGTGACGGCGGCTCCTCGGGCATGTAGGCGACGGTTCCAGTCGCGGAGACCGCGAGCTGCGCAAAGCCGCTCCCCGTGACCGACACGCCGGTGGCGATCGGGACGGCGGTGCCGCGGAGCGTGCGACTAGCCAAGTCGAGTGTCACCGCGTACAGCACGCCGGCCGGGACCAGGTACAGAAGCTGGCCGGCAGTGTAGCGCGCCTCGATGACCGGAGTGCCGAGTATCATCGTCACGGTGCCGCTCCGCAGGTCAACGAGCGCTGCCGGTCCCGTCGCGTTGCCGCGCGTGGACCGAACGACGAGCGCGAGCCGTCCGCCCGGCAGCACTTGTCGGAGTTGCCACGCATCCAGCCGATTCCCGAACGGTCGAACTACCGCATCCCTGGGCCCGAGCCGTGCGAGGCCCACGCCACCGGGACTGAACCAGAGCGTGCCGTGTTCGTCCCAATCGGCGTTCGCGTGTAATCCGGCTTCCACCGGGATCAACTCGCCGGCGCCGCCGGCGAGCGGATAGCGGTACATCTGCCGTTCGCCGTAGACAATCCCGAGCAATGAGCGGCCGTCGGGCGAGATGACGGGATCGGCCAGGCCGGATCTCACGTCGGGCATTGGCGTGGCGGCTGTCGCGTCGAGTGACTGACGGACGAGGTAGTTGTTGCCGTTGGCTGCCACCACATCATATATGATCGTTCCGCCGTCGGGCGTCAGCGCGAGCTGTCGCTGGAGCGTGGCCCCGCCGGAGCCCCCGATGCCGGGTGCGAGGATGGCGAGCCGCGACGGCGGTGCGATCTGTTCTGCGCGCGGCCCGAGCCAACCCCAGAGCGCGACGCCCACCGCCACCAGTGCGATGAACCATGGAAGCGAGCGTGCGCCACGCGTCGCTCGAACCGTGCCAGCGACTATGGGCCCTTCTCGCCACACGGTGCCCGTGCCCCGGAGCGCCTCGGCGAAGGCCTTTGCCGAAGCAAAACGATCGGCCGGGAGCTTGGCGAGCGCGGTCGCGACAGCGGCGTCGACCTGTGGCGGCACGCTGGGTCGCAGCTGCGAGAGAGAACGCGGAGTCTCCGTGAGCACGCGCGCGACGATCGCCTGGGCGGTCGGCGCCGCAAAGGGCGCCTCGCCGGCGAGCATCTCGTACGTCACCGCGCCGAGCGCGTAGATGTCGGCGCGCGCGTCGACGCGCTTCTCACCCATCGCTTGCTCGGGCGCCATGTACGCAGGCGTGCCGAGCGAGAGGCCCGTCTGCGTGAGGCGCGTTCCGCCCGCAGTCTGCACGGCGAGTGCGATCCCGAAGTCGGCGACGAGCGCGTGTCCGTCCTGCAGCAGGATGTTCTCGGGCTTGATGTCCCGGTGGATGACGCCGCGATCGTGGGCGTACGCGAGCGCATCGGCAACTTCCGCCGCGATCTGCACGGCATCGCCCACCGGCAACTGCTGCTCCCGTTCGAGCCGCGAGCGCAGGGTCTCGCCTTCGACGAACGGCATCACGTAGTAGAGCAACCCGTCGGCCGAACCGGAGTCGAAGAGCGGCAGGATGTGCGGGTGCTGGAGACTCGCCGTGAGCTCGATCTCTTTTAGAAAACGCTCAGGGCCGAGGACCGCCGAGAGCTCCGGCTGGAGGACCTTGATCGCGACGTTGCGATGATGCTTCAGATCCTCGGCGAGATACACGGTGGCCATCCCGCCGGCGCCGAGCTCGCGCTCGACGAGGTAACTCGCCGAGACGGCAGTGGCGAACGCCATGGCGCGTGCGGTGAATTCGTCGGCCACAAAGGCGGGGTAGGGGAGGGGGGCACGGGCGTCGGCGAGGGGAAATGCCCACGTCGACGAGCCAATATGTAGCCGCGTCGCGGCGGGACGCCAGCGAAGCACGCGTCGGTTGATTCATGCCGTCGGCAGAGGTATGGTCCCTGGAACGCGGTCCGGAGAGGCCATGATCGACGACATGGGGATCTTCAGGACGACGATCAGCGTCGCGGCGCTCGCTTCGCCTGATCGCCACCGGGAGCTTGCCGAGGTCATGGTCGACACGGGCAGCAAGTACAACTGGGTTCCGCGCGATGTGCTCGTCGAACTCGGAGTCGCGCCCGTTCGAATCGATCGGTTTGAGACTGCCGACGGCCGCGTCCTGGAGCGAGAGGTCGGTTTCGCCTTGCTCTACGCCGGCGGGCGCTCGGCACCAACAGTCGTCGTCTTTGCGGAAGACGGCGACATGGTCCTCCTCGGCGCACACGGGCTCGAAGGTTTGAACATGCGAGTCGATCTGGGGCGCAAGGCGCTGGTGCCGGCGGGGTCGGTGCCCGCTGCGGCGTGTGGGAGCCTCGGCCCCGGCCAGCGGGAGCATTTGAGTCCATCAGCATCTTTGGCTGTGAGAATCTGATTCGTCGCTCATTCCACATTTGGAATGAGCGACGTGCGGTCAGGCCGCTGGCGTGCCGCGTGGTGATCCATGTAAGCTGTCAAGAACCCGGCGGGGACACTGACGATGGCACGCCTGATCTACACAGCGCTCACCTCGCTCGACGGCTACGTCGCCGACGAGCAGGGGAAGTTCGATTGGGCGGAGCCGGACGAGGAGGTCCACGGCTTCGTCAACGCGCTCGAGCGGCCCACCGGCACCTTCCTGCTCGGCCGGCGGATGTACGAGGTGCTGTCGTTCTGGGAAAATCCTCCGAAGCTCGACGAGGAGCCGCCAGTCATTCGAGAGTTCGCGGCCATTTGGCGCGCCGCCGACAAGATCGTCTATTCGAGAACGCTGAAGACGGCGTCCACGGCGCGGACGCGCATCGAACGAGAGTTCGACCCCGAAGCCGTTCGCCGCATGATAGCATCAACGGCTCGGGACTTGAGCATCGGTGGGCCGGAGCTCGCAGCCTTGGCGATCGAAGCGCATCTGGTCGACGAGATCCACCTCTTGCTCAACCCCGTAATCGTAGGCGGCGGGAAGCGATCGCTCCCCGCGAACACGCGTGTGAAGCTCGAGCTTCTGAGCGAACGCCGCTTTCGCAGCGGAGTGGTTCACGTGCAGTACCAAGTCGAGAACTAATAGTGGTCGCTCATGGCTATCATCATGTAAGCCCACTGGCGTTCTCCCAGTTCAATTCCGAAGTTGGAGCAGGGCCGGTCCCCGACACGGCTCCGGCCTTCTCCCGCACCCTTCTCACGCGTATGACATACCGCGCCATCCATCCTTCATTCGCCTCACTTGGCCTCCTCGCCTGTGCCCTCGTCGCGGGCTGCTCGCCGAAGCCTGCCGCCGCAACCGCCGCTCCCGCCGACCTCGTGCTCAGGAACGGCAAGATCGTCACGATGGACTCGGCCCGCCCGCAGGCGCAGGCGGTCGCGGTCACCGGCGACAGAATCACCGCGCTCGGCTCCAACGCGGAAATTCAGCAGTACGTCGGACCGAAAACGAAGGTTATCGACCTGCAGGGCCACCTCGCGATCCCGGGCTTCAACGAATCGCACGGTCACTTCATGGGGCTCGGCGAGTCGCTGACGCAGCTCAAGCTGATGGGTGTCCCGAGCTGGCAGGACATCGCCCGGATGGTCGGCGACGCCGCAAAGAAGGCCAAGCCCGGCGCGTGGATCCAGGGACGGGGCTGGCATCAGGAAAAATGGAATCGCTCGCCGGGACGTGTCGTGAAGGGGTTCCAGACGAACGATCTGATCACCCAGGCGTCGCCGAACAATCCCGTGGTGCTGGGCCACGCGAGCGGACACGCGCTGATCGCGAACGCCAAGGCGCTCGAGCTTGCCGGCATCGGTGCCGACACGCCGAATCCGCCGGGCGGCGAGATCATCAAGGACGCCAGCGGCAAGCCGACGGGCGTGCTGGTCGACGGCGCGCAGGGACTCGTGCGGCGCGCGATGTCCAAGAGTCTCGCGCAGCGCACGCCCGCCGAACAGAAGGCCGACTTCCGGAACGAGGTGCACCTCGCCGTGCAGAACGCGCTCGCGAACGGCGTCACCACGTTCCAGGACATGGGCGAGTCGTTCGCCACGATCGACGCGATCAAGCAGATGGTGGACGAAGGCGACGTGCCGCTCCGCCTCTACATTCTCGTGAGCCAGGGCGAGGTGCGGCCCGACAACGTCGCCGCGCTCACGTCGCACCGGATGATCGACTACGGCAAGGGTCACCTCACCGTCCGCGCCATCGGCGAGATCACCGCCGACGGCGCGCTCGGCTCACGCAGCGCATGGATGCTCGAGCCGTACGACGACGACACGACGAACACCGGCCTCAACGTGACGAAGATGTCGCGCATCAAGGAGGTCGCCGAGCTCGGGCTCGCGCACGGCTATCAGATCTCGGTGCATGCGATCGGCGACCGCGCCAATCGCGAAACGCTCGACCTGTTCGAGCAAATCTTCAATGAGCATCATGTGAGGAGCGACACGCTGCGCTGGCGCGACGAGCACGCGCAGCACCTGAACCCCGCCGACATTCCGCGCTTCGGCAAGTTGGGTGTGGTGGCGAGCATGCAGGGCATTCATCAGTGCTCCGACGCACCGTACGTGCTGCCGCGACTCGGAATGCAGCGCGCCGAGGAAGGCGCGTACGTGTGGCAGAAGCTGTGGAAGACGGGCGCGGTCGTGACGAACGGAACGGACGTGCCGGTCGAAGACATCAGCCCGATCGCGAGCTTCCACTGCAGTGTGACGCGCTACCGCGTCGGCACCGATTCCGCGTTCTTTGCCGACCAGAAGTTGAGCCGCGAGCAGGCGCTCGAGACGTACACCACCAACGGCGCGTTCGTCGCATTCCAGGAGCGCGAGAGCGGCTCGCTCGCGCCGGGCAAGTGGGCCGACATCGCGGTGCTCTCGCGCGACATCATGACAGTGCCGGTCGATTCGATCCTCGGCACGAAGGCGTTGTACACGATCGTCGGAGGGAAGGTGGTGTACACCGCGACTCAGGCGGCGCGGCCGTAGCCACCGGGAACGGGATCTCCTACATCCTCCACTGCCCAACCACGACCCACCGGTCGCTGCTCATCGTCGCGGCGATCGCCATGCCGGCTCCCAGGCCGGCCACTGCGCCGAGCCCACCCCAGCGGAGCGCGCCGGCTACCCCGCCTCTCTGCTTTTCGTGCACGCACCCCTGGGCGATGTCGAGGCACACGAAACGAGTGCCGGCGGTGTGAAGGTCGCCGTACATCGCGCCCGCAAGCAGGCCGAGTGATGCGCCGATGATGCCGCCTTTGGCGACGGGATGGTAGGTCGACGCCGCCATTTCTACGCGGGCGAAGTGGGCGAGCGGCAGCTTCACTTCTCGAGCAACGCTATCGCGCACGGCCGGTGAGTCTGACGTTGAGTGCCCAATGGCGATTTCTGAACGTGGGCGCCGGACCGGCGTTCGTATCCTCACAATGGACGGAGCGGTACGAGCACTTGTTGCTCGACACGACGACCGATCCCCCGAGCTACCGAAACGATCTTCCGGCCGCTGCCGACAGTACGTGGAGCCGGCGCTCGTTTGGCGCGGCGATCCATGCGACGTGTGTTCTCCCAATCGCGAACCGGCTCTTCGCGACGACGATGGCCGCGACCCGGCTCGCGACGCGCGCCGCGCTGCCCGGCGTCGTCACGCACGAGCATTGGGTCGCGAATCTCGACGGCTCATATCTGGCGGTGGGACTCGGCTACGCCTGGTGATGTCTTCGGGTGGATCGGCCCGGTAGGCTGGCTGTCGATCC
>DATISA010000384.1:0-3356 GCA_035469245.1 Gemmatimonadaceae bacterium
CTCGAGCTCACCTCCGTCGCGAAGGTGATCGCGATGTCCACGCCGAAGGAGTACATCGCGTACTACAAGCGCGTGAAAGGACTCGCGTAGCGCGCCGCGGCATCTTCGTTTGTTCGTCGCGCGGTTCCAACGGTCATCGAGTCCCGCTGATCGGCACAGCCGGCCGCATGTCGTCCCTGATCGGCATTTCCGAGAGCGCTCGGGTCAAAATCCACCGTTCAGTCAGGGGCACGGCTGGGTCACCCTGAGCGATCGTGTATGTCCCCCTGAGCCGAACGCGGTTCAGGGGGTCGCGGGTTCAAATCCCGCCGTCCCGATTGTGGCAGCGGCATGTCGGCTCCATGATTGAAAGCATGAAGCATTGGAAACCGGCTGAGCCTAGCCCGGCGTTGCCCGATTGATTCATTCGGCCTCCTTTGTCCGGCCACCCGCGGCGAGACCGGTGCCCGCGTTACCTTTGGGGCGCCAATCCCGACACGTGACTGGAACCTGATCTGCATGCGAATCGTGCGCATTCTTTGCCTGGCGTCTGTCGGCGCCGCGGTGCTGTCCGCCCGAATGGCCGTAGCCCAAGACACCCGTGAAGTGGTGCTCCGCCTCCACCGGGCGGGTGACACCGTGTCCATCCGGGGTGCGGCCGTCACGATCGATCACACCATCGAAGCTGGAAACACCGATGCCGCTGGCATCGTGCGGATCCCCGACCTCGAGGACGGTGGGCACATCATCGAAGTGGTCGCGCGAGGCTACCAGGCGTATTTCGACAACTTTACCAGCGGCGCGAACAGCCAGCAGCCTATCCAACTCGCGCTGCTCCCTGTGTTGGCGACGGACACAGCGAAGGCGAAAGGACAACAGACGGATCTCACGTTCGCCGGGTTCAATGCTCGGCGGACCAAGAGGCAGGGCAAGTTCTTCACCCGCGCGCAGCTCGATGCTGCCTCCGGACGTCCGCTTGCCAATCTCCTCAAGACCGATGCGGGCGCGTTCATCGTGTCGGGACCGCACGGAGAGTCCCAACTCGCCATGCGGTCACCAGGGTCGGCAACGAGCGCGTCGTCGCCCTGCTACGCCGCCGTGGTTCGCGACGGCGTTCGGATCTATCCGTTCGCGGGTGCCAACCCGCCCAACCTCGACAAGATCTTCGCCGAAGAGCTCGCGGGGATCGAGCTCTACGCGCGGGCCGTGACCGTGCCGGCCGAGCTTCGCGACGCCGCAACCTGTGGCGCGCTGGTGCTCTGGAGCCGCGACGTGGCGCGCTAGCCGAACGAGGCGGAGTAGTGAAGGGAGGCGACTCGGCTTCTCGGCTTCTCGGCGACTCGGCTTCTCGGCGACTCGGCTTCTCGGCGACTCGGCTTCTCAGCCGAGCAGCCGAGCAGCCGAGCAGCCTACTTCGATGCCGCCGCGAGGCGACGGATCTCCGAAGCGAGCGACTTCACGCGCGCCGAATCCTTCGCGCCATTCACGTCGCCGTCGACCTGCGTCGCGAGCTTCCTCAGTGCTGCAGCGCGCGCCGCACCCTTTTGCCCTTCGGCCGCCGTGAGCGCCTTGTCGATCGCCGACGTCTTATCAGACGCCAGGCCGTCGTTGCGCACGAGCTGGTCGAGGTATGAACGCACGACCGGGAACGCCGGCGGCCAGACGAGCTTCGGCTGGCTCTGCGGGTTGTACTCCTTCAGCGTGACCAGCTTTGCCGCGGCGATCTCGTTCGCCGAGAGCTGCGGGCTTGGCGTCAGCTCATAGACGTCGAACCCGCGGTCGAGCTCCGATGAGTAGACGTAGCCGTTCCAGTAGTACGCGCCCCACGAGCCGCCGATCGTGTAACGGGAGCGCGCGCTCGCGTTCGTCGTATCGTTCGGCGGGTCGATCGGACCGCGATCGTAGTACGCGATCTCGGTCGGATGGTCGGCGTCCGTGAAGTCCATGACGTCGACACCGCCTTGATACCAGCCCTGCACGTAGAGGTCGCGCCCCGGCACCGGGATGAGCCCTCCGTTGTGCGAGACGCAGTTCTCCTGAGCGGTTTGCGCCGAGGGAAGCTTGAAGTAAGCGTGCTGCGTCAGCTTCTTGTTGTCCGCGCTGGCGGTGACGATGGTGTTGCCGCCCAGCTCCATGATGCTGCCGGCCTGGCACATCGGGCCCGTGCCACCGCCCCACTCATCGGTCCAGAGGGTCTTCTTGCCGTCGTTGCTGAACCCGGCGGTGTGCCGGCCCTGGAAATTGTTGGTGTCGGTAATGGCGGACAGCCGCACCGGCTTCTCGGGGTTCGAGATATCAACCATGATGGCGTGGCTCGAGCAGGCGGCCGCGAGCAGATGCATCGCGGGGTACGCCGTCACGTCGTGGCAGTTGCGCGGGCCAGTGTTCACCGGCATGCCGACAGGGGCCGCCGAGTCACCCGGGGCGCCCCCACGTCCACGGCGACCGCCCGGTGGACGGCGCGTGTCGGCCGGAGCGCAGAAGGTGATGCAATCCGGCGATCCCTGGAGCCCGGTGAAGATTCGCGCGCCCGGGATCACCGCAGCCTGCTCGGGGTGATCGAGCGGCACCTTGATGATGTCCAGTTGATAGAGTGAGTTCGTCGGGTCCGCGGGGTCCGTGCCGTTCTTGCAACCTGCCAGCTCCGAATCCGGCCGCGCAGCCTGCTGCCCCGACACGTAGAGGTAGACGATCTTCGGGTTCGTCGGGCTCGGGACGAGCGTGTGCGTGTGTGAGCCTTTGCAGGTCTGCACGTTCTTGATCAGCTTGGGCTCGCGCGGGTTGGAGACGTCGAAGATGCGGACGCCGGTCATGTGATCCTTCGGGTCCTGCACGCCGCCCTTGCCGCAGTCATTGCGATTGCCGGCCCCCTCGGCGGAGACGAACAGCAAGTTGCCGACGATCGTCGGGTCGCCTTGCGACGTGATGCACTCCACGACCGATGCGACGACCGGCTTTGCCGGATCGCTCACGTCCCAGACGGTGAAACCGGCGAAGTTGCCCTGGTACGCGTAGTGGCCGTTGCCGAACGCCACGTCAGAATTGATGAACGTCAGGCCGCGCGCAGAGTCGAACTGCGCCGGCTTCGGCGAGAACGACACGAGGCGCATGTTGCTCTCCGCCGTTCCGGCGTCAAGCCGGCCCGGCTTGAGGTTGCTCCGCGGATCGGCGGCGCTCGGATAGGTCTGCGCCGGCAACAGGGCCGGCACAACGAGCGTCGCGATGACGCCTATCAACCTGCTTGGACTGCGCATCGGGACGGACTCCGGTGTGTGGTGTGGGGAATAGGTGCGACTCGGCTGCTCGGCTGCTCGGCTGCTCGGCTGCTCGGCTGCTCGGCCGAGCCGCCGAGCCGCTGCTTCAAAGGCCGAAAGAAA
>DATISA010000385.1:0-4795 GCA_035469245.1 Gemmatimonadaceae bacterium
CGCTCCGCAGCCCGGCGCGCCACGCTGGCGTCTGCTCCGGCACGTCGTTCACCAGTACGCCCGTCTTGAGCTTGAATGCCTTGGCGAGCCCCGCGCTCACCGTCGACATACTCGCGCCGAACATACCGTTCGACAGCACGAACGTTCGCTCGCCGGGATTGACGTCACCGGACACGAATATGGAACGTCCGGGGACGCGCGCGGCGATCTCGCGGCGAGGTCCGGCCCGCGGTCCATCGGGCTGGGGAGGCTCGTCCGGAGCGTCCGGCACGAGGCGCTCGATGCGCAACGCACCGGACCGCAGCGAAGCTTCGAGCTCACTGCGCCGCACCTTGATTCGTTCCGGTCCCGGCGCGACGGTGACCGTGAACTCCTTCGTGTCGCCACCGCGACGGACGGCGATGGCGACTTTTGTGTCCGGCCGCAGCAGCTGCGTCAGATTGAAGTCGTAGTTCACGACGTCGCGCCCGTTGTACGCGAGCAGTACGTCCCCGGGCAATATGCCCGCCTTCTCCGCTGGCGAATTCGGGTCGACCGAGATGATGGTCGGATACCCGAAGTAGATCACGTGCTGTCCGGTCCCGTCGATGATGTGCTCACTTAGCCCTTGCGTAACGAATCCCAGCCAACCCGACGGCGGAATGGCTGGCAGGGTCGCGGCCCCGAAGGGCGGCTCGAGCATTCCCCGCAAGACGATGTTCGGTTTGTGCGCGCGGACGAGGGAGTCCACGCGTCGGCCGATGGTCACCCAGTCCGCCGACCCGTACGGCTCGCGCTCGAGCTCGCGGACCATGACCTTGAGCGAATCCAACCGGACGCCGGGGAGCCCGAACACTCGAACGAGGACCGAGTCGTGCGACCGCGCCCGAGCGGGCTCGGTCCCTTGCGCGCCGACAGCCGGCGCGATGGAGGTGAGGAGGAACGCGGCAGCGGCGCCGCGTGAACGAGTCAGGTGCTTCATCATGCCGTCCATCAGTAGCTCGTGATTCTCATGCTCGCGGGAGCGACGGTATTGAGCTGCCGCAGCGTGGCTTCGCGCTGGCCGAGCGTCGTGAGATAGTACCCGTTGATGACCGGGTCGTACGGCGCCTCGTCGAGTGCCTGGTCCAGCACCTGTCGCGTGCGGTCGAGCGCGGCGAGTCGCGTGCGAATCGCGGCCGGGCTCTCCGGAGCGTGGTTCGCGGTGTCGCGCTGCGCCAGGAATGCGGTCGCCGTCTGGTACATGAGCTGGGACTGCGTCTGTGCCGCGCGCGCCTCGTCGATCGAGCGGAAGTGCGGCGTCGAATCGGTGGACACAGCGGCAGTCGTCACCGGCGGCTGTTCCGTCAACGGCAGCGGACTTGCGCCGGCCGTGACGCGTCCAGCCACCATTCCACCGGAAACCAACAGCAGGGCAGCCGCCGCCTGGAGCCAGACACGTCCAGTGTGGCGGCGCGGTCTCAGGGTGACGGCGTCCGGTCCGATGATGCGATCGTCGAGCAGCTTGGGGCGCAGCGCCTCCCACGTGGTGAGCGGCGCGCCAATGCTCGCGCCCGAACCGGCCGCCAGTTCGACCAGACTCTGATACGCGGCGCGTTCACGCGCGCACTCCGCGCAACTCGTCAGGTGCGCCAGCTCGGCCGCCGTCGGCGGCTCGTCCGCCAGCGCGGCGAGGCGTTCAGTAGGCAGGTGCGACATGTTCGGCTTCCTTGCGTGGTAATTCGACATCTCTGACATCTAGAAGATGCGCCAGCAGCTTTCGCAGCTTGGCGCGGGCTTTAAAGAGTTGTGATTTGGAGCCGCCGGTCGTGATCCCCAGCTCCGTGGCGATCTCTTCGTGCGTGTACCCTTCCACGTCGTGCAGCATGAACACGGTCCGCGCGCCGGGAGAGAGCTTGGCCGCTGCCTCTTCGATCGACTGGGCGATGAACGACCGATCGGTGTCGGGCTCGAACGACGCCGTGTCCTCCTGGACGTCCGTCTCGATCGTCGCCAGGCGTCTGGTCTTGCGCAGGGCGTTCAGGGTGCGGTTCACGGCGATGCGATGAGCCCACGTGCTGAATTGCGACTCTCCCCGGTAGCTCGGCAGCGCGCGGAAAATCTGGATCCAGACCTCCTGGGCGATGTCGGCCGCGAGATCAGGATCGCCGCCCACCAAGCGGCGCACGACCATGTCGACATGGGGGGCGTGCCGAGTCCAGAGGGCTCGGATTGCCCCCTCATCGCCGTCGACCGCGCGCCGGATGATGAGGAGCTCTTGATCCATGGTCCGTTCAGTAGGTCACCGAGGGTAAACGAAGGGTTTACGACGTCCCGAGGAAAGGTTTCTTGCTCCTCGGTCGCACAGCGGCGGCCTCGGCCGCGATTTTGTGACGACAGCAGTCAACTTCTTGTCGTATCGTTACATCCCCGTCGCGTGGCTCGTCACCACATGGGGACAATATGTCACATTTTAGCTCTTGCGCGTTAGGAACTTTGGCGCAATTGTGACGTATCGCACGATGGACGGCCGGACGGTAGTTCTCGCCAGCCGGCCGAAACTCTAAAAGCTCGTCCCGGCTTCGCTAGTGGCACCCATGTCCATGGGTGTCGTTGCCGTTTCTTGCTGGCCTTCACCCCGCGCAGGTGCATTGGTGCTGCTTCTCCTCATCTCCGCGTTGAGCATCGCGACGAGTGACGGTGGAGGTCTTCCCACGAAGACCCCCAGAGCCGTTGGCATGTCCGCCGATCGACTCGCCAGGATCGATCACGTGATCGCGCGCGGAATCTCGGCCGGCGGCTACCCAGGCGCCGCCGTCGTGGTGGGCCGCCGCGGCGCCGCGGTCTTTCAGCGCGGGTACGGCAGGCTGAGTTGGGAAAAGAGCAGCAACCCCGTCGCCGCCAACCGGACGATCTACGACCTCGCGTCACTCACCAAGGTCGTCGGCACGACCACGGCGATCATGGTGCTCTTCGACGAGGGCAGGATTCACCTCGACGACCCGGTTTCGGCGTACATCCCCGAATTCTCGGGCGGCCCCAAGGATCTGGTCACGATCCGCATGCTCCTCGAGCACCGATCAGGTCTTCCCGCCGGCCGCGACCTTTGGCGCATCGCCGCCACGCCGGCCGAGGCTCGCGAAGCCGTCATCCAGACGCCGCTCGTCTGCCAGCCCAACGCGTGTTACGAGTACTCCGATCTCGGAGCCGACATGCTCGGCTTCGTCGTCGAGGCCGCGTCGGGCGAGTCGCTCGACAAGTTCCTCCAGGAGCACGTCTTCGGGCCGCTCGGCATGACCGACACCTTCTTCCGGCCTGCCGACTCACTCCGCGCACGCATCGCCCCCACCGAAGTCGCCCCGCCGCGCGGCTATCCGCTCCAGGGTGAAGTGCACGACGAGAACGCGTTCGCGCTTGGCGGCGTCGCCGGCCACGCCGGCCTGTTCAGCACCGCTGCGGATCTGTCGGTCTTCGCGCAGATGATGCTCAACGGCGGCGAGTACGATGGCACCCGCATCGTGGCGGATTCGACGGTAGCCCTGTTCGCCAAGCGCGCCGCGGGAACGCGAGCCCTTGGCTGGGATACCTGCGGTGGGTCGGGAAGCTGCGGGCAGTACCTGGGCGAGAACGCTTACGGACACACGGGTTTCACGGGAACGTCGCTCTGGATCGATCCGGACCGCGATATGTTTGTCGTCCTGCTCACCAACCGAGTTCACGAGGCGCGCGCCAAGCGCCCGGCAAAAGTGATCTCCGACGTTCGCGCCGACCTCGCCGACGCAGCCGCGCTCTCGGTCACCGACTACGCCGACGGCCCCATGGCCATGCCGGCCAAGTTCCGCGCGGACAAGGCAGTCGGTTGGAATCCTCCGGCCCGCCACGCGCGAAGGCACGTCTCGTCCAAAAAGAAGCACACGACGACGCACGCCTCCGCGAGCAAGTCCAAGACGTCGAGCAAAGCGTCGGCGTCAAAGTCGACCAAATCGACCAAATCGACCAAGGCCAGCGCGTCGCGGCAACGCCGCTAGAACAGGTAGCCCAGCCCGATGTAAATCGGCGCGGTTGATTGCGCCGAGTGGGCCACGTCGACCGCCACCACGAAGCTCGGTCCAAACGCCAGGCGGGCGCCTCCTCCATAGCCCGCGCGCAATTCGCGCGTCAGTCCGGACAGCTGGATGCCGTCGGCCCAGACCCGTCCGGCGTCGATGAATCCGCTCAACACGACCGACGACGGACGTCCGTGCAAGTTGAAATCGGCGGCGCGCCAGCGCAGCTCATTGTTGCTCAACACGGTGCCTCTTCCAACGTAGCGATCCTTGGGCAAACCACGGACGCTGCTCGCGCCACCCAATCCATCCTGCGGCCGCTGCGTGGTCTGCAGCTCGCTCAGTGCGTAGAACGGAGCCCTGCCCTGGACATTCTGCGCGAGCACGCGATTGGCCAGCGTCAGGCGTGAGCCGATCGGCTGGTAGTGTCGGGCCGTCGCGGTCCATCGCGTGTAGCTCGCCGAAGCCCCGAGGCGGGTGTCGACACGTTGAACGATGACGTCGGCCCACGTCCCACTTCGCGGGCCGATCTCCCGATCGCGTGTGTCCCAGGTGAGCCCGGCGCGAAGGTAGTTGGTGTGGCCGGTGCTTGGCGTTGCGCCGTCCATGTCGCGCTCGATGAGCGTACGTCCGCTGTCGAATGGCGTGAGGTCGATCTTGTCGTTCGACGCGCCAGCGCCGAGGAGGACGCGGAGCGCGGGATGCCAGAGCGCGTGCTGCACGTCGGCCGCGGCGCGCAGGCGATCGCGACCGTACCGGTAGAAGTAGCGCGTGCTCCCGGTCTCGAGCGA
>DATISA010000386.1:0-3758 GCA_035469245.1 Gemmatimonadaceae bacterium
GTCGGAATCGGCCGCTTGTCGCCGTCCAACGCGAGGGCAAAGGTCCCGAGCTCCGGAATCCAGAACCGTTCGAGCACCTGCGCACGGAGTCGCTCGGCTTCGGAGCGCAGCCGATCCGCCGTCTCGGCGTCGCCGGTTCGCTCGAACAGCGCGGCGGCCCGGGTCTTGGCGTCATACACGTACCCCTGAACTTCGATCAGCGCGATTGGCGGATGCGGAAGCGTCCCGTCGGGGTAGGGCACGCCGTCGCCGGAATCCTTCCACCCCTGGTTGACCAATCCGCGGGCCGACGTGCGTGCATACTCGACGAGTCCGTCGCCGTCGAGATCTCCGTATCGATCGATCCACTCGAGCGCGCGCCGTGCGTTCGGCAACAGCTCGCGCACGAGGTTCAGGTCACCGGTCCACCGCCAGGTCTCGTCGAGCAGCACCAGCCAGAGCGGCGTTGCGTCGATCGTTCCGTAATAGGGAACGTGCGGGATCTCACCGCTCCGCGCGAGCTCGCCGCGCCGGAGCTCGTGCATGATCCGGCCGGGCTGTTCCTCGGTGTACGCGTTCTCGTCCGTGCCTTGATGCCGCGCGAGATACCGCAGCGTGTCGACCGCGATCCCGGGATCGAGCACCATCGTCTCGAGGGACGTGATGATCGAGTCGCGCCCGAACACCGTCGAGTACCAGGGAATCCCGGCCGAGATCACCGCTTCGTCGCCGCTGCCGATGTACAACGATCGAAGGTCGTCGATCGCGCGGGTCAACGTGTTGTCGAACACTTCGACGTCACTGGACCATCGTGAGCCCGCGGCCCGCCACTCGTCGTACGCCGCGGCGAGCCGTGCTTGGCGCGCGTCGAGCTCGACGCCGAACACCCGCCCGCGTTCGAGCGCGCGCCCGCCGATGGTCCAGGCCAGCTCCACCGGCCGTCCGGGCTCGAGCCGGAACGACCATCGTGCGCGATGAGGCTCGAGGACATCAGGCGGGTCGCGGAAGCAGACGATGCTCTCGATCACCTTGCCGTCGCGCCCGCGGTACGAGAATCGGATCGTGCGGTCGTCGATAAGCTCCGGCCGAAAGAATTCGCCGCGGGCGTTACGCTTCCATCCCCGCACCTCGAAGATGTCGGCGAAATCGCAGGCCACACGCAGCTCGATCCAGTAATCGATCGGCCGCACGAGATAATTCGTGAGCGTGAGCCGCTCGAACAGCGCGTCGTCGACCGTGAGCTCCCGCTTGAAGTGCACGGCGTGCTTCGGGTCCCAGGGGTCGCCGCCAAAGGCGTGATCGGTGACCGCGAGGTCGATCTGGGCGTGATACGGCTGCACCACCTGCGCCGACAGTTTGACGGGATCGGTTCCCGCGCCGCGCAGCTCGTAGTGGCTCAACAGACGTGTGTCGTCCTCGAACAAGCCGAGCGAGCAACGTCCGGGTGGCGCGATGTTACCACTTCGATCGACGAGTACGAACACGTGATCGTGTGTGAGCGCGATCGCGTCCGCCACCGTCGTCTCGTGCGCGCAGGGCAGCGTCGCGTAGCCCACTGCCTCTTCCATCGAGATGATGGGCTCGCGTCCATGGTCCCCGCCGTGCTCCGTGCGCTCCGATTCGACGACACGCTCGGCTGCTGTCGTCCGCGTCATGCGTCAGGCGGTGAGAAGCGTCGCCGGTTCATGCTGCCGGAGTCGCCGCGGAGCGCCTCGTGCGATACGCTCGTAGAGGGCGACGTGCTGCGTCACCATTCGGTCGCGACCGAACCGCTGAACCGCGCGAGTCCTGCAGCGCTGCCGATCGAATGCGTCCACGGGTCCGCCGGGCCGAATCAGATCGGCCATCTCGTCGGCGTCGCGCGCGATGAAGCCCGTCACGCCATGCTCGATCAGCTCCGGCACGCTGCCGCGGGCGAACGCGACGACGGGGCACCCGGAGAGCATGGCCTCGATCAGGATCAGGCCGAAGGGCTCGTTCCACTCGATCGGCGCGAGCAACGCACGCGCGTCGCGAAGGAGCGGACGCTTCTCCTCCAGGCCGACGACGCCAACATACCGCACGTGCGGCTCGGACATGCGATCGCGCAGGTGGGCCTTCGCCCACGGTTCGTCGGGTGGGTGCACGCCGCCGGCGAGACGGAGCGGCACGCCGGCGCGCGCCGCCACGTCGATGGCGGTATGCGGTCCCTTCACGCGCGAAAAGCGTCCCACGAAGCAGACGTAATCGCCGGCGGCTGTGTACGTCCACTCATAATTGTTCGCTGACAGCCCGTGGTGGATGACGTCGACGCGATCGAGCGGCACCTCGCGCCGCCGCTGGTCGTGCGAGATCGCGATGTAGTGCACGTGTGGACAGTGGGCATAGAACGCCGAAAGCTGGGCGTCACGCTCGTGATGGATCGTGTACACGACCGGCACGTGCGGCACGAGTCGCGCGCAGGCGAGCGCCACGGCGGAGTGCGCGTGCACGATATCGAACGGACCATGCTCGACAATCTGCTGCATGGCCCACGACACGTGGTTCAGATCCGTGAGCATCTGCGGAGGCCATTGCGCCTCCCTGTAGAGTGCCCGCAGCTCCGCGCTGGTGGTCGAGTCCTGAGTCGCGAACAACACGACGTCATGGCCGCGCTCGACGAGCCCTTCCACCAGCTCGTGAACCACGAGCTCGGTGCCGCCGTACGAATGCGGCGGCACCGCGACGAATGGCGTGGATACCAATGCGATACGCATGTGGTCGGTTGCGAGAATGCGTTGGCGGCCGGAGCCATGGTCGGTCCCGGCGGTGGGCGCGTCCCCAGCACCGCACCCCGCATGCCATTACGCGCCGGCCCTCGTGCGCTGCGCGTTACCAGCTACGCGTTGCCCTCGCCATCGGCCCCGGCCGCACGACGCAATTCGCTCGCGCCACGCTCGCCCAACAGATACTCGATTTCTTCGCCGCACACGTCGAACAACGTCAGCGGCCCGCCATCAACGGCCCCGCAGCAGTGCGTCTGTGTGGCGCACGCTTCCTGGTCGATCGTGACGACGTGGTTCAACAACACGAGCGGATACGTGCGGCAGTAGAACGGCTTCAAACCCGGCGACTCGGCTTCCGCCATGTGCAGCACGCACCATCCGCGGGCATTCAGGAACACGCAACCGTCGTTCACGACCTGCGTGCTCGTGGCGATGCCCGATGGAAAGTCGATGTCCGGTTTGGCGTCGTCGCAGAACCATTTCGACGGGTCGTGCTCCTGCTCGGCGTCCATGTAGCGAACCACGAGCGTCGCCTCCGACAGAATGCGATCACGATGCGCCACGTCCACCCAGACGCCGTCGCTGCAGCATGTCGCGCGGCAGTTCATCATCGAGCAGCCTTCCGAAAACCGGCAGCTGAAAACATCCTCGTCGACCGGTAGCGGGCCGGCGTGTGGGAGATGGTGCTCGCGAATGACGTGCGTCGTGCGCAGCGTGGGTCGAGTGTCGGTCATGTGGGGCTATACGGGTGTGGGGACGCGAGCGCTCTTGGCGTCGCGCGGTTGCGCGGGTATGAGCGCCGGCACGAGCGCCGGCTCGCGCGCATCGGTCGGCTGCTGATCCGGCTCGATGACGATCCGCTCACCATCGCGCCAGGAGACGAGGTGTCGAGGCAGCATGAGGACGACGGGGAGGATCGCCGCCGTCGTCACGGCGTCGATCACGAGGCACGTGGTGAAGCCGACGCGCTCGTACAGGAACGCCCCCGCCAGATCGCCGGCGGCGCCGCCGATCGCGAACACGGAGTAGCCGAGC
>DATISA010000387.1:0-5248 GCA_035469245.1 Gemmatimonadaceae bacterium
TGATCTACAGCGGCTCGCCCGGCCGGCAGACCTTCGGCGCCTACAAGGTCGATCTCACCGGCAAGCGCACGCGTGTCGGCCGCCGCAACAGTCGCTCGGCGAACGTTCCGGTTGCCAACGGTGGACTGCTCTACGCGCAGACCGAGTTCGTCAATCCATACCAGGAGCGTTCTGATCTCTGGATCCAGCGCGGGCGGCGTGAGCGGCAGATCACCTTTGGCCAGCGACTCACGACTCCCGACGTACGCGCCGACGGCGAGATCGTCGCGCAGCAGATCGTCCCTGGCGCCACGCGGCTGGTGCGCGTGTCGCGCGACGGCAAGCGCGTCACGCCGCTCACGGTCGGGAGCTACGACGATCAATGGACGGAGCCGCGCTGGTCGCACGCCGGCGATCGCATCGTGGCGTCGCGCTGGAGGCGCGGCAACGTCGCGCAGATCGTCGTCCTCGACACGATCGGCAGGGTGCTTCACATCGTCTCGAGCGGCCATTCGATCGAGTCCGCGCCGAGCTGGCTGCCCGGAGACGCCGGGATACTCTACAGTTCCGATCGCGACGGCAGCGCACAGGTGTACGCCGAGTTGTTCGGCGACGCGCCTGATTATACCGGCGCGGTGACGTATCGCGTGAGCGATGCGCAGACGGGACTCTTCGAACCGAGTGGTGCGCCGCGTGGCGGGCGCGCGGCGGCTGTGCTGTTTCGCGCCGACGGCTATCACCTGGGAGTCGCGCCTTGCTGCGCGACACAGGCCGATCGACGCGTCGCCGACTATCGTGACACGACACCCTCCGCCGTCACGCCGCCCGTCGCCGTCGACAGCGGCCAGGTGCGACGATACAGTGCGTGGCGCACGCTCTACCCGCGCTACTGGCTACCCACCGTCGACCAGGGCCTCGACGGCGGGTATCGCATTGGCCTCATGACGAGCGGCTACGACGTCGTTGGCCGGCACAGCATGACGGGCGAGATCGAATTCCCCACGAACAACACCGGTGTGGTGGGCGATCTGTCGTATCAGTACAGCGGCCTCGGTCTTCCGATCCTGCAACTCGACGCCGCGCAGGAGTGGGAAGTGCTCGGCAGCGTCTATTCGCGCGACGCGCAGCGCCAGGTCATCGGCGAGGTCTTTCGCCGTACGTGGAGCGGAGACGCGCTCGCCACCTGGCTGCGCCAACGCGCGCGCACCTCGCTCTCGCTCACGGGCGGCGCCGGCATCGAGTATCGGCACCACCGAACGACCGCCGACGTGCCGCTCGCCGATCTCGACACCACCGGAGCACTCGGCTCACCGACGTTCCCGAGCCTGATCGCTGCCGCGGGGTTCGCCAACTACCAGCGCCCACCGTTCAGCATCTCCCCGGAAGACGGCGTCCAACTCAACGCCACGGTTCGCGACCGCCTCACGAGCGGCGGAGCGGGGAAGGGAGCGTCGAGCGTCAGCGTCGTGGGGTCGGCGAACGTTTACAAATCTCTCAACCTGCCGGGTTTCGCCCATCACGTGATCGCGCTGCGCGGCGCTGCCGGCTGGGCCGACGACCGGGCGAGCGGGTACTTCTCCGTCGGCGGCGCGAGCGGCAACAGCTTTCAGATCATTCCGGGCTACACGATCGGCGAAGGGCGCAAGACTTTCCCCGTGCGCGGCTTCCTTCCCGGCACGTTGATCGGCACACGCGCGCTCGTCGGATCGGTGGAATACCGGATCCCACTCCTGTTGACCGGTGGAGCGCCGGGGCCGCTGCCGTTCTTTCTCGACCGCAGCTCGCTCACGCTGTTCGCCGATTACGGCACCGCGTACTGCCCGAACGTGAAGGCCGGCCGCGAGGTGTGCAACAACAGCAACCCTACTCTCACGAGCCAGCTCGACATCGGTTCGGCGGGCGCCGAGCTCAATCTCAACCTCGGGGTGCTGTCGTGGGATTCGCCGTACCGATTCCGGTTCGGCCTCGCGGCGCCCACGTACAATCGCGCGCTCTTCGGCCGCCCGAAGGTCGAGGCGTACGTCATCTCGGGAATCTCGTTTTGATCGGCCGGCGCGTCGTACTCGGAATGCTGGCGCTCGCCGTGATGGCCGTCGCCGCCTGCGGTCGCAAGAACGCGGCGACGTCGGCGAGCGGCGGGTGCGACGATTCGATCAAGCTCCCGGCCGGGTTCTGCGCGCTGGTGTTCGCCGAGAGCGCGGGGCCCGTGCGGCACATGGTGGTGCGATCCAACGGCGACTTGTTGGTCGGCGTGCTCGATCAGCGGCGGCTGCCGGGCGGCGTGCTCGTGTTTCGCGACACCAACAAGGACGGCCACGCCGATCTCGAGGAGAAGTTCGGCGACTCGGGCGTGCACGGCCTCGTGCTCTCGGGCGACACGGTGCTTTACGCGTCGACCGCGACGGCGGTGTTGCGATTCCGACTGACCGATTCGCTGGCGCCGCACAAGCGCATCGACACCATCGTCGCCGGGCTGGCGGCGCGCCCGATCCCGTCGCACAGCCTCGCGATCGACATGCGGGGCAATCTGATCGTAACCGTCGGCTCCCTCACCAACGGCTGCGTGCCGAACGACGAGCCGGGGAAGGCGGGGAAGGATCCGTGCCCGGAGCTGCAGACGAGCGGCGGCATCTGGAGCTTCAAGACGGACAAGGCGAACCAGACGATCGCCAACGGCACGCGCGTCGCCGCGGGCCTGCACAACGCGATCGCTCTCGCCGTGAACACCGCCGACACGACGGTCTACGCCGTCTCCCACGCGCGCGATGGGCTGCACGACGCCTGGCCGTCGGTCTACAGCGACGTCGAGGCAGCGTCGGCGGCTTGGGAGGAGATGATCCGCGTGCAGTCGTATCGGGCGGACTACGGCTGGCCGTACTGCTATTACAATGGTCTAAAGGAAGCGCGTTACGTGGCGCCGGAGTATGGTGGCGACAAGCAGCGCACCGACCGCTGCGACCGCATGATCCAGCCGCTCATCGCTTTCCCTGCGCACTGGGCGCCGATGTCGCTCCTGTTCTACACGGGCAAGATGTTCCCCGCCTCGTACAGGAACGGAGCGTTCGTCGCCTTCCACGGCTCCGCGCACCGAGCGCCACTGCCCGAGGAAGGCTACGAGGTGGACTTCGTCCAGTTCAAGAACGGCTACGCGACCGAGTACGCACCGTTCGCGACGAGCTTCGCGGGCGGCATGTCGAGCCCACAGGGCGCCGCGCACCGGGCCGTTGGATTGGCGCAGGGGCCAGATGGCGCGATGTACCTGAGCGACGACAAGGGCGGGAGGATCTGGAAGATCACGTATGCCGAAGGGCACAAGTGACGGCTCGGCTTGCGGCTATCGGCGCACGGCTTGGCGCTCGGCTGTCAGCTGACGGCCCGGGCCAACAGCTGACGGCTGACGGCACTGGCTGACAGCTGACAAGCCCGGCCGACGGCTGACAGCCTGGCCGTCAGCTGTCAGCGCAAGCCGTCAGCTATCAGCCGTCAGCTCGAGCCGTCAGCCCTCAGCCGTGATCCACGCCGAGCGCCGTCAGCCGAAAGCCAAGCCATTAGCACCATCAAATGAGCATTAGCTGATGGCGCCCTTTCGTATTTAGTCCCGCCACGCGACCATCCCTGCTGTCAACGGTTATTTTTGCCGCGCAGTTCGCCAAAAAATCCCGCGCGTTTGTCAAGAATGGCGCCGCGATCCAGCCGCGCTAGTTTCCGACTCCGCGCGACGACGCGCCATCAATCACCAACGCGTGCCCATCCACCCGACCGCTTTCATCCATCCCGCCGCGATCGTCACCGGGAACGTCACGATCGGCGCGCGCGTGTCGGTGTGGCCCACCGCCGTGCTTCGCGGCGACAGCGAAGCGATCACGGTCGGCGACGACAGCAACATCCAGGATGGAACGATCGTGCACGTCGACGATGATCTGCCAACCACGATCGGCAATCGCGTCGCGATCGGGCATCGCGCGATCGTGCACGGCGCGACGATCGAAGACGACTGCCTGATCGCGATGGGCGCGATCCTGCTCAACGGCGTCCACGTCGGCACCGGCTCGATCGTCGGCGCGGGCGCCGTGTGCCGTGAGGGGATGAAGATCCCGCCCAACTCGCTCGTGCTCGGCGTTCCGGCGAAAGTCGTTCGCGAGACTACGCCAGAGGACCGCGACCGGATTCGCCACACGGTCGAGTCCTACCTCGAGCTGCAGACGCGCTACCGGTCCAGTTGATGCAACACGTGATTCCGAGCAAATGGCTCCGGATTGGCCCGAAAGCATGGCGCGTCGCCGCGTTCGGGCGCGTCGATCGATACGCCTGTTTGAACGCCGGAGCACGAGAATCCAAGTCGTTCGCCGCATTGGAGTTGTCCATGTCGCACATCGAGCCCTCCAACCCTCGATCTCTCGAGCCCTCGAGGTTTTCCCCACAGCCCGGCCCGTTATCAACGCAAGTAGTCGCTCGCATTCAGCTTCGTGATCCAGTTTTCGTAAGTCGAGCTTTGCCAAGCAGTTATATTACTACTGGCGCGGAAACACGAACGTCGATAGAATGCCGCCCCGCAGTTCCCTCCCGCGACATCGTTCGCGCTGAGACTGCGCTCAATGCGCGCCGGCTTCGACGTCGCAGCAACGGTATAACGGTAGGCTCGGTACACCCCCGCCCGTCGTAAACCCGCTCGATCAAAATCGACTCGCCCGCTTCACTTCGGACTTTTTTTCGTAGGAGCACTGTCACCATGCCGCTACCCGTCAATCCGCCGCCGGGGCCCGTTTCGCTCTCCGCCAACGCGCGCACCGTCCTGGAAAAGCGCTATCTGGTGAAGAACGAAAAGAGCAAGCCGGTCGAGCAGCCCGAAGATCTGTTCTGGCGCGTGGCCACGGTCGTCGCCGAGGCCGATCGCCGGTACGGCGCGAGCGATGGGGCGGTGCAGCAGGTGGCGGAACAGTTCTACTTCCTCATGACGCAGCGGCGGTTCGAGCCCAACTCGCCCACGCTCATGAACGCCGGCCGTCCACTCGGCCAGCTCAGCGCGTGCTTCGTTCTTCCGGTGGAGGATGCGCTCGCCAACGGCAAGAACGGCATCTACGACACGCTGAGCGCCATGGCGCTCATTCATCAGAGCGGCGGCGGCACGGGCTTCTCGTTCTCGCGCCTGCGCCCGAAGGGATCGATGGTCCGGTCAACTACGGGGGTTGCTTCCGGGCCCGTCTCTTTCATGAAGCTCTATGATGCCTCCACGGACGCGGTGAAGCAGGGAGGCACGCGGCGCGGCGCG
>DATISA010000388.1:0-2545 GCA_035469245.1 Gemmatimonadaceae bacterium
CTCGGCCGCGGCATGGCGCTTCGGGTGCTCGGCAAGGACTACATCGGCAAGTTCAACTTCAAGGATGCGACCGGACTCGGCATCAATGGCGAGACCGCGCACAATTTCGCCTTCACGGCGGGACTGCGATTCGATTTCTGACGTAAGTCGGGTGGGGTGGGGGAGGGGCCGGGGGGACGAAGCAGGGGCGTGCGACCGCACGCCCCTGCTTTGTTAGGTTTCGCGGCACGGCGTTCGCGCCGGCTGCCGTCGCACCACTCTCACTCGACTGATGCCCACGACGAAAACACGAACCAAGCCGCGCGGCGCGACATCGCGCGCGGCTGCCGCACATACCAAGCAGCCGCCTCGAGAGCGCAAGCGCGCGCGGTCGTCGACTCCGGGACGCGTCGGACCGATCAACGAATGGCTCGAGCTGCGGCGCTCGCCGATCCACGGGCTCGGCGGCTTCGCGCGCCGCGACATCCCCAAGGGTACCCGGATCATCGAGTACGCCGGCGAGAAGATCAGCAACGCCGAAGCCGACCGCCGGTACGACGACGAGACGATGAAGCGGCATCACACGTTCCTCTTCGTGCTGAACAGCCGGACCTGCGTCGACGCCGCGTTCGAGGGCAACGAAGCGCGGTTTCTCAACCACTCGTGCGCGCCCAATTGCGAAGCGGTGATCGAGCGCGGCCACATCTGGATCGATGCGCTCACGGACATCCCGGCCGGGGCCGAGCTCTTGTACGATTATCAGTACGAGGATGATCCCAATTACACGCAGGACGATCTCAGATTCTACGCCTGCCACTGTGGCGCGCCGAATTGCCGTGGCACGATCGTGAAGACGCGCCGCAGAGTGAGGCCCGCAGCCACGCCGTGAACGCCCTGCACGCGCTCCTCGCTGCCATCGTCGACTACGCCGGGCTCTTCCCGCCCGCGGGTCTCGACATGACTCGTGCCGTCCGCAACTACGCGGAGTATCGGGCAAGCGATGACGCGTGGATGCTCGGGCGCTTCGTGGTTCCCATCGCGCGGTTGGACGAGTTCCGCGCCGCACGTGCATTGGTGGGCGACGAGTCCGACTGGCATCTGGCCGCCTTGCTCGGCGAAGATGTGGCCGGCGACATCGCCCTCGCCGCGGCGTTCAACGAGCGGCGGGACTCTGGCGCCATTATCGACGCCCTCGAGGGGCGCGTGGCGTCGCCAGACGACGTCGCCACGCTCGCGGCGCTGCCCGTCGCCGACTTTCGCGTGTTCGCCGAGCTGCCGGCCGGCGTCGATCCCGGTCCGTTCCTCTTGGCCCTGCGCAGCGCCGGCTTGAATGCCAAAGTGCGAACCGGCGGCGTTACCAAAGACTCGTTTCCATCTCCGCAGTGGATCGTGTCGTTCATTCGGTGCGGCATCGAGGCGGAGGTCCCGTTCAAGGCGACCGCTGGTCTGCACCATCCGGTGCGCGGACTGTACCGATTGACCTACGCCGAGCGCGCGCCGGTGGGCGACATGTACGGCTACCTGAATCTCTTTCTCGCAGCCGCGCTCATGACGAGCGGCGGAACCGAGCATGACGCCGCGGCGATCCTCTGCGAGCGCGATCGCGGCGCGTTTTCGCTGTTGCCGAACGGTGTCGGCTGGCATGGCCGCTCCATCGACACGCGTGCGATCCGCGCGACTCGCGATCGCGTCGCCACGTCGTTCGGTTCCTGCTCGTTCCGCGAGCCGGTCGACGAGCTGCGGGCCCTCGCCGGTCTGCAATGACCGCGCTCGACGTCACGCACGCGCCCGAGCTACGTTCGTGGGTCGAATCGGCGAACGTTCAAGATTCCGATTTTCCCATCCAGAATCTGCCGTTCGGCGCATTCCGGTTCCGCGGCCATCATGCTCGACGAATCGGCATCGCCATCGGCGATCGAATTCTGGATCTCTCGCAGTGCGCCGATCGCGGCCTGCTCGACGGCCTGCCGGGCGAGATTTCCGTCGCCTGCCAGGCCGAAACGCTCAACGCGCTGATGGCGCTCGGACGCGATGCTGCGCGGGGCCTCCGGAAGCGCGTGAGCGAACTGCTGCGATCCGACGCGGCTTCCGTTGTTCGCTCGCGCGTCGAGTCCGTACTCCTGCCGGCGGGCGAGGTCGATCTCGTACTGCCGGCGCGCATCGGCGACTACACTGACTTCTACGCATCGATCGAGCACGCGACGAACGTTGGCAGCTTGTTCCGGCCCGACAATCCACTTCTGCCGAACTACAAGTGGGTGCCGATCGGCTATCATGGCCGCGCGTCATCGATCGTAGTGAGCGGCACGGGCGTGCGCCGCCCGCGCGGACAGACGCGTGACGGCGACGCGCCGCCAATCTTTGGGCCCACGCGGCGGCTGGACTACGAGCTCGAGGTCGGCGCGTTGGTCGCGCAGGGAAACCGGCAGGGAGAGCCGATCGCGATCGACGATGCCGAGCAGCACGTGTTTGGTCTGTGCATCGTGAACGACTGGTCAGCCCGCGATATTCAAACGTGGGAGTACCAGCCGCTCGGCCCATTCCTCGCCAAGAACTTCGCGACGTC
>DATISA010000389.1:0-1961 GCA_035469245.1 Gemmatimonadaceae bacterium
GCGACGTCACAGGCGGTCGACACGGCGACGCTGCGCGAGAGTGGACGCGGACTCACCGCGTCGCGCGGCCGGCGATTGGTGCGCGACGCGCTCATCGTCGCGCAGATGACGCTGGCCCTCGTGCTCCTCGCGGCCGCCGGACTCATGCTTCGTACGCTGGAGCAACTGCGACACGTCAAACCGGGCTTCGACCCGCAACGTGTGGTCGTGATGCACGTGCACTTGCCATGGTCGCGCTATTCCGGCTGGAAGCCAGTCGCCGCATTCCATCGCGCGGTGCAGGAGCGGGTCGCTGCATTGCCGGGCGTGGAGAGCGTGGGCGGTGGCGATGTCGTGCCGCTCGTGAGCTTTGGATTCTGCAGTGTCGTGTGGGTCGAGGATCGTCCGCTCGCGCCGGGAGAGGAGCCGCCGTGCGTCAAGGTCGCCGCGGCGGAGCCGGGCTATTTCCGCGCGCTTGGAATTCCGGTTCGTGGCCGCGCGCCAGACTGGAACGATGCGGAGTCGGGCACCGGAGGAGTCGTCGTGACGCGAGCCTTGGCCGAGCGGTTCTGGCCCGGCGAGAATCCGATCGGGCGCGGCATCAAGGGGAATGGGTCGAGACCGCCATTCTATCGCGTGATCGGCGTGGCCGACGACATTCGCGGAAATGGCCTCGAGAAGCCGCCCGTGGAAGCAGTGTTCTTTCCGATTCTCCCCATGGAAGGCGCGCCACTCTGGAATCCGGCCAACGACTTCGACCTGATCGTGCGGACGTCGCTCCAGGATCCCACGAGTGTGGTTCCGACGATCCGGCGCGCCATCGCCGAGCTCGATCCGGTGGTGTCACTCGATCACGTGCAGACGATGACTTCCGTCGTCGACCACTCCCTGGCGCGCGTGTCGTTCATCCTCGCGCTGCTCGGAATCGCGGCGGCCATGGCGCTCCTGTTGAGCGCGGTGGGCACGTACGGCGTGATCAGCTATCTCGTGGCGCAGCGGCGATCGGAGATCGGGCTGCGGATGGCGTTGGGCGCGCGGGCGGCGCAGGTGACCGTCATGGTCGTGCGGCATTCGCTGCGACTCGCCGCGATCGGCTCGATTGTCGGCGTCGTTGCCGCGTTCGCGACTACCCGTCTGCTCGCGTCGCTGCTCTACGGAGTGAAGCCGACCGACCCGGCGACGTTCATCGCTGCCGCGGCGTTCCTGTTGGCCGTGGCCGCGCTGGCGAGCATGGCGCCGGCACGGCGAGCGGCGCGGGTGGACCCGGTGGAGGCGCTTCGGGCGGAGTGACGGGCGACGGGCGACGGGAAGCAGGCGCGAGCAGCCCCCTTCAACAGTTGGGCTCCCTCGTGCGATAGTTCCTGTGGACGCCACCTCCACCAGATCGCGCCCACATCCCCACATCCATAAATGAAACACGGGAGACGCTCGCCATGCTGAGACGTTCGTTGTTGCTCGGTGTCGTTGGTTCCTGCTTGATCACCGCCATCGCGGTCGCGCAGCAGCCCGCAGTGGTCGTCGCTCCTGGAGGACGCGGTGGTGGTCGCGGCGCCGCCGAGCCCGCCGAAGAGGCTGGCGTGCCGGCGATGGAGAAGGTGTCGACCACCCATCACACGGTCACCATCAACGGCAAGACGATCGCCTACGCCGCGAACGCCGGCACGATGGTGATCCGCGACGACGACGGAAAGCCCAGGGCGACGGTTTTCTACATCTCATATACGCGCGATCAGGAAGACGCTGCGACGCGCCCCGTCACATTCTTCTACAACGGCGGCCCGGGCTCGGCGTCGATCTGGCTCGACATGGGGATCATGAGCCCCAAGCATCCCGAGATGGGGCCGAACGGCGCACAGCCCGCGCCGCCGTATACGCTCACCGACAACCCGTACTCGCCGCTCGACGTGACGGACCTCGTACAGGTCGATGCGATGATGACCGGCTATTCGCGACCGGGACCGGGCGCCAAGGTCACCGACTTC
>DATISA010000390.1:0-3851 GCA_035469245.1 Gemmatimonadaceae bacterium
GGGCCGCATCTCGCATCCGTCCGAGCTCGTGCAGATCGGAGCGGAGCTCGAGGTCAAGGTGCTCGACATCGACTGGACGCGCGAGCGTATCAGCCTCGGCCTCAAGCAGCTCCAGAGCTACCCGTGGAAGGACGTCGCCGAGAAGTATCCGGTCGGCACGCGCGTGGCGGGCAAGGTCGTCTCGATCACGAACTACGGGGCGTTCATCGAGCTCGAACCGGGCATCGAAGGCCTGGTGCACATCAGCGAGATGAGCTGGACGCGCAACGTTCGGCACCCGAGCAAGCTGGTGTCGATCGGCGAGACGATCGAAGCGGTCGTGCTCAAGGTCGATCCGAACGAGGAAAAGATCTCGCTCGGCATGAAGCAGACCGAGCAGGATCCGTGGATGGTGCTGCCGCTCAAGTACCCGGTCGGCACGCGCATCTCGGGCAAGTTCCGCAACCTCACGAGCTTTGGTGCGTTCGTCGAGATCGAACCTGGGATCGACGGCTTGATTCACATCTCCGACATGAGCTGGACCAAGCGCGTCCAGCATCCGTCGGAAGTCGTGAAAAAGGGCGACACGGTCGACGTCGTGATCCTCAACATCGACTCGGACAACAAGCGCATCAGCCTTGGCCTCAAGCAGGCCGAGGAAGATCCGTGGCTCCGTATCGGTGAGACGTATCCGGTCGGCACCGAGCTCACGGGCACGGTGGTGCGCCTGATGGACAAGGGCGTCGTGGTCGACATCGGCAACGACATCGAGGGCTTCGTTCCGCTCTCGCAATTGAGCGTGACGGGCAAGGCGATCAACAGCCCGACCGACGTGGTCTACGAGACGATGCGACTCGACCTGCGCGTGCTCGAGGTCGATCCCATCCACCGGCGCATCGTGCTCGGCGTGACGAACATCCCCGAGGATCAGCCGCCGCGGCCAGAGACCCCGTCCAAGATCATCCCGATGGAGTCGGAGACCGACATGGGCTATCCGCCGGTCGACTTGTCCGCGATCGACGTGGAGTAAGCGACAGTAGCCACAGCGCATCGAGAAGAGAATCGCCCCCGAAGTTTCGGGGGCGATTTTTTTCTCTCGCCTGAGTTGGCGGCGGGTCGTTAGAGCTCGCGTACCTCGGCAGCAACCGCGAGTGCCAGCCCGATCTCCTTCGACAGTGCCCGCGCCTCCTGGGTGGCCGACGACACATCCCCGAGTGCCGACTCGAGCCCCGATGACCGCAGTTTCATCAGATCGTACCGGAGATTCCCGAGCGCCAAACCGGCGCTCTCCAACTGACGGACCATCGTCGTCCGGCGTTGCGACAGCTCGGCAAGCGAATCGCGCTGCCGCCGAAGCAGCGCGATCCTCCGCTGCTCATCGGGCGAGTCGTCCTCGTTCGGCAGCGCGTCGATTCGCGCGTTCAACTCGGCGAGAAACGCGGGGTCGATGTCGCTCTCCATGCGCTGCACGGCATCGGCGAGACCGATGACGCGCTCGAACAGGGCGTCGACCGTCGGCTTGATGTCGGGCAGGAGCTCGCGATCGGCCTTCGGCATGCCGGCAATCAGTTCGTTGATGGCCACGCGATCCGCGGCGGCGCGACGGATCACGGAGCCGAACCGGCCCGCGAGAATCGCCTTGGATGCCAGCTTTTCCAGCCGCCGTTCAGTGGCGTTGGCCTCGGTCGCCGGAATCGCCGAGCGCGCGCGCAGCCGCAGGAAAACGCGGCGCAGCGTCAGTCCGCTGGCTCGGAGCGACTTTCCGCGGCGGCGAAGTTTCACGGTCATGTACAGGGGAACGAGCGGCGAGAGCACCATGGGCGGCACTTCGGCGGAGATGCCAAAAGCGACGCCAAAGAAGCCGGCGACAAACATGGCGCCAGTGTAGAGTGCATACCGCCGAGCGAGCTTCACGCGATCCATGAGGTTCACTCGTCCGTTCCAGAGCAGCAGGTCCGCGCGCTGCTCGGGCGTCAACGCGGCGAGGTGCGGCGGCTCCATGACGACCTGGTTTGCCGCCGCCGCAGTCGTCTGGACCGCCAGCGGCTCGGCCCGGCCCTCGCCGGCGGGCGTCGCGGCGGCCTGTGGCTCGCGGCGCGCCGAGCGCGGAATCGGCGACACGTATCGCACCGGCTCGCGCGGCTCCGAGCGCCATGAGCTATAGCTCTCGCCCGAGAGCAGCGCCTCGCGAAACGCCGAGGCGGTTGGCCAGCGCGCGTCCGGCGTCTTGGCAAGCGCACGCTCGATCGCCTCGGCGAGCGCGCGCGGCGTCTCCGGACGCAGCTCGAGAATGGGACGCGGCTGCTCGCTGACGTGCTTGAGCAAGAGCGCCATCGAATTGCTGGCGGTGAACGGTACTCGCCCGGTGATCATCTGGTAGCCGAGAACGCCGAGGGAATAGATGTCGCTCCGGCCGTCGACATGATGCTCGCCCACGGCCTGCTCGGGCGACATGTACGTGGGCGTACCGACGGCGATGCCCGTTTGCGTCAGCCGTGCGCCGCTCTCCACCGCCCGCGCGATGCCGAAATCGGTGACCATCGACCGGCCACCCTCGGACTCCAGCAGGATGTTGTCGGCCTTGATGTCGCGATGGATGACGCCGCGCAGATGAGCGTACGCCAGCGCGTCGGCGACCTCGGCGAGGGTACGACGCACCTCTTCGACGGCGCGCAGCGGCCGAAGCTCCAGGTGTGACGCCAGCGTGCCGCCGGTCACGAGCGCCATGACGAAGTACGCGATCCCGTCGTGCTCGCCCACGTCGAAGATCGGGACGATGTGCGGGTGCGAGAGCTGCGCCGACGTTTGCGCCTCGCGAGTGAAGCGCGTACGCACGGCCGGATCGAGCGCCAGCTCCGGCGGGAGGACCTTGATCGCGACCGGGCGATTCAATCGCAGGTCGTGCGCTCGGTACACGACCGACATGCCGCCGCGGCCGATCTCACTCTCGATCCGGTACTGGTTGTCGGTGGCGGCACTGATACGGTCGCGAAGGGAATCGCTCATGGACGGCTCCTCGACGGGTGGGGCGTGGCGACGCTAACCATTATCATAACGTCCGGCCCGAGTCGCCGTTTCATGGCGCGATCACCGCCGCCGGTCGATCACCGTTTCCCACTGCTCTCGGCTCCCGATCTGCGCCAGGGCACCGCCGAGGACACCCGTGCCAACGGCGACGAGCGCCTTCCAACCGACGCCCACGTGGTGTTGAGGACAGCGGGCAGTCCCGAAGTCGCAGAGATCGCCATCGTTCGGCGTCTGGCTGACGAGCACCAAGCCTACCCCGAGCCCGAGCACGGCACCGATCGCGAATCGCCGGCCGAAGCCCGGGTGGCCGTGGCTCACCTGGAGCGTGATCAGGTCACGATCCGCTATGGCAAGCGGCGGTCCGCCCATGTCGAGCCGCACGACGAGCGTGTCGGACTCACTGCGGACGACCGAACCGTCGTGGATACGGGACAGCGACGTTGCTCGTACTCGCACGTCGGCGCCTGGCCTGAGCGCGGGCAGCTGAGCAAGAGCGCGAGGTATTCCACCACACAACAGCAACGCGGCGGCTGCAAGGACGGGCCGCGTCATGAATCTTCGTGCGGCTGCGTGCGACATGACGAGGGAGGTTCGGCGAACCGACGAATCGCGCCCGAACGACGTCGTGTCGAGCAACCAGCTCAATATAGGTCCAATCCGGTGCCTTGCAGGCGCTCGGCACCCTAGAAACGCCCTATCCGCACCAATACCTTCCACGCCTATGACAATGCGTGACAAGCTCGAGCTGCTCGAGCGCCGGATCACGGAGTCGGAGCAGGGCGGAGGCGAGCGGCGCATCAAGGCGCAGCATGCCAAAGGCAAGCTCTCGGCGCGTGAGCGGCTCG
>DATISA010000391.1:0-5305 GCA_035469245.1 Gemmatimonadaceae bacterium
TGGGTCGGGCAGGACACGCTGCTCGTGTCGCGCGAGTGGAACAAGGGCGAGCTGACGGCATCGGGGTATCCCTACATCGTCAAACGCCTGGTGCGCGGCCAGCCAACGTCGGGCGCTGTCGAGATCTTCCGTGGCGCCGCAAAAGACGGCGGCTACGGTGTGAGCCCGATCTCGCTCGACGACGGCACCGGCCATCGAGTGGTATTCATCGATCGGCCGGTCAGCACCTTCGAGACCGAGAAGTACATCGTCACGACGCGCGGCGTACCGAGGCTTGCCATGCCGCTCAAGTCGTCATTCGTCGCGCTCGTGGACGGCCAGGTCGTCGTCCAGCTCTCCGAGCCATGGCAGGTCGGCGCGACGAGCATGCGCGCGGGCTCGCTCGTTTCGTTCGATGGTGCGAAGGCGGCGACCGATCCGACGCACCTGACGCCGGTCGTGATGTTCGAACCTGGGCCGCGCGAGTCGGTCGACGGCGCCGCGGCCACGCGCGACAAGCTCGTCGCCAGCATCTATCAGAACGTTCGCGGGCGCGTGTTCCGTTTTGCACGCTCGCCAAAGGGAGCCTGGACACGCGAACAGCTGTCGTTCCCGGAGAATGTGGCGACGAGCATCACGAGCGCCAATCGCGACGGCAGTGAAGCGTTCGTCAACGTGGCGGGATTCCTGACACCGAGCAGCGTGTGGCTCGCCGATGCGAACACCGGCGCGGTGTCGAGCGTGAAGGCGATCGGCCCCAAGTTCGACGCGTCTCGTGACACCGTGGAGCAGCTCGAGGCGACGTCGAAGGACGGAACGAAGATTCCGTATTTCGTCGTCCACCCACGGCAGATGAGCCTCGATGGCTCCAACCCGACGATCCTCAACGCATACGGCGGATTTGAGATCTCCCAAACACCGATCTATTCTCCGACCATCGGCAAGCTCTGGCTCGAGCACGGCGGCGTGTTCGTGCTGGCGAACATTCGCGGCGGCGGCGAGTTCGGACCAGCGTGGCACGAGGCCGGGCTCAAGACGCGTCGCCAGGTGATCTACGATGACTTCGCGGCGGTCGCGCGGGACTTGATCGCGCGAAAGATCACGAGCCCGCGGCGACTCGGCATCATGGGCGGATCGAACGGCGGGCTCCTGATGGGCGTCGAGATGACCCAACATCCCGAGTTATGGCACGCCGTGGACATTCAGGTGCCGTTGCTCGACATGCTTCGCTACGAGCAGATCGACGCCGGCACGTCGTGGGTGGGCGAGTACGGCTCGGTCTCGAATCCCGACGAGCGCAAGTTCCTCGCGTCGATTTCGCCGTATCAGAACCTGAAGGCCGGCGTGGCTTATCCGGTGCCCTTGATCTGGACCACCACGAAGGACGATCGAGTGGGGCCGCAGCACGCGCGCAAGTTTGCGGCAAAGATGAGCGCCATGGGGCTGCCGTATCTCTTCTACGAGGTGATCGAGGGCGGGCACGGCGCCGGCGCCAACCTTCGCGAGCGAGCGCACACGTCGGCGCTCGAGTACACGTACTTCACGCGACAGCTCATGCCCTGAGTCGTTCGCGCGGGCGGGGCGGACGAAACTGGCCGGCCAGGATACTCTGGCCGGCCAGCGCACTCTCAGGGCAACGTTCGCTCAGACCTGCCTCGGACAATCACTGCGTTGCGGCGACGACGATCACCTTCCCGCTCATACCGGGATGGATGTGGCAATCGTACTCGTACGTGCCGGTGGTGGTGAAGGTGACCGTCTTGTTCACGTTGGCGTTGGTGCCCGTGATGTTCGCCGGCGCGCCGGAGGCGTTGTCGAAGAACACGTTGTGTGCGACCGACCCGAACTTGAACGTCACGGTGCCGCCTTGAGCGACCGTCACCGTGCCCGGAGTGAAGGCGAGAGAAGGCGTGGCGGCGACGTCCGCGGCCAGCGCTGGGGTTTGCGGGGCGGTGCTCGTCGAGCTGCCGCCACAGGCGGCCACGCCGAGCGCGGCCATGAGTACAAGCAAGCGTTTCATCGGTGTCTGCTATGCGTAAAGGCTGATGTTGTCGCGATGCCACCGGCCCTTGGATGAGCCAGCGAGTCGGAGACATCGTGCTCCGAGTCTTCGACCACAACTCGGTGCGCTCGCGAATCGTTCCCGTCGCGCACTGGCGTGACGCGGCGCACACAAGCAGGAGCGAGGAATAAATCGACAATTGCGAAGTCTCGCCGCAGGGCGGCGCGCGGCTCTTGTCTTCGCCCGCCAGGCCGCGCAATATTCAAAAAGCGAATAAATGTTCTCTTTTCGAAACCTCACCGGACATGAAGCCAGGAACACGACTCCCGAAGAGCAAGGGCGAGCGAACGCGCGAGCGGATCGTCGCGCGAGTTGCGCCGCTGTTCAACCAGCGCGGCTTTGCCGGCGCATCGATGGCCGACCTGATCGCCGTCACGGGCCTCCGCGCGGGCGGCGTGTATCGGCACTTCGAGGGAAAGGAGGCCCTGGCGATCGCGGCGTTCGACCACGCCGCGGCCCGGCACTGGGCGTTCTACAACGAAGCCGTTGCCGGCGCCACGGGCGCGGTGAATCGCGCCGTCGCACTCGTGAACGCAGTCGCGAGCATCGTCGAACGGCCGATCGTTCCCGGCGGCTGTCCATTGCTCAACGCGGCGGTGGAGACCGACGATGCGCATCCCGCCATGCCCGCGCTGCGCGCCCGCGTCAGGCGCGCCATGGACAAGGTCGTCGGACTCGGGCGCCAGATACTCGTCGATGGAATTGCCACGGGCGAGCTCCCACCGTCGGTCGACGCGGCCAGCGAGGCGCGAATAGCGGTCGCCACGATCGAAGGCGCGATCATGCTCGCCAAGCTCTACAACGACCCATCGATTGCGCGTGAAGCAGCGGCGCACGTCGGTGAGCGGATGCGCGCGCTGGCCGGCGACGCACGTCCGCGCCGGCGGACGAACCGGAGGCGCATACCATGAACACCTCCGTCGCCAACGAGCGCGTGGTAGTCACGGGGCTCGGCGCCGCCAACGCGGCGCATACTCAGGTGCTCCGCGCTGGTGACATCGAGTTCGCCTATCGCACCTTCGGCGCCGACAGCGACGTACCGATCGTGTTGTTGGCGCGCTTTCGCGCCACGATGGACGACTGGGATCCGGCGTTCCTCGATGCGCTGGCCGCCGAGCGGCGAGTCGTGATCTTCGACAACGCGGGCGTCGGTCGCTCGTCCGGCGAATCGCCAGCGAGCATCGCGGGCATGGCGGAACACGCGGGCGCGTTCATCCGCGGGCTCGGGTACTCGCTCGTCGACCTGCTTGGTTGGTCGATGGGCGGCGCCGTTGCGCAGGCGCTTGCGCTCAAACAGCCCGAGCTCGTGCGACGGCTCGTCGTCGCGGGAAGTGGACCGGGCGGAGTTCCTGGCGCCCCACCGATGTCCGAACGTGTCCGGGAGACCGTCGCCAAGCCGGTCAACAGCGACGACGATTTTCTGTATCTGTTCTTTGAGGGCTCTGACGAGCGGCGAGCGGCTGGGCGCGAGCATCTGAGGCGCTTGCACCGCCGCGTCGAGTCCGACGGTCCGCCCACGCGCATGCAGACGGACCAGGCGATGGGCAGGGCGTTGGTCGCGTGGAGCGCGGGCGGCGAGGGTGTGTACTCGCAACTACACGAAATCCGTCAGCCGGTACTGGTGGCGACAGGTGTGCACGACGTGATGATCCCGGCGTATAACTCGTACGCGATGATCGAGCGGCTGCCCAACGCCGAGCTGGTGATCTACTCGGATGCCGGCCACGGTTTCCTGTTCCAGCATGCCGAGAAATTCGGGAGGCGGGTCCTCCAGTTTCTGGGTTAAAGTGTCCTGGTTGAAGCGGCGCGGTTCGTCATGGCGGCGCGGTCGAAAGGTTGCGCGAGCGACTGGCATGAACATCTTCTCGCGAATGACGGCGCGATGTGATCGCCCAAACCACGCGGGAAGTAGCACGCCGTTGCGCCTGAACGCGCCGCGCCGGCATCACGCCTGCGCGGCGCTTCGTTCGCGATCGCCGCGCCTGCTGGCACTCCTGTCCTCGTGCGTGGTCGCCTGCAAGAGTGCGACGAGCGCCGATCACCCGGCGTCCGGGTCGCCGAGCCGCACGTACCGCATGGGCTTTTCGGCGAACCCGCCCAAGGCCACCACCGCTTCGGCGATCGCGACCATCGAAGCGTGGTCGCCGCGCGCCGACGCGGCCATCATGCACATCTCGGTGCCGTACAAGTCGCTCCTCTCGGGCACGACGGCGACGACGTACGTCAATACGGTCAACGTGCCGCTCGCGAACTATTATCGCGGAAAGGGATTCCCGCTCGCGATCACTGTGGACGTCACCGACGGCCTGAATCGATCCGCCGAGGCGCCGGAACTCGTCGAACTGGGTCGAAGCATCACCGAGCCGGCGGTGCAAGCAGTGTATCGGCAATACGTGCACGAGCTGGTATCACTGATTCGGCCGGAGTATCTGGGACTCGCCGCCGAAACGAACCTGATTCGGCTTCAGGCGTCGAGCGCGGTGTACGGCGCGTTGGTTCAAATGACGAATGCCGCGGCGTCGGAAGTCCGCGGCATAGGCGGAAAACTCCCGTTGCTTTACGCGAGCGTGCAGGCTGACGTCGCGTGGGGCCCGCCGCCCGCGTCCTATCGCGGCGTCGAGACGGACTTCACGGATTTTGCGTTCGTCCAGGTGCTCGCCATCTCGTCGTATCCGTATTTCGTGTATGCCGATCCGGATCAGATTCCGCTCGACTATTACACGCGGCTCGCCAGAGGACGCTCGCTACCGATCATGGTTGTCGAAGGTGGATGGACTTCGGCCGCCGTGGGGTCCGTGCAATCATCGCCGATCGTACAGGCGAGGTATCTTCGGCGGCAGGAACGCCTGCTCGACTCGGCCAAGGCGATCGCCGTGTTCGAGCTGAACTACACCGATATCGACATCTCGGCGTATCCACCCCAGCCGCCGGGATCGGCGCTCGCGCTGTTCACGTCGATCGGTCTGGTGGACACGGCGTTCAAGGCGAAGCCGGCACTGGCGACGTATGACAGCATCTTTGGCCGGCCGCTCAGCAAGTAAGGCGAGACGAGTCACTCGCGCCGCATTGCGGATCACCGGCGGCAACTTCCACTCCCGGTCACGCCGTGTCGTGCCCGACCGTGGACCCGGCGATGAGCGCCCTGCACATGCCGATTGCAACCGATAGGACGGCGTTGAGTACGAGCCAGTCCGCAAGATCCGGCACAAACCAGCGGAGGGTCGACAGCGGCGATCCCAGTGCCATCGGCACGCCGACGAGCAA
>DATISA010000392.1:0-4816 GCA_035469245.1 Gemmatimonadaceae bacterium
GGGAGCGGTACCGTCAACCGTATGCATTTGGAGCCATGCTCACTTTCGCCGGGCGTTCGCCGTTCGCTCCCTGAGCTCGTACTTCCAATCATGTACGACGATGAGCTGCGCGTCCGCACCCGTCGCCTTGAACATCACGAACCGTTTGCCGTCGGGCGTGACGTCGTAGTTCGCGTGCGCCGGCGGCGAGGAACCGCCGGTCTCGAAAATGGTCTCCCGCGCCGTTACGGCGAACGCCGGCGCAAACGTCAGCGTCGCTGCTTCGAGTCGGCCGGCGTATGAGTAATACAGCCGCCGGCCGTCCGGCGACCAAACAGGCGTGACACCGCCTTCCGTCGATACCTGATATCGACCGCCTGGGCCGGGCAGCGGTGTCACATAGACCTGGAAAGACCCGGACTCATCGGAGGCAAAGGCGATCCACCGTCCATCTTGTGAAATGCGTGGCCCCATTTCGTTGAACGGAGTCGTCACCAATGCTTTCATCGTCGTGTCGTTCGTCTGGCTGCGGTACCAAAGGTCGTTCGTGGTTCTGATGCCATCGACGTGAACGACCAGCGTCCGACCATCGGCCGAGAACACCCCCTCGAGAAACACGACGCTGTCAGCTCTCGTCACACGTTGCGCCGGTCCGCTGTGATCGGCAGGCTGCCGCCATAACCCTGAGCGGCCGTCCCTTGTCGATGAGTAGAGGACCTGCTTGCTATCGGGCGTCCACTCAGGAAACGAGTTGAACGATCCGTCGGTGGTGAGCGGCGCCAGGGTTCCGGACGTGATGTCGAAAATGTAGATCTCGGTCGCGCCGCTCTTGATTACCTCGAGCGCCAGCTGCTTCCCGTCGGGCGACAACCGCGGGTGTTGGAACTGACCGGGTTGTGAGATCAACACGGTCGATGCGCCTTTGGGCTCCGCGAGCACGACCTGTTGCGTCGAGCTTCCGCTCAAGTACACGAGAGAGCCGCTGCGCGATGCGGTGCCTTTCAACGGTCCGCCGCCGCCAACCGCAGCATCATCGATGACGGGAACCGGCACGCCGGTGGGCTCGTGCCGCCGCTCGTCGAAGGGCACGGCCATGATCGCGCCGTTGGCGCTCGCGTAAATCAGACGATCCGCGATGACCGCGACGGGATCCGTGCCGACGAGGTCGAGAATTCGCTTGCCGCTGCCGTCGATCGACGCCACGCCGATTCGTGCGCTGGCGAGACCGCCTTGGGCAAACAACGTGAAGACGACCGTCTTGCCATCAGAAAGAACGAGCGGGAATCGGTAGCTTCCCTCGCCTGCGGCCGTGTCGGCGGTGAGAAATATCTTGGGGCTGCCGCCAGCGGCGGGAATCGTGGCGAGTCTGCCGCGCGTGGAGACGACGATCTGGTCATCGCGATACCAACTCGCACCCCACATCCCCTGGACTTCGGCGATGGAAATCGCCGCGCCGCCGTCGACGGACATCTTCTTGAGCTGGGTGCGGGCGATGAAGCCGATCCATTTGCCATCCGGCGAGAAGAATGGCTGCAGCGCGTCCTCCGTTCCCGGAAGCTCCCGTGCATGAAGCTGGCCGAGGTGACGAAGAAACAGGTTGCGGTGACCGGCCTTTGACCCGACGTAGACGAGCAACTTTCCATCCGGAGAGAGCGCCATCGGCGCGCCCTGGCTGTCTACAAATCGTTCGTCCGCTGCGAAGTTGAGCGGATAGCGAATCGTTGTGCCCTCTCGTTCACCATACGGCTGGAGCCACGCCATCACTGCGGCACCGAGCGCAACGCCGATCACCGGCAAAATCCACAGCGCGGCGCGGCGTGCCGTATCTCTGCCTCGCTCGTTCGCGCTCGTGCGCTGACCTGAGACCACCGTGTCGGTCGTCGCCGCTTCCGCGGCGGTCATCCCAACGGCGCGCTGGTTATTGATCGCTTCCGCGAATTCCTGTGCGGTTGCCCATCGGTCCGCTGGGAGTTTGGCCAGCGCCCGCTCGACAGCTGCGTCCACATAGGCGGGCACCGACTCGCGCGACGCACGGATGCTGCGTGGCTTTTCGGTGAGCACGCGCGCAATGATTGCCTGCGACGTGCTGCCGTAGTGCGGGGGATCTCCTGTGAGCATCTCGTACAACACGGCTGCGAGCGAGTAGACGTCGGTGCGTCCGTCGATCGCTCGGTCACCGGTCGCCTGCTCCGGCGACATGTACTGTGGCGTGCCGAGCGAAAGGCCGGTCTGCGTGATGCGATTGCCGCCGGCGTTGGACACGGCCAGGGCGATGCCGAAATCGGCGACGAGCGGCTGTCCTTCGTGCAGGAGAATGTTCTCCGGCTTGAGATCGCGATGGATCACCCCATGCCGGTGCGCGTAATCGAGCGCATTTGCCACGGCCGTCGCAATCCGGATCGCCTCGTTCACCGGGAGCTGCTTCTCGCGGTCGATTCGCGCGCGGAGGGACTCACCCTCGACGTACGGCATGACGTAAAACAGCAGTCCGTCCGCCTCGCCGCTGTCGAACAACGGGAGAAGATTCGGATGCTGCAGGTTCGCCGTCACCTTGATCTCGCCGAGGAATCGCTCCGTGCCGAGCACCGCCGCGAGCTCGGGCTTCAGCACCTTGAGCGCCACCGGCCGGTCGTGCCTGACATCGTGCGCGAGGTAGACGGTCGCCATGCCACCGGCGCCGATCTCCCGGTCGATGGTGTATCGGCCGGCCAATGAAGCACTGAGCTGCGTCGGTATGCTCATGTGACGTTGTGGCCCCATCGCGCGACGAAGAGAAGCGTTCGAATTTACGAATGGAGCGCCTCCGCGCCAGCGAAGTCGCGAATTCGGTCGCAGCCGCGCTCGCTGCTGAGGTAGGCGCCCAAAGCGCCTTTCCCCGCGCCTTCGGACCACCCCGGCGTTGGAGCAGGTGAACGGGAAGCGCGCAGCTCGTTGCCATGTGCGACACATGCAGCCATGTTGTCCACATGTCCAAGATGATCCAGATTCGCCACGTCCCCGACGCGCTTCATCGCAGGCTCCGTGCGCGGGCCGCCATGGCAGGAATGACTTTGTCCGACTACTTGCGCCGTGAGCTCGAGATGGCGGCCGATCGGCTCACGCCCGCCGAGTTGCGCGAACGGCTGTCGGCGCTCGAGCCGGTTCGCGTACGTGAACGTCCAAGCGCGGCGATTCGCGCCGAGCGCGACTCACGGTGATCGTCGTCGACGCGTCGGCGATGTTGGAGTTGCTCCTTCGAACAGAAACTGGCGCCGCCGTCGAGGCGAAGCTCTTTCGCAGGGACGAGACGATCCACGCGCCGGCGCTCATCGATCTCGAGGTCGCGCAGGTGCTGCGCCGATTCGTCGCGCGAGGCGACATGACCGAAGCTCGGGCGCGCGCCTCGCTCGATCTGCTCGTCGCATTCCCAATGGAACGTTACTCGCACGAAACGCTCGTGCGTCGCATTTGGGCGTTACGCGAGAACTTGACCGCGTACGACGCGGCGTATGTCGCGCTGGCTGAAGGATTGCGCGCGCCGTTGCTCACGTGCGACAGCAAACTCGCCGCCGCGCCAGGGCTTCGCGCGCCGATCGAAGTGATCTCATAGGTCGCAAGTTGGTCCGCCTCTCGCCCGGCGATCAACCGCTCGAGCCAGGCAGCCGAAACCCCGATAGATGGTGCGATTCCCGCCGCCGCTCATTCCAAATCTGGAATGAGCCGCCTTTCGCGCCGCGCTGGCACGTGCGCACGATCTCAGCGGCCCCGAGCCAGCCAGCGTGCAGCCGGAGTTCCCGTTCGTGGTCTTCTAAGGCGCTTGTGCCCGGCGGATCGCCGCGCGGTCGATCACGCGACCATCGCGAATGACCGTCGCGATCCGCCGCGTGTTGCGGATGTCCGCGAGCGGATCCGCGTCGAGAATCACCAGGTCCGCCAATTTCCCCTGCTCGATCGAGCCCAGCACCTGCTCGGCGCCGATGATGCGCGCCGCCGAGCTAGTGCCGGCGCGAATCGCCTCGGCTGGTGAGAGTCCGGCCGCAACCAGCTCCTCGAGCTCCATGTGTACGCCCGTGGGGAGCTGCCATATGTCGGTGCCCGTTCCCAGGGTGACGCCAGCGCGGGCCAGCTTCGCCGTCGTCGTCCGCGCGTCGCGGACGGCGCGCTCGGTCAGGGATCGCTCCGCTGGAGGCATCTTCACCATCCACTCGAAGTTGTCGCGCGAGATGAACGGCACGACCTCGCTGTCGGCGTCGAGGACCTTCGGGTTCGCGCTCACGCGCGCGGCGAACGCGAGGTAGGAGATGGTGGGGTCGACGGCGACGCGCGCCGCGCGATACAGCTGCACCTCGTCGTCGTAAATCAGCACGTCGTTCAGTGCATAGGGCTGTGCCGCGCCGCGCGTCGAGCAGAAGCCGATGTGCTCCTTCGCGTCCATGCCAGCGGCGATCAATGGCAGCTGCGCCGAGCAATGACCGGTCGCGCGCATGCCACGTCGGTGCGCTTCGGCGATCATCCGGGCATTGATGTCCCAGCGGTGGAAGGTCCGCGTCTTGACGTGCTGGGCGCCGAACGCCTCGGCCAGCCCGACGGCGCGTTTCACGTGCGCGGAGTCGGCTTCTGGCTCGATACCTCGGCCTTGCTCCTCGTCGATTGGCCAATCGCTGTAGAACTGAAACCCACCGTACGCGACGCGTGGTCCTGGTATCAGGCCTGCCGCGATGCCGTCGGCGTACGCCACGAGCGGTGCCATCGACGATCCCTCGTCGCGAACCGATGTGACGCCAAAGTAGACGAAGTTCGGCAGAAGATCGGGGCGGTACGTGTGCGCATGCAGATCCGTCAGACCGGGCATCACGAA
>DATISA010000393.1:0-1944 GCA_035469245.1 Gemmatimonadaceae bacterium
GACGGCGCAGGACATCCTCGAGGTCAAGGCGGCGATCGCCGGGTTCGAGCGGCTGTTCGCCGAGATCGGACACCGCGTGCCGATCCAGGCACAGGTCACGTTGGACACCAGCGGGCGCATGCTCCTCGGCACCGACATCGCCAGCGCGATGACCACGCTCGAGGCGCTGCCCGTCGATGTGATCGGGCTCAACTGTTCGACTGGCCCTGAGCACATGCGCGAGCCGATTCGCTTCCTCGCGTCGAACGCATCGCGTCCGGTGTCGTGCATTCCGAACGCCGGCCTGCCGCTCAACACGGGCACCGGTGACGCCGTCTATCCACTCGAACCCGAGCCGATGGCCGACATGCTCGGCGAGTTCGTCGAGAAGTTCGGCGTGCGTATCGTGGGTGGATGCTGTGGCACGCGCCCCGAGCACCTGGCGGCGATCGTCGAGAGAATTGGCCATGTAGCGGCTCGTGCCGAGCCTGCCGACGCCGTCCAGCCCCAGCCCCGCCCGGGCGCCGTGCGCGGCTCCAAGGTGCCGCGCGCGTCGAGCGCGATGCGCGCCACGGACTTCGAGCAGAATCCCAAGCCGCTTCTCATCGGCGAGCGCGTCAACGCCCAGGGTTCGCGCAAGGTGAAGCGCCTGCTGCTCGCCGACGATTACGAGGGGATTGCCGAGGTCGCGCGCGATCAGGTGGAGTCGGGCGCTCACGTCCTGGACGTGTGCGTGGCGGTTACCGAGCGCGCCGACGAAGCCGAGCAGATGGCCAAGGTCGTGAAACTGCTCTCGATGACTGTCGAGACGCCGATCATGATCGATTCCACCGAGCCGGCAGTGATCCAGCGCGCGCTGGAGACGATCCCGGGCCGCGCGATCATCAACTCCATCAACATGGAGAATGGCCGCGAGCGGATCGATCGCGTGGTGCCGCTCGCCAAGAAACACGGCGCCGCGCTCGTCGCTCTCACCATCGATCAGGTGGGCATGGCCAAGACGCGCGAGCGCAAGCTCGAGGTGGCGCGCAAGATCTACGATGTCGTCGTCGGCGAGTACGGGCTCCGGCCCGGGGACCTGATCTACGACGATCTGACCTTCACGCTCGCGACGGGCGATCAGGAATGGGTCGACTCCGCCGTCGAGACAATCGAAGGCATTCGACTCATCAAGCGCGAGCTGCCGGGCGTATTCACGAGCTTGGGCGTGTCGAACGTGAGTTTTGGCCTCGCGCCGGAAGCACGCGCGGTGCTCAACTCCGTCTTCCTGCACCACTGCGTGGAAGCAGGACTGGACATGGCGATCGTGAACCCGGCGCACGTGCAGCCGTACGCCGAGATTCCAGCTGAAGAGCGCGCGCTGGCGGACGACCTGGTGTTCAACCGCCGGCCAGACGCGCTGCAGCGGTTCATCGAGCACTTCGAGGGAGGCGGCAAGCGCGAGGCAGCCGGGAGCGAAAAGGAAGATCCAACCGCCGGCATGACGCCGGACCAGCGCGTGCACTACATGGTCGTGCACCGCAAAAAGGACGGGATCGAGGCGGCGCTGGACGCGGCGGGCGTGCGCGAGCAGCCGGTGCGCGTGCTCAACGACGTGTTGCTGCCCGCCATGAAGGAGGTCGGCGACAAATTCGGCGCCGGCGAGCTGATTCTTCCATTCGTCCTGCAGTCGGCTGAAGTGATGAAGAAGGCGGTCAAGCACCTCGAGCAGTTCCTCGAGCGCGCCGAGGGCTACACCAAGGGGCGCGTGGTGCTGGCGACGGTGTACGGCGACGTGCACGACATCGGAAAGTCGCTCGTCAACACAATCCTCTCGAACAACGGCTACACGGTGTTCGACCTGGGCAAGCAGGTGCCGGTGAACACCATCATCGACAAGGCGATCGAGGTGAACGCCGATGCCATCGGCCTTTCGGCACTGCTCGTGTCGACGTCCAAGCAGATGCCGCTCTGCGTGCAGGAGCT
>DATISA010000394.1:0-27510 GCA_035469245.1 Gemmatimonadaceae bacterium
GGCGCGCAATTCATCCCCGATTCCGGTTGTCCGTGCGCCACGAAGTGCTTGAGCGTGGCGATGACGCGTGTCTTGTCGCGGAACGTGCCGTCGCCCTGAAATCCGCGCACCGCCGCGATGCCCATTTGAGCGACGAGATAGGGATCTTCGCCGAACGTTTCCTCGACGCGTCCCCACCGCGGATCGCGCGCGACGTCGACCACCGGCGTAAGCGCCTGATGCGTGCCTCGCACGCGCGCCTCGAGCGCGGTCATCGTGTACAGCGATTCGACGAGCTCGGGATTCCAGGCCGCCGCGAGTCCGATCGGCTGCGGGAAGCTCGTCGCGCCGGGCGCGGCGTGGCCGTGCAGGCACTCTTCATGAAAGATCACGGGAATGCCGAGGCGGCTCTCCTCTACGAAGAACCGTTGGATCGCATTCGTCAGCTCCGCCTGTGCGCGCGGCGACAGGCCGCCGCCGGCGTCGCTCGGCCGGCCCACCTGGCCGATCCCATTGCCGTGTGCGAATGCTCGGCGTGCCTTCGCGATGTCGAACGTGCCGCCGGCGTCGACGAGCGTGTCGGCCTTCTCGCGCCAGACGCACACCATCTGCGCGGCCTTCTCCTCGAGCGACATCCTCGAGAGAAGGTCCTTTGTGCGGCGGCCCACCGACAGGTGAGCGTCCTTGTATTCAGGAATGCTGACCTGCGGAGAGGCGGCGGGCGACGCCGGACGGGTGGTTCCGGCGCCGCCATCGATCGACATCAGTACCCCGGATTCTGCGGGTATTTCGGCCCCACGATCACGCCGTCGATCTGCGACTGCGGGATCGGGCGGAGGTAGTGCGTGAGCTTGACGTTCGCGGCCGCGCGCGGGTTGTACTTCGTGACGCGCGCCAGGAAGTAGTCGGGGCCCGGGCGTACCAGGTCGTACCAGCGGCTCATTTCGCCGGCCAGCTCGCGCTCGCGCTCTTCCATGATGTAGTCGAGCGTCATCTGCGCGGCGGTGACGTTGTAGTCGTTCTTGTGGTTCGAGCTCGCCGCGCGCTGGTGGAGCACGTTCACGAACGTCGCCGCTTCGGCCTGGTTGCCAAGACCAACGTCGGCTTCGGCCGCGATGAGGTAGACCTCACCGAGCCGAAAGACGACTTCGACCTTGCCGCCTTCTTGCGCCGTGAAGTTGGCGCGCAGGTTGTCCTGGAACTTCTTGAGCGACGGAAAGCGTTGCCAGTTGAAGTAGCCGTCGTTGGCGTTGTTGCGATCGCCGCAGTAGGTGGCCGCCGTGGGCTCTTTGACCTGGTCGGTCGGGCAGGGCGTGAGGGTCACGTACGCCTTGCTCGAGCGCTGCGTGTCAGGCACGCCGTAGGTGTAATACACGGCGGCGGTATCGCCGGCATTGATCGCTGCGCCGCTCGTGCAGTGCGGGCAGGTGCCTGTCGGATTCTTGACGCCGTTCTGCGTCGAGATCCACACCGTCTGGAACGAGGCGTCGAACCGCGTGTCGAGAATGTCGCTCGCGCCGGGCGTGCCGACGTACTTGTTCCAAAGACTCAGCTCGTACGGCGTCGGCATCAGTCGGCGGAAGGGGCGGCCGTTGTTCAGGTCGCGCGGCGTGCCGACCCAGATGCCGTTGTTGTCGTACTGGCCGAGGAAGACCAGGTGCAGGTAGTTGTACTCGTCACCCGCGTCGTAGTGCGTGAGGTCGTACGAGAACTGGACCGTGAAGATGAATTCCTTCCGGTTCATGTTGTAGCCGGTGTTGTCGCAATAGCCGGTGCGGCCCGGATCGGCGGGACGCGCAACGCACCACAGGTCGGCAAACACCGGCTCGAGGGAGTACGTCCCCGAGCTGATCACTGCCTTGGCGTCGGCGAGCGCGGCCTGGAAGTCGGCCTGCTTGCCCGGGGAGTACGGCTTGTAGGCGCGCGTGAGGTAGACCTTGGAGCGGAGCGTGAGCGCTGCCCCCTTCGTGGCGCGGCCGACGTCGGTCTGCGTGGCGGGGAGCATGCTCACCGCCGAGTCGAGATCGGCGATGATCGTGCGGTACACCGCGGCGGCCGAATCACGCACGGCGGTCGCGACGACGCCCACGTTCTCGTGCACGATGAGTGATACGTCGCCGAACTGCTGGACGAGCGTGAAGTAGTTGAGCGCGCGGAGGAAGTGTGCTTCTCCGAGCAGCGACTGCTTGACCGCCGGTGAGATGCCTTGCGTGTTCGGCCCGCGGTCGAGCGCCGCGTTGAGGGTGTTGATCGCCTGGTACGCGGGATTCCACGTGTTGGCGAGCGGCGACACGGTGCTGTTCAAGCCGCCGCCGTACGAGTCGAAGTCCTTGTTGTTCGAGCCCGACTGGTCGGCGGCCATCCATGTGTCCGTGCCGACCTGGGTCAGGGACAGGAGCTGCTCGCGGCCGTAGAAGTTGCGGAGCTGACTGTAGCTGGCGATGACGGCGGAGTTGAGGCCATCGGGCGTGGCGTAGTACGCACTGCTCACGCCGGTGATCAGCTTCTCATCCAGGTTCGCGCATCCGGCGGAGAGTCCGGCGACGAGCCCGAGCATCACTGTGGAGATCGGTATGCGCTTCATCTTATGAGTCTCTCTCGATGGTTGGGCGGGGGCGAGTCTACCAGACGATGTTGGTGCCGAGGAGGAGCGTGCGGACCGTCGGGACGGAGCCGCCGACTTCGGGGTCGATACCGAGGTAGTCCGTGTGGACGTAGGGATCCTGTGCCGTGCCGTAGATGCGCAGGCTCTGCAAGCCGATGCGGCTGGCGAGGCGTCGATCGAGCGTGTAGCCGGCGGTGATGTTGCGGACTCTCCAGTGGGACCCGTCGCGGTAGAGGCGAGTGCTGGCATACAGCCGGTCGACCGCGCCGGTCGTTGGCGCCGGATTCTTGTTCGTCGGGTTCGTGGGCGTCCAGTAATCCATGTCGGCGATGTTGCCGAAACGGCCGAAGTAGCTCCGCGGCGTGCCGTCGACGAACGTGTACTTCCACTTGGCGGTGACGAGGCCCGACAGATCGAAATTCTTGTAGGTGAACCGATTCGACAGGCTGCCGGTCCATTTCGGGTAGCTGGTGCCGACGATCGTACGATCGCTCGCGTTGATCGTGCTGTCGCCGTTGATGTCGGCGACGCGAGGATCGCCGAACTTGAACGTGCCGCCGTGTCGATTGAACCTCTTCATCTCGAGTGAGTCGGCGTATTGCCACACGCCCACGTACTTCCAGTCGTAGAACACGCGGCGTTGGGCGTCGTTCGGGATGTTGATCGGCTGCCCCACGAACCAGACGTTGCCCACGTCCTGCGCGGCGCCGCTGGCCAGCGAGAGGATCTTGTTCTTGTTGCGCGCCCAGTTGACGTCCATCGTCCACGTGAGGCCGCGCCAGTTCTTCAGGTTGACGGTGGAGATGCCGATCTCGAGACCGGTGTTGCGTGTGGCGCCGATGTTCTGGAGGGTCGACGTGAAGCCCGACGTCACCGGCAGCAGGCGCCGCAGCAGCAGGTCGTGCGTGTTCGCCAGGTAGCCGTCGATCGTGCCGCTGACGCGGTCGTTGAACACCGAGAAGTCGAGGCCGATGTCCGACTGGTCGGTCTTCTCCCAGCCCAGGTCGGGATTCGGGATCGAGCCGGGCTTGTAGCCCCGCACGCGCGTCGAGCCGAACGTGTAGAGGCGCGACTGCAAGGTGCCCTGCGTCTGGTACGGACCAATCGACGTATTGCCGGTGGTCCCGTAGCTGCCGCGCAGCTTCAGGGAATTGACGAAGTCGAACCGGCGCATGAACCGCTCGTCGCCGATCTGCCAGGCGAGGCCGAACGACGGGAAGTAGGCCCACTTGTGCCCGGGGGCGAGCCGGCTCGATCCATCGGCGCGCTCGGTGAAGTTGGCGCTGTACCGATCGAAGATCGTGTAGTTCACCCGTCCCATGTACGACTGGAGCGACCACTCCGAGATGAGACTTCTCTCATTGCCCGCCGTGCCCGAGCCGAGGTCGTACCAGAGCTGCGTGGTGTAGGGCAGATTGGTGGCGTAGAGCGAATCCTTGGTGAACCGGTCGTGCTGGATGCTGTACAGCCCCGTGAACTCGAGCCGGTGGATGTAGCCGAGGTTCCGGTTGAAGTGCACGAGGTTGTCGAGCGTGTACGAGAAGTCTTGCTGGTTGAACTGGCCTGCCTGCGGCGGCTGGCCCTGGTTGGAGCTGTTGGCGCCGAGGTTGGTGCAGTTCCCGTGGGCCCACGGTCCGTTGTAGCAGCCGTCGGTGAGCTGCGTGTAGTCCGGACCGAAGTTCATCCGATACGACAATCCATCGGCGAGCTGCAGCTCGGCGTACGCCGACCCGAACACGCGATTGACGAGCTGCTGCCGAACGACCGATTGAGCCTCGAGGACGGGATTGATGTTGAGCTGGTCGTCGTCGGGGCGCGGGTCGAGCAGGCCCGCCGAGTCGGGGTTGGTGAAGTTCGTCGGCCGGCCGAGCGGGGTCATCGCGAACAGATAGCCGTAGGCGGCGCCGCCCTCGCCCTGGTCGGTGTTGATTCGCGAAGTGTTGAAGCTCGCGCCGACGTTGAGTCGCCGCGTGCTGTGATCGATGGAGGCGAAACCGGCAGTGCGCTTGTAGCCCTGACCGGGAATCAAGCCGATCTGATCGAAGTAGTTGCCGGAGAGTGAGAAGCGCGTGTCGCCGGTCGAGCCGATCACGCCGCCCTGAACGTTCCGCTGTGCGCCGCTCCGGAGTACGGCGCGCTGCCAGTCGGTGGAGATGTTGTGCTGGACGGCGTAGAGCTGCTTGGCGGTGAAAATCTTGGCCAGGCTCGTGTCCTGGCCGTTCGCCGCCGCGCCGTCCTGCATGTACTTCACATACTGCTGCAGGTTCATCATCGGAATGAGCTGCAGCGCATCCTGGTTGCCGTAGTACATGTCGGCAGTGAAGGAGGTGTGCAGCCGACCGTCGAGCGGTCCCTTTTTCGTCGTCACGAGAATGACGCCGTTGGCGCCGCGACTGCCATAGATCGACGTCGCGGCCGCGTCCTTGAGAACTTCGATCGTCTCGATCATCTGCGGATTGAAGTCCTGGATGCCGCCGGAGATCGGGATGCCATCGACAACGAACAACGGGTCGTTGCTGGCGGTGAGCGATCGGACGCCGCGGATGCGGACGTTCATCGCGGAGCCGGGTTCGTTGCTCGACGCGACGATCTCGACGCCGGCCACACGGCCCTGCAATGCCTTCATCGGGTCCGAGGTGGGGATGTCCTTGAGCTTCTCGGCGGTCACCGTGGCGATCGCCGCGGTGACCGTCCGGCGTTGTTGCTCGCCGTAGCCGGTGACGACGATCGGGCTCAGTTGAGTGGGGGCGGACTTCATCACGAAGTCCGCGGTAGCCGTTCCACCCGCCGTGACCGTGATGGTCACGTTGACGGAGGAGTAGCCGAAGGCGCGCGCCTGGACGATCTGGGTACCGGCGGGCACGTTGGTGAGGGTGTACCGCCCGACCGTGTCGGAGACCGCGGTGCGGGAAGTACCGGTGACGGTGATCTGAATGCCGGGCAGGGCGCGGCCGTTTTCGGCGGTGGTGCGGCCAGTGATCCGGCCTGTCGCCTGTGCGCCCGCGGAGTTCGCGCCGGCGGCGGCAGTGGCGGCGAGGACCAGAAGCAAACTCCAGCGTCCCATCAGGAGACCCTCCGAAAGTCGTGGAACGGAGAACGTGCTGGACAGTTGAGATGTTGTTTCGTCAAGTTACTAAGTCATCAGATCACCCCGATTCTACGGCTGCCGTCGGGGCTGTCAAGACAAGGTTTTTGTGGGGGGTGGGGCTGTTGCGGAACAAGCCGGGGGTGAACTACCCAACGCAGAGGAGCAGAGGGCGCGGCGGCCGCAGAGGAGTTCTGGGTGCATACACGCCTCCTCGTGGCGGGGAGGGTTCGGGTGGTTGTGAACGCGGACTTGCGCGGAGGTGGCGGAGGTAGCGGATCTGCTCCGCGTGGCGCGAAGACACCGTTCGCCATGAGCCGGGATTTTTTGATTGAACTGCCGCTCGGTCGGCCACGAGTAGCATCACGAGCGGCAGTGCCCAAGAAGAAAATTCACGGCTCGTTGGGCAAAGGATTCTCTCGGCGCACGGAGCAGTCAGGAGAATCCGCCCCCGTCCGAAGAATCCGCGTTCACAACCACCCGAACTCCATCACACATCGAGGGCTGGATGCGCACGGGATTCCTCTGCGACCTCCGCCGCCTCCGCTCCTCTGCGTTGGGCAGTTCACTCCCGGCTCGTTGCGGGACTGCGCGTGTCCGAAGACGGCGATGGCGTGAAGAAGTTCTCAAACCTGACATCAGAAGGAGGCTCGCATGCGCGCAGCGATCGTTCTCCCGTTCTACATCGTCGTCGCGCTGACGATTGTGACAGCGGGCCGAATCCCGAGCAGCCACGCGGCCGAGCTCCGACTTGCGCGCATCTTTGGCGACGGGATGGTGCTCCAGCGGAATAAGCCGGTGGTGGTGTGGGGCTGGGCAACACCGCGAGAACGGGTGACGGTGACGTTTCACGGGCATTCCGCGGCGGCGGTGGCAGCGGCCGATGGAACGTGGAAGGCGAGCTTGCCAGCCGAACGGGCGGGCGGTCCGTTCGAGCTGACGGTGCGCGCGGGCGACGGCCAGATCGAGCTGCACGACGTGCTGGTCGGTGACGTCTGGGTGGCGTCGGGTCAGTCGAATATGGAGTTCACGCTCCGCCAGGCGATGAACGCTGAGCGAGAGATCGCGAACGCGCACGATTCGCTGATTCGCCAGTTCAAGGCTCCGAATTCCTGGGCCGACTCGCCCGAAGACGATCTCGCGGGCGGTAGCTGGGCGCCGGCCGATCCGCAGCACGCCGGAGAGTTCAGCGCGGTCGCCTATTTCTTCGCGCGAGACCTCCGCGCGAGCGAGCGCGTGCCGATCGGAATCGTGAATACCACGTGGGGCGGAAGCAACATCGAGACGTGGATCAGCCGCGCCGCGCAGCATCTGTCGGACAGCGCGTGGAGCGCGATGCAGCGCGTCGAGGAGGCGCACATGCGAGCCGTTCGCGACTCCCTGCGCGCGAGAATTGGCGGGTTGCCGACGCAGGATGCCGGCATGTCGAATGGTCGCGCCGCCTGGGCGGATCCGATGCTCGATGATCGCGATTGGTCGGACATGCGCGTGCCGGCGTACTGGGAAGACCAGGGTTACCCCTCGATGGACGGCATCGCCTGGTACCGGCTCGCGGTCGACCTCGACTCCACACACGTTGGCGATGCGACCCTGGCGATGACCGCGATCGACGACGATGACATCACGTGGGTGAATGGCGTCGAGGTTGGACGGACCAACGGCTACAACGTGCGCCGGCTGTACCGAATACCGGCGAGCGCGCTCCACCGCGGACGCAACGTGGTCGCAGTCCGCGTGTCGGACGGCGGAGGTGGAGGCGGAATCAACGCGCCGGCTACGCTCTCATTCGCCGACGGTACGAGCCGATCGCTGGCGGGCACGTGGAAGTTCAAGGTCGGCGTCGTGTCGTTCCAGCCGGACGGGCAGCGCATCAACAAGGTTCCATCGGTGCTGTACAACAAGATGCTGTACCCGTTGCTGTCGCTTCCGATCAAAGGCGTGATCTGGTATCAAGGCGAGTCGAACGCCAACAACCTCGAGCAAGCGGCGGCGTACCGTGGGCAATTCCGGACGCTGATCACGAGCTGGCGAGGGACGTGGGACTCGGCGCGCGGCGCGTTTCCCTTCCTGTGGGTGCAGCTTCCGAACTTCGGCACGCCGGATTCGATACCGCCGCTCCACGCCGCGTGGGCGACGCAGCGCGAGTCGATGGAGGCCGCGCTCGCGTTGCCGAAGACCGGCCGGGCGATCACGATCGACGTGGGCGAAGCCGACGACATTCATCCTCGCAACAAGGAGGATGTGGGCGCGCGCCTCGCGCTCGTGGCGCGACGAGTTGCGTATGGCGAAGCGGTGCTCGCGTCGGGGCCGACCTATCGCTCGCACGTCATGCGGGGTGATACGGCAGTCGTGAGTTTCGGGAGCGTCGGCACGGGATTGATGAGTGGATCGGGCGCGGATCGCGTTGCGGGCTTCGAGGTTGCCGGAACTGATCGGCGGTTCGTGTGGGCCGACGCGCGGATCGTCGGCAATCGCGTGAAGGTCTGGAGCGATCGCGTCACGCGTCCGGTCGCGGTGCGCTACGCGTGGGCGAACAACCCGGGGCGCGCGGAGCTGTACAATAAGGAGAAGCTGCCGGCGGTACCGTTCAGGACGGACCGGTGGTGAAAGAAATAGGGTCAGACCGGTCAGACCCTATCTCTCGGCGAACAGCGTCAGCTCGATGGCCTCGGCCATGATGCGGTAGCCGTTCTCGTTGGGGTGCAGGTGATCGCCGCCGTCGGCGTCGGAGCGCAAGCGGGTCGGCTCGGCGGGATCGCGCATCGCCGCGTCGAAGTCGACCACTTCGTCGAAGTTGCCCCTCGCGCGTATCCATGCGTTGATTCGCTGGCGAGCTGCTTCGCGGTCCGGTGTCGCGTAGAAGGACCCACCGAAGGGAAGGATCGTCGCGCCGTACACGCGCAGGTGCCGCGCGCGCGCCCGCATCACGATTTCCCGATACGCGCCGATCAACTTCGTGGCGACCGAATCCGCCATGCCGGCCCGCGATGCGCCGAGGTCGTTCACGCCCTCTGATACGATCACCCACCGGGCACCGGGTTGATCGAGCACATCCCGGTCGAGGCGCTGGAGCGCGATTGGACCGAGACCGCCGGTGAGCACCGCATTGCCTCCGATGCCGGCGTTGAGGACGGACACGTCCTTGGTCGCGGCGGCCGCGCGAAGCCGCCGGGCAAGATTGTCCGGCCATCGGTCGTTCTTGTCGGTGCCCGAGCCGCGTCCGTCGGCGATCGAGTTTCCGAGCACGACGACCGCCGCCGCGTTTGGCGGCGTGGCAACGTCGACGCGACTGAGCAGGTACCAGTGCTCGGTGTTGCCGGCGCCGGGAAGTGTGCGCGCGTCGGCGAGATTGCCTTGGTGCAGATACGATGTCGTCCGCGAGCCCGGGTGCCCGGTGACGCCGGCCGGAGCGGAGATGACGTACATGCTCACGGCGAGATCGGCGAGCGGCGGCGCGGCGAACGTCACGGCGTCGGAGACAGTGGCGCCGCCCGCCGGGATCGTCACCGTGTCGCGGCCTCCGAATGTCGCGCGAACGTCGGTCGCCGTGTCGACAGTATCGCGGCCCGCGATCCCGCGCGCGATGCGAACCGATGAGACGGTCAACGGGCCATTCCCGAATTCGTTGGAGACACGAATCCGCCACCGCGTGCCTCCGATGGAAGCGCGAAGCGTCTGGCGGAGCGTGCTCCCTGTGAGGCCTGGTGGCGGCGGAACGTTCCGCGGTTCTGTGAGCTGCGGCGGAGCTTCCCAGGCGGCGACCCAGTTCGTCGTCGGCGGGGCGGGCGCGAGGTGGCGCGAGGCGCATCCGATTGCCGCGAGGAGCAAAAGCGCAATTAGGGTCAGACTCGATTTAGCGAACGCTAAATCGAGTCTGACCCCAATTAGCGATCTATGATGCTTCACGCCGCCAGACCCGCCATCAGACGCAGCAAGCCGTCCTGCGTCGCGGCGTGGCCGGGTACCTCGCCGACCAGCTTTCCCTCGCGCAGCACGATGATCCGCGTCGAGAGACTCAACAGCTCCGGCAACTCGCTCGAGATGAGGAGAACCGCCGTGCCCTGAGCGGCGAGCTCGTTGATCAGCGCGTGGATCTCGGCTTTGGCGCCGACGTCGACGCCGCGCGTGGGCTCGTCGAGAATCAGCATTTGGGCGTTCGCGGCGAGCCAGCGGGCCAGCACCACCTTCTGCTGGTTGCCGCCGGAGAGTCCGGCGACGGGAACGTCGGGATTGCTCGTGCGCACTCCCAGTCGCTTGAAGTAGTCGCGCACGAGCTGCCACTCGGCGGACTCTCGGATCCAGGTGAGCTTGGCGAGTCGATTCAGGATCGGCAGGGTCGTGTTGTGCCGGCAGCTCTCCGACAGCACGAGGCCCTGCTTCTTGCGGTCTTCCGGCACGAGGCCGATTCCGAGCGCAATCGCCTCAGCAGGTCCATCGACGTGGATCAGTTTCTCGTTCAGATGCACTTCGCCGTGGGCTTCGTCGTCGAGACCAAAGATCGCCGCCGCCACCTCCGAGCGTCCAGCGCCGACCAATCCCGCGAGGCCGACGATCTCGCCCGAGTGCAGCGAGAAGGAGATGTGCTCGAACTTGCCCGGCGACGTCAGATCCTTTACGCGCAGCACTTCCTTGCCTTCTTCCGTCGACCGGGGAGTGGGGAAGTACTCGGCGAGCGGCCGGCCGATCATCATCCGCACGATGTCGCTCTCCGAGAGCTCGGCCGTCGGGTGCGTGCCGACGTGCTTGCCGTCGCGCAGCACGCTCACGGTATCGCACAGCCGAAAGACCTCGGGCATTCGGTGCGACACGTAGATGCACGTCACACCGCGCTCGCGCAGCCGGCCGATCAGGTCGTACAACCGCTCGGCGTCCACCTGGCTCAAGCTGCTCGTCGGCTCGTCGAACACGATCACGCGCGCGCCGCTGCCCACGGCGGCGGCGATCTGCACGATCTGCTGCTGCGCGATGCTGAGATCGGCGACGGGTCGCGTGACGTCGAGGTGCGCGCCGATCTCGGCGAGGAGATCGTGCGCGCGCTTCTGCATCGCCAATCGATCGACGAACCCGCGCCGCGACGGGATCGTCCCGAGACAGAGATTCTCGGCGACCGACAGATTGCCGCAGAAGACGAGCTCCTGATGGACGATGCCGACCCCGGCGGCGAGCGCGTCGCGCGGGCTCGAGAAGTGGAGCTCGCGATCGTACACGACGAGCCGGCCTTCGTCCGGCGTGTAGATGCCGGCAAGGATCTTTCCGAGGGTGCTCTTGCCGGCGCCGTTCTCGCCGCAGAGTGCGTGACACGACGCCTGCGTGACGTCGAGCGAGACGTCGCTCAGCGCCTGCACGCCGGGGAAGCGCTTGGTGATGTGCTCGAACCGAACGGCGAGCGCGCGGCTCGTCTCGACGGCGGTTGTCATGCCTTGGCGGCGGGCACCGCGCCGCGACTCAGGCGGCGCGCCGTCATCCGGCTGCTCCACTGGTCGACGACCACGGCGGCGACGATCGCGCAGCCGATCACGATCCACTCGTAGTTCTGGTCGAAGTGCAGCGTGCGTATGGATTGTCTGATCAATACGATCAGCACCGCGCCGAGCATGGCGCCAAAGGCGCTGCCCTTGCCGCCGATGAGGCTCGCGCCGCCGACGACGGCGGACGCGATCACGTAGAGCTCGTAGCCCTGCGCGTCGCCCGACGACGTCGAGCCGTAGAACGCGGCGCCGAGGAACGCGGCGAATCCCGCCGTGGCGCCGGCAACGGCGAACACGCCGATCTGGATGCGCCGGAGCGAGAGACCGGCAAAGCGGCTCGCCTCGATGTTGCCGCCAAAGGCGAAGACGTGCCGGCCCATGACCGTGCGCGTGAGGTAGATCGTGCCGATCACGGTGCAGACAATCATCGACAGCATCGGTACGGGATAGAGCCCGCCGCCCAGGCCCAGCGTCGCCTTGACGACGCGCGTGAGCGGTGACGGGACGAGGATGCTCATCGCGCTCGTCGCCACGAAGGCGATCCCGCGCAGCACCCACATCGTGCCGAGGGTGATGATGAAGGGGTGCACGCGGAGTCCGACGACGAGGGCGCCGTTGAGCAGCCCGCAGAGGAGTCCGACGCCGAGGGCGGTGCCGAGTCCGATGAAAGTGGTCGCGGCGGAATTCATCGGCCCGAGCGCGCGGAGGAGCAGCGCCATCGACACGCCGGCGAGCGCGTAGATCGATCCCACGGACAGGTCGATGCCGCCGGAGATGATCACGAGCGTGGCCCCGATCGCCATGATCGCGAAGAAGCTCGCGTCGGTGGCGGCCTGGATGAGCGTGTACGAATTCCAGAAATTGTTGACCGTCTGGCCGGTGCGCGGATCGACGTGCGAGCCGGCGAGCACGGTGAGGGCGATGGCCAGCGCGATGAGGACGATGACGAGGCCCGTCTCCTGGGCGCCGAGCAGTTTCTTGAGCAGTGATGACATGGGGCGCGAATGTAACGAAAAGCCGCGGTATCAGCGCCTCGAATCTGCACCCGGATGGGCCGCGTGGAAGGAGGCCCGAAAGCGCGAGTACGGTTCGTCGTAGGCCGCGTGGGCGCTCGGTGCGGGATGTTCCAGCGGGCCGCGCGTGAGCGTAGCCCGTGCCGCGGCGGCCAAATCGGGGAACGCGCCGGCGCCGACGGCCGCGAGCAGTGCCGCGCCGTAGGCCGGTCCCTCCTCGCGATCGACGGTGCATACGGGGAGCCCGTAGACCTCCGCCTGCAGGCGGCGCACGAAGGGGCTCTTGGCTCCGCCCCCGGTGAGAAGCACGCTGTCGGCCGAGAGGCCGAGCTCCTGGAGAATGGTGAGTGAATCGCGAAGCGCGAAGCAGACGCCCTCGAGTACCGCACGCGTGACATGCGCTCGTGAGTGCGCGAGGCTCAAGCCGAGCAGTGCGCCGCGGGCCGCGGCATCTCGGTGCGGCGTGCGCTCGCCTTGCAGGTAGGGCAGAAACGTGACGCCATCGGCGCCCGGCGAAACCGTTGCCGCTTCGCTATTGAGGAGCTCATTCGCGTTCCCGAAGCTCGCGGCGTCGCGCGCGAGCTGGTCGCGATACCAGGCAAACGCTCCGCCGGCCGACAGGACGACGCCCATCAGATACCACATGTCCGGGGCGACGTGACAGAACGTGTGCGCCCGGAGCATGGGGTCGACGCGGGGCTCGGACATGGGGGCGAGCACCGTGCCCGAGGTACCCCAGCTCGCGACGGCTTCGCCCGGGCCGACGACGCCAACGCCAGCCGCGCCGCAGGCATTGTCCGCGCCGCCTCCCACGACCGGCGTCCCGGCCTCGAGCCCCGTGAGCTTGGCCGCCTGCCGACTCACCTTTCCGAGCACCTCGGATGACCCGCCCACATTCGGCACGATCGAGCGCGGAATGCCGACCTCGGAGAGAATCTCGTCGCTCCACGTTCCGTGCGCGGTGTCGAACATCAGCGTCGCCGACGCGTCCGACGGCTCGGTGGCGAGTACGCCGGTGAGCTGATAGCGAATGAAATCCTTGGGAAGGAGCACGGTCGCGAGCCGCGCGAACGCGCTCGGCTCGTGATTGCGCAGCCAGAGCACCTTTGGCAGGGTGAAGCCCTCGAGCGCCGGATTGCACGCCAGATCGCGAAGCCGCTCCTCGCCTCCGACGCGGCGCGTGATCTCGGCGCATTCCGCCGTCGTTCGGCCGTCGCACCAGAGGAGGGCCGGTCGGATCACGCCGCCGTTCGCATCGAGGAAGACTGACGAGTGCATCTGCCCGGAAAGTCCGACGCTGACCACTCGAGCCTGTGGCTGCGCCGCGAGCACGGTGCGAATCGCGGTGACGCTCGCCTGCCACCACGCCTCGGGCTCCTGCTCGGCCCAGCCGGGGTGCGGTGTCGAGAGGGTCAGCGGCTCGACGGCCGATGCGAGCACGTCGCCCGTTTCGTCGATGAGGATCGCCTTGACGCCACTCGTGCCGACATCGAGGCCAAGGAAACAAGTTGTCACGTCAGGCAACCCTTGAAGTCGTGGACGATGCGAGAAACAGCCGCTCGGGCGGGCATCAAGAACGCAGGGTGTGAGCGGATGCTGCGGATGAGGCGAATCATCCCGAGCGGTCCTTCCACAAATGTTCCTTCACGGCTCGTTGCGCACGGAGTCCAGCCGAGCCCGGGGAACGATCCGAATCATCCGAATCATCCTTTCCAAACCTTCGTCCCTGTGGCCAACGTCGCGCGATAGCCTCGACTCCGGCATGGGGCTCATCGATAGATCTCCGGACACCTCGGCTTGTCCCGATTCGCCGGGCACTTCAATCCCTCATAAAACGACAGCGGATGCAGCGGCGGCTCGTAACCCGGCGGGATTGGACGCCGCGAGAAAGTCTGGAAGTACGACAGGGCCGCGTCCCGCCACCAGCGCGCTTCGTGTTGTTGAATGACGAGAAACGAGTCCACGGCGGCGAACCGCTCGGCGTCGATCGAGCCGCGAAGGCCTCTCCAGATGCGCTCCATCGAGCGGACGGTATCGACTCCCGCGGTGTAGTGGCGAACCAGCTCCTCCCAGAGCGTGCGACCGGACCGAAGGCGATCGTCCCACCGCACGTGGTGGAACCAGAGCAGCAGGTTCTCGGGCGCCGAGTCGCGGCTGGCGAACACGTTGCGCACCGGCGGGAAGTACTGTGCCACCGCGTTGCTGCCCGAGGTCGTACGGTCGAATCCCAGACCGAGCGTGTCGGCGCGATGGTAGTACGATGGCGTCCAGTCGGGTCGGCCGCCGTCGGCCCACGGGCCGGGGCCGTAGTGGTGTCCCGTCGCCATGATGTGCGCGAGTCCGAGGGGCGTCATGTAGTTCACGACAGCCTCGCGCGACACGAGCATCATGTGCTCGATGCTCGAGACGACGTGCCGATCGTTCGATAAGGTCATGCGGATCCAGTCGCCGGCGATCGCTCGCGACGATGCCGTCGGATCCCAGGCCAGTCGGCCGAACGCGTACCAGTTCGCCTGGTTGAACTGCGAGCCCGTCCAGTCGCGATCGGTGCCGATGTTCGACACGCCGGCAATGCCGGTGTGGCGGTAGCCGTCGAGCGACCCGTCGATCACTCGCGCGACCGTGGAGCCTTTGCCCTTGGCGTAGGTGTCAGATCGCAGCACTTCTTCGAACAGGCTGCCCAGGTAGACGAGATGCGTATCCTGGCCGAGATACTCTTTCGTGATCTGGAATTCCATGACGAGAGGCGTCTTTGGCATTGCGCCAAAGAGCGGATGGAACGGCTCGCGCGGCTGGAAGTCCAACGGACCGTTCTTCACCTGAACGAGCACGTTGTCACGGAACGAGCCGTCGAGCGGTTTGAACTCGTCGTACGCCTGCTTCACGCGATCGACCGGCACCGCGTTGCTGTACACGAAGGCGCGCCACATCACGACCCCGCCGTGCGGCGCGACGGCATCCGCAAGCATGTTGGCGCCGTCGGCGTGCGATCGCTTGTAGTCCTGCGGCCCCGGCTGTCCCTCGGAGTTGGCCTTGACGACGAACCCGCCGAAGTCGGGGACGTAGCGGTAGATCTCGTCGGCCTTCGCCTTCCACCAGGCGCGCACGGCCGAGTCGAGCGGATCGGCCGTCCTCAATCCGCCAATCTCGATCGGCGCGCTGAATCGCGCGGTGAGATAGACGCGAATGCCGTACGGACGAAACACGTTGGCGAGCGCGGCGACTTTGACGAGGTACTCGGGCGTGAGCACCTTAGCGTTGGCATTGACGTTGGTGAGCACGGTGCCGTTGATGCCGAGCGACGCGTTGGCGCGCGCGTAGTCGCGGTAGCGCGGCGAGATCGAGTCGGGCAGCGCCTCCCATTCCCACAGCGACTTCCCGGCGTATCCCCGCTCGACTGTGCGATCGAGATTGTCCCAGTGGTCGAGCAGCCGCAGCGTGATGCGCGGCCGATCTTCGACGGCGAGGCGTGTGAGCGACCGATTCGTCTGAATCTGTCGCAACAACCTGAACGCGCCGTAGAGCGCGCCGGCGTCGGTGTTCGCGGCAACGACGATCACGTGCTTGCCCTGCACGGTCGTCGCGCGCACGAGATACCCCTCGTCGCCGAGGCGCGGAAGCTCTCTCGCGAGCGGCAATGACGTGACGATACCGAGTCTCAGCCTGCTTCCGACGAGAATCGAGCCATCGGTCAGTGTCTTCGCGAGCGTCAGCGGGCGTCCGAGGAGCCCCTCGAGTCCCCGAGTGAGCTCGTCGCGGGCGGCGGCGAGCGTGGGCGAATCGCCATCGATCACCAGCGATCGAGCCGCCGCGCGATACTCGGCGAGCCGCGCCACATTTGAAACGAGGCGATAGCGCAGCCACAGATCGTAGCCGTCTTCGTTGGGCGGGAGCGGCGATTGCGCGAGCACCGGTCGCGCGAGCACCAGCGACGTCGCGATCAGTCGCCGGCACATGCTGCCGCGGAGAATCGTCCGTGGCAACACGGCGGAGGTCAGGCGGGAATTGCCGGCGAGCGCTCGTCGAGTGGATCGGCCCATCGCTGATTCGGAATCAGCGGAGCCCAACCCGGTCGGAGCGGATCCTGATCGTAGGGATAGGAACCGAGCCGCTTGAACATCTCGTGATACTCGCCCACGCGATCACGATCGAGCTTCACGCCGAGCCCGGGCGCGGTGGGCACCTGAATGCTGCCGCGGCAGTAGGGGATCTTGCCGCCCTGAACGACGTCGTCCATCAAGTGATGGTAGTGGGCGTCGGCGGCGAAGGTGAGGTTTGGGAGAACCGCCCCGAGATGGAGCATCGTGGCGAGCTGAATTCCCAGCTCGCCCGACGAATGCACAGCGACGCCGAGCTGGAACGTTTCACAAACGCCCGCGGCCTTGAGGCATTGCCGGATGCCGCCCCAGAACGTGGTGTCGAGCAGAATGACGTCGACCGCGGTCTCGAGGACGTTCGCGGCGAGCTGCTCGAAGTTCACGACGACCGTGTTCGTGGCGAGCGGGACGCGCAGCTTCTCTCTCGCGCGCCGCATGCCGTGCAGACCGAAGCACGGATCCTCGAGGTAGTCGTTGTTCAACCCCTCGATCGCCTGGCCGAATCGGATCGCCTGCTCGGTGGACCACACGCCGTTCGGGTCGAAGCGGATGCGGTCGTCGGGGAAGGCCTCCGCGAGCGCGCGATAGCACGCGAGCTCGTAGTCGGGATCGAACACTCCGCCTTTCAGCTTGTGTGTGGTGAAGCCATGCGCCCTCTTGAGCGCACCGGCCTCGGCGACGAGCTGGTCGACGGTGCGGACTTCGCCCGAACCGTCCCCGTTGTTGGGATAGCGGAAAAAGAGGTACGATGCGAACGGGACGTGATCGCGCAACGCGCCGCCGAGCATCTCGCACACCGGAACGCCCCACGCCTGTCCGAGGATGTCGAGGCACGCGAACTCGAGTGCCGCCACGAGCTGCGTTCGCTGGTTGTAGAGTGAAGCGGTCGGATTGGCGACTCGGAAGCGCATTTCCTCGAGACGCGACGGGTCGTGTCCGAGGAGGTACGGCTTGAGGCTGTTGAAGGCAGCAACCGCGCTTTCGCCGCCACCGCCCATCTCGCCGAGGCCGATCAGTCCGTTATCGGTCTCGACCTCGACGATGGTGCGCACGAATCGACCCCAGTGGCACCCGTTGGCGTGACGGAGCGGCGCGGCGAGAGGGACGCTCACGGGGGTAGCCCGGATATCGATGATCTTCATGCGTCGGCGATCGGGGCGGGGGCTGTCATCAATTCATCTTATCTCTAGGTGCCAATGTTGGGGTTTGGAGGCGGGGTGTCAAGCTTCGCGAGTCACAGCTCTCGGTCTGGCAGCTCGCAGCCGCAACTGGCATCTCACCCGCGATGGCGAGTCCAGCATCGAGGCGTAAGCGTCGAGTCGTCGGACGTGTGGACGCCACACCAAAAAGCGTGAACAGCCAAAGTACGGGCGCATGGCCTTTTACCGTTCCGATCTTGCGTTGGCTTTCGCACGCCTGACGCCCCGATGCTTTATGCTCGATGCTGGACTCGCTCTCGTGGGTGAGATCTCAAACGTGAGGCGCCAGAGTCGAGAACGTCGACCTCGCTTCTCAACGCTGAAAGCTCAGATCTGTACGCGCGCGCTGAAGGTCTCCCCTCGCCCGTCCCCTCCGATCTTCGGCACCAACATATGTATGACCACCAGCGCCACGACGTAGGCCGAACCACAAATCGCGAACACCATCCCGTACCGTCCGTGGGTTGCGTCGAGTATCGCACCGGTCAGGCGCTGAAAGAGCATCGCGCTTATCGCCCCGGCGAACCCGCCGATGCCAACGACCGAGCCCACGGCCTTTCGCGGGAACATGTCGCTGACGAGCGTGAAGAGGTTCGCTGACCACCATTGGTGCGCCGACGCCGCGACGGCGACGACTGCCACCGCGATCCAGAGGCTGTGCGCCAGTGGAGCGAAGGCGGTCGGAACGATGCACAGCGCCGCGATGAGCATAGTCGTTTTGCGCGCGGCGTTCACGGTCCAACCGCGCGCAATCAGGTGGCTGGACAGCCAGCCACCGCCGATCGATCCGACGTCGGCGACTACATAGATGGCGACGAGCGGCGTCGCGAGAGCGTCGAGGTGCACGCCGAATTTCGAATCGAGAAATTTTGGCAGCCAGAAAAGATAGAAAAGCCAGATCGGATCGGTGAGCGCCTTGCCGGCGGCGAACGCCCAGGTCTCGCGATGCGTGACGAGCTCACGCCAGCGCGCCCTGGTCGTGTCATCCGGCGGATCGCTTTCGATATAGGCCCGCTCGCGTGGCGACAATCCGGTGTGCTCGGCTGGCGCGCGATACACGACGAGCCATACGATCAGCCACAGGAATCCGAGCGCGCCCGTCGCGATGAACGCTGTCTGCCATCCCCAGCGAAGCGTGATCCAGGGGACGACGAGGGGCGCGACGATCGCGCCGAGGTTGGTTCCCGCATTGAAGATTCCGGTCGCCAGCGCGCGCTCGCGTTTCGGGAACCACTCGGCGACGGTCTTGATGGCGGCCGGAAAGTTCGCCGATTCACCGAGTCCGAGCAGCGCGCGCGCGGCCGAGAACATCGCCGCCGTTCGCGCGCGCGCGTGCGCCATGGCGGCGACACTCCACACGACGATCGCGATCGCAAAGCCGCGCCGCGTGCCGATGGCATCGACGGCGCGTCCGGCAAACAGCAGGCCCACGCCGTACGCGAGGCTGAACCACGATACGATCGCGCCGTAGTCCGTCTCGGTCCAGCCGAGCGTGCGCTGCAGCGTCGGCGCCAGGATGCCCAGCACCTGCCGGTCGACGTAGTTGATCGTCGTTGCGAAGAAGAGCAGGGCAACGATGGTCCATCGGTACCCGAAACGCGGCGGCCGATCTTGCATTCTTACACGCCGCTGAACGCGCTGAACCCGCCGTCGACTGGAATCACCGCGCCCGTGACGAACGACGACGCGTCGCTGCACAGCCACTGCACCGCGCCGAGCAGTTCTTCGGCGCGGCCGAAGCGTCCCATCGGCGTGCGCTCGATGATGCGCCGCGAGCGTGGCGTCGGCGCGCCGTTCTCGTCGACGAGCACGGCGCGATTCTGCGTGGAGACGAAGAATCCGGGCGCGATGGCGTTGACGCGCACGCCGTCGCCGTGCTTCCGCGCGAGCTCCACGGCGAGCCAGCGCGTGAAGTTGTCGATACCCGCCTTGGCGACGGAGTAGCCGAGCGCGGCGCTGATCGCCTGCGTGGCGGCCATCGACGAGATGTTGATGATGCTTCCCGTACCCTGGCGCGCCATGATCTCGCCGAAGACGAGCGACGGGATAACGGTGCCGTGCAGGTTGAGTCGGAGGACCTCGTCGAAGGCGTCGAGCGGCACCTCGAAGATGCTGCGATTGTCGTTGCGCGCGCGCATGACGTTGCCGCCCGCGGCGTTGACGAGAATGTCGACGCGCTTGAGGTGACGGCGGATGTCATCGGCGGCGCGGCGGAGCTGTTCCGACTCGAGGACGTCGGCGACGATCGGCGTCGCGTCGCCGCCGGCGCGCCGGATCTCGGCGACCTTGGCGTCGGCGCGATCGCGATGGCGGCCGAGGACCGCGACGCACGCATGGGCGCGCGCGAGTCCGTCGGCGATCATCCCACCGATCACGCCGTAGCCGCCGGTGACGACGGCGACTTTTCCCGCGAGGTCGAATGAGAGCGTATTATCGGGCACGCGTTGGCGCCGTGGTGGATCGAGTACGTTTGAATCGTGATCTCATCGCGGCAGAGTATGGCACCGTCGAGATCGATTCGCGAGTTGGTGTCACCACGCCACGATGAAAACCCGAAGCCACGCGGCGCGTACGTATCGCGACGCAGCCATCGTGGAGTCCGCTCCTTTACGAGGGTGACCGTGATCACGAGATCGTGATGCGCGCGCGCAACCCTGAACAACACACAGCTCGCGACGTATATTGCCGACATGCGAGTGCTCTGCGTTGGTCGACACCGGTACTTGACCGAACATTTCTGCCGTTTCTTCGAGGAGCTCGGCGTCGAGACGATTCCGTCGGTCGGTCTTCCCGAAGCGAGTGAGCGAGTGCGCGGCGAGCGGCCCGACGCGGTGATCTGCGACTACGACCTGCTGGCCACGATGTCGCTGGACCGCTGGGAGCGTGATCCGGCGTTGTCAGAAATGCCGTTGATCGCGGTGAGCCTGACGCGTCATCCCGGTGAGGCCCACCTGCTCGACGTGAACGGAATCGCGGGTTATTTGTATCTGCCGACGCTGGAGCCGGAACATGCTCTGCGTCTATTGTCCGCCGTGAGTCCGAAGCGAGAAGCCATCAACCCGCCGCCTGTGCTCCAGTGGCCCGGGACGACGTCCACAGCGCAACTGAGCTGACGAAAACTGGGGATCACGCGGGCGCGTCGGTCCCCGCGGCGCCACTGCTCGACGCGTTGATCGCGACGAGCGGTGACGGCGCGACGCGTCATCTCACGCTCGGTGACGCGTCGGAGCGCGTGGTCGAATTCGAGGTGGCTCGCGACGCCGACGGGCGATTGATGCTCGGCTTCGCCGGACTGCCCGACAGCGACACCGAAGCATTGCGCCGCCTCGCGCGGCAAATGGCCGGCGTCACCGATACGTCGGTACTCCTTGGCATCCTGTGCAACGCCGCGGCGGCGCAATGCGGCGCCAACGGCGCCGGCGTGCTCAAGGCCGTGGCCAACGAGGGCGAGCTGGTCGCGGCGATCGACGCACTCGCACCGGCACGGGGCTCGCGCTTCGCGTTGCCGGGCTCACTCGCTCGCGAAGTGCTCCGCACTCGCGACGTGGTGATGGTGAATGATTTCAGCAGCTCAGCGCGTCCGCTGATGCGCGTGCTGCCGACTCTGCGGGTGGGCCCGTTGCTCCTCGCGCCGCTCATGGCGCATCACGTGATGCTCGGCGTCATCGCCGTCACGCGCGCCCCGGGCGATCCGCTGTTCTCGCGCGGCGCGATCGACAGGTTGCGCGCGATCGCCGACTACGCGGCGCTCGCCTTGTGGAAGGCCGAGCTGCTCGAGCAGGCGCAGGCGGCGGATCGAGCGAAGAGCCGCTTTCTCGCGACGGTGTCGCACGAGCTTCGCACGCCGCTCACCGCGCTGGCCGGCTACGAAGAGCTGCTCGCCGATCAGGTGATCGGTCCGCTCTCCGACAGCCAGATCGACGTGCTCGAGCGCATGCGAGCCGTGACGCAGCACCTCGCGGCGGTGATCGAGCAGGTGCTCGCCTTCTCGAGTCTCGACGAAGGACGCGAGACCGTTCGGCCGACTGATTTCCTGGCGGCGGACATCGTACGCGCCACCGCGGCCGTGGTCGAGCCACTGGCGCGGCAGAAGCATCTCGCGTTCACCTACAAGGTGCCCGACGCGCCGATCCGGATGACGAGCGACGTCGACAAGATTCGGCAGATCCTCGTGAACCTCGCGGGCAATGCGATCAAGTTCACGGAAGAGGGCGAGGTGCGGCTCGAGCTCGAGCGTTGCGACGGCTCGGTGTGCTTCACGGTGCGCGACACGGGTATCGGCATCGCGCCGCGCGATCTGGAGCGGCTGTTCAAGCCCTTCGCGCAACTCGACACCGGGCTGACGCGCCGGCACGGCGGGAGCGGGCTCGGGCTCTACATCTCGCGCGGGCTGGCTGAGCTGCTCGGCGGCAAGATCGAGGTGAAGTCGGAGCTCGGGAAGGGGTCGAGCTTTCGGTTGGTGCTGCCGGTGGACTAACGGCTCGGCTTGAGGCTATGGGCGATCGGCTTGGCTCACGGCTGATGGCTGACGGCTCGAGCTGGCGGCTGATAGCTGACAGCTTGGCTGACAGCCGACGGCTGCAGCCGACGGCTAACGGCTCGAGCGATCGGCGACCTCGCCGCCGAGCTGATCGCGGGGAGCCTGGATCGATCGCTGACAGCCGCACAGTTAGCTGTCGGCACAGACCGACAGCTGACAGCCATCAGCTCGAGCCGTCAGCGGCCAGCCGTGAGCCAAGCCGAGCGCCGATAGCCGCCAGCCGAGCCGTTAGCCCGGCACTCTCCCTTTAGATTTGGTTCCATGTCGTCTCTCCCCATCACCAGCGTCTTCAACGACGGGTACATCGCCGAGCAGTACGAGCAATACCAACGCGATCCGGCGTCAGTCGATGAATCCTGGCGCCAGTTCTTTCGCTTCGCCGAGCGGATCGGCGGCGCGGCGCCCCAACCGGGTGTTGTCGGCACCTACGACGCGACCGTCCTCAGGAAAGCGGCTGCCGCGGCGTCGCTGATCGGCGCCATTCGCAGCTACGGCCATCTGGCCGTGCAACTCGATCCGCTCGGCACTCCGCCGCCCGGCGCGGCGGAGCTCAAGCCGGAGTTTCACGGCATCGCCGAAGCGGATCTGCAGCACGTTCCGGCCGCGGCTGTCGGTGAGGATGGCAGCGGCACCGCGGCCGACGTCGTGCATCGCATGCGCGATCTGTACTGCGGCGCGCTGGCGTACGAGTTCGAGCACCTGGGCGACGAGACCGAACGGCAGTGGTTCCGGGCGATGATCGAGTCCGGCGCGGCGACCACGCCGCTCACGCCCGACGAAAAGAAAGCGCTGCTCGAGCGGCTGACGCAGGTCGATGGACTGGAGCGCTTTCTCGGGTTGGCGTACGTGAGCGTGAAGCGCTTCTCGATCGAGGGCGTCGACGCGCTGGTGCCGATGCTCGACGAGGCGATCACGCTCGGCGCCAAGAGCGGTGCGCGGCACATCGCGATCGGGATGGCGCATCGTGGTCGACTCAACGTGCTCACGCACGTGATGGGCAAGCCGTACCGCGCGCTGTTCGAGGAGTTCGAGGGCCGGCATGCCGACACGAACGCCGACAGCGACACCGGCGACGTGAAGTACCACATGGGCTACGCCGGCGCGCACGACGTCGCGGGCATGGGCGCCATCGCCGTCGAGCTGGTGCCCAATCCGAGCCACCTCGAGATCGTCAACCCGGTCGTCGCGGGCGTGGCGCGTGCCCGCCAGCGCGTGCCGGGCGCCGCGCCCAACACGCGCGACGAGTCCAAGGTGCTGCCGATCATGGTGCACGGCGACGCGTCGTTCCCGGGCGAAGGCGTGGTTTCGGAAACGCTCAACCTTTCGCTGCTGCGCGGCTACCGCGTGGGCGGCACGCTCCACCTCATCGCCAACAATCAGGTCGGATTCACGACCGACCCGATCGACGCGCGGTCGACGCACTACGCGAGCGATCTCGCCAAGGGATTCGAGATTCCGATCGTGCACGTGAACGGCGACGACGCCGAAGCGTGCATCCAGGCGATTCGGCTTGGCTGCGCGTATCGCCAGCGGTTCAAGAAGGACTTTCTGATCGACCTCGTCGGCTATCGGCGGCACGGGCACAACGAGTCCGATCAACCGGCGTTCACGCAGCCCGTGATGTACAAGGCGATCGGCGAGCATCCGGCGCCGCGCGCCATCTTTGGCGCGCGACTGGTGCGCGAACGGGTGATGACGGAGGACGAGGTGACGGCGGCCGACAAGGCGTTCGCGGATCGGCTGCAGCAGATCTACACGGAAATGAAGCAGGGCGGCCACGCCGATACGAGCGGTGACACGCGCGAGCCGACGTCGGCGGCCGCGTCGGAGCCAGGGCCTGACACGGGCGTTCGACCAGAGAAGCTCGTCGCGCTCAACGAACAACTCCTCGGTTGGCCGTCGACCTTCAAGCTTCATCCGACGATTCAGCGCACGCTGCCTCGCCGTCGCGACGCGATCAATTCCGGCGCGATCGACTGGGGTCACGCCGAAGCGCTGGCGTTCGCCTCGCTGCTCACCGACGGGACGAGCATCCGCATCACCGGACAGGACACGGAGCGAGGCACGTTCTCGCACCGCCAGGCCGTGCTGCACGACGCCATCACCGGCGAGACGATCACGCCACTCCAGACGCTGCCGCAGGCGAGCGGGGCATTCGAGATCTATAACAGCCCGCTCTCCGAGACGGCGGTGCTCGGATTCGAGTACGGCTTCAGCATCGCGGCGACCGACGAACTGGTGCTGTGGGAGGCGCAGTACGGCGACTTCGCCAATGTCTCGCAGCCCGTGATCGACCAGTTCATTTCGGCCGGGCGCGCCAAGTGGCGGCAGGAATCGGGGCTCGTGCTGCTGCTGCCGCACGGGTACGAAGGGCAGGGGCCCGAGCACTCGAGCGCGCGGCTCGAACGGTTCCTGCAACTGGCCGCGGAAGACAACATCATCGTGGCGTATCCGTCGTCGCCGGCGCAGTACTTCCACGTGCTGCGAAGACAGGCGGTGCGGCGCCCGCGAAAGCCGCTCGTGCTGATGCAGCCCAAGTCGCTCCTGCGGCTCCCCGCGGCGACGTCGAAGCTCGAGGATCTGGCGAGCGGCGCGTTCAAGCTCGTGGTCGACGATCCGGCCGCGTCGCAGAACCGCGAGGCCGTGCAGCGACTCGTGTTCTGCACGGGTAAGATCTACTACGACCTCACTGCCGCGGCGGAGCGTCCCGCGAACGTGGCACTCGTCCGTGTCGAGGAACTGGCACCATGGCCGCGCGACGTGTCGGGCGTGGTGGACCTCTATCCGAACGTGGAAGAAGTCGTGTGGGCCCAGGAAGAGCCGAAGAACATGGGCGCGTGGACCTACATTCAGCCTCGGCTTCGCGCGTCGATCGGTACCCTGACCACGCTTCGTTACATCGGCCGGCCGGAACGTTCGAGCCCGGCCGAAGGGTACAAGTCCTCGCACGACGTCGAGCAGGCGCGCATTATTCGCGACGTGCTCACCTACGCGCCAGCGGCCAGGCGCAAGGCAGGAGCGGCGCGCTGACCCTTCCCGCCCGCTCCATCTTCCCCCTCTCCCCCCGAGGATGATCGAGTCGATGAAGCGTGGGTTCATTCTGTTGTTGCTGATCGTCGCAGCGCCGCGTCTCCCTGCTCAAGAGCGCGGCGCCGCTGCGTTGGGTGAACTGGTCGAAGGACTCGGCACGACGACCCGCGTGCTGATGATCGGCGCGCATCCCGACGATGAAGACACGCAGGTCATCACCTGGCTCGCAAAGGCGCGGCACGTCGAGACGGCGTATCTGTCGCTGACGCGCGGCGACGGTGGGCAGAATCTCATCGGCAACGAGCTCGGGCCCGAGCTCGGCATGATTCGTACGGAGGAACTGCTCGCGGCGCGCCGGATCGACGGCGGACGTCAGTACTTCACCCGGGCATTCGATTTCGGATTCTCCAAGACGCTCGACGAGACGCTCGAGCGGTGGCCGAAGGATTCGATTCTCAAGGACATGGTGGCGATCGTGCGCGCGTTCCGGCCGCATGTGATCATCGCCGTGTGGACCGGGACGCCGGCGGATGGCCACGGGCATCATCAATACGCGGGCGTGCTGGCGCGCGAAGTGTTCGACGCGGCGGCCGATTCGGTGCGATTCCCGCCATCCGCGGTCGGCGGGCTGCCCCCCTGGGTGACGCAGAAGTTCTACCGGGGCGGCTACCGTGCCGCCAGAACGTTGTCGTTCAACGTCGGCGAGTTCGACGCGCTCCGTGGCGTGTCGTACTCGGAGATCGCGACGCTGAGCCGGTCGCAGCACCGCTCGCAGGGGCAGGGCGCGGTGCCCGAGCGTGGCCCACGCATGGACGGCGTGCGGCTCGAGGTATCGCGCGTTTCGGATGCGCATGCGCCCGAGCAGGGGCTGTTCGACGGGCTCGACACGAGCTGGACGCGATTCCGCGGGCTCTCGCTCGCCGACTCGGTGCATGCCGCCGTCGATTCGCTAGCGCTGGCCGAGGCGGTCGTGCGCCGCTCGATGAATCTCGCGGAGCCGTCGACAATGGTCGGGCTGCTGGCGACGTATGCTCGTCTCGCGTTGCGCGCGGCGAACGGTGTGCATTGCACGACGCTCGATGCCGCCTCACCGTCCATGCCCGCGTGCGTCGGCGCGAAGGGCGACCTCGCGCTCGCGCTCGCGTCCACGCGTGACCGCGCGATCGCGGCACTACTCGCCGCGGCCGGCGTGAGCGTCGACGCCACTGCGCCGCGCGAGCTCGTCGCCGAGGGCGACTCGCTGCCGGTCACGATCAGCGTGTACGACGATGGATCGTCGCCGGTCGCGCTCGAGCGCGCAGCCTTGCTCGGCCAGGCCGACGGCGTGACGGCGACGATGACAGTGGCGCCGCACTCGGTGTTGCGTGACACGCTCCAGTTCCACGCCGGCCAGTCACCGACGGTATCGTGGTGGCTCCGGCGGCCGCGGCGCGGCGACACGTTCGACCAGCCGCTCTCGGAGATGATCATCGGTGGCGATCGGCGACGCGAATCCGGCGCCGACCTGGTGCTCCGCGTGGCGGGCGTCGCCGTGCCTGTGCATACCGGAGCGATCGCCTATCGATTCGGCGATCCGGCGCGCGGTGAGGTGCGACGCCCGATCACGACGGTGCCCGAGATCGCGGTGCTGCTCGAGCACGAGATCGAATACGCGCGCGCCAACACGCCGCTCGATCGCACGGTCGTCGTGTCGCTGCACTCGGCGGCGACGACGGCGCGGGCCGTCGATGTTTCTCTCACGCTCCCGTCCGGACTCCACGCCGACTCCGCCGCGCGCCGTGTGACGCTTCGCCCGTTCGGCGATGCGCAGGTCTCGTTTCGCGTCCAGGGACGGCTGCCGGCGGGGCGCGATTCGATCTCGGCGCGCGCGGCGATTGGCGAGCACGATTTCTCGCTCGGGTACGTCCCGATCGAGTACGAGCACATTCGCCCGCTGCGCTACTATCGGGCGTCGACCGTGCGGCTGGAGGCGGTGAACGCGACGTTCGCCAACCTGCGCCTGGGCTACGTGCGCGGAGTCGGCGACAACGTCATGCCGATGCTGGAGGAGCTCGGGCTTCGGGTGGAGGAGCTCGATCCGGCAAAGCTTCCCCAAACGGATCTGTCCCGATTCACCACGATCGTCCTCGGGCCGCGCGCCTACGAGGCGAGTCCGGCGCTCGTGGCGAACAACCCGGTGCTGATGCGCTTCGTGCGCAACGGCGGCACGATCGTGACGCAGTACGGGCAATTCGAGTACGCGCAGCCGGGGGTTCTCCCGTACCCCATCACGTTGTCGCGGCCGGCCGACCGGGTGACCGACGAGAACGCGACGGTCCGCGTGCTCGATCCGGCCTCGCCCCTCCTCGCCGGACCGAACAGGATTCTCGAATCGGACTTCGCGAACTGGGTTCAGGAGCGGGCGCTCTACATGCCGCGCACCTTCGACCGCCAGTACCGCTCGCTGTTCTCGATGAACGACAAGGGCGAGCCGCCCAACGACGCGGCCGTGCTC
>DATISA010000395.1:0-1555 GCA_035469245.1 Gemmatimonadaceae bacterium
GGCGGCGGCGTGCTCGTCGGCGTCGCCGGCCTCGAGGTCTGCTGTAACAACGCGCTCCTGCGCTCAGTCGCCGTCGATCCTGCGTGGCGCAGTCATGGCATTGGCCGCGCGCTCGTGACGCGCCTGATCGCGGACGCCGAATCGCGGGGCATCCACGCCCTGTATCTGCTGACGACCAGCGCCGAGCGGTATTTCCCCGGGTTCGGCTTCCGGGAGATCACGCGGGACGAGGTGCCGGAGGATGTCCGCGCAACCGCCGAGTTCAGGAGCGCATGCCCAGCATCGGCGACCGTGATGCGACGCCCGGTCACGGCGACGTGACGCGAGCATGACGACCGCTGCACCCATTCGTGCGGCGCGCGTCCCTGCCCCGCCCGAGGGGCCGGCGCCGGTCGCGCGCCGCCTCTCGACGCTCGACCGTTTCCTGCCGCTCTGGATTTTCGCCGCGATGGCGGCCGGCCTGCTGCTCGGCCGCGTCTTTCCCGGACTTGGCTCGATCCTCGACCGGGTGAAGGTCGCCGGTGTCTCCGTGCCCATCGGGATTGGATTGCTCTGGATGATGTACCCCGTGCTCGCGAAGGTGAAATACGAGACCATCGGGCAGCACGCGGCGAACGCGAAGCTCCTTGGCACATCACTGTTCTTCAATTGGGTGCTCGGGCCGATCGTCATGTTCGCGCTCGCGTGGGCCTTCCTGCCCGACTTGCCCGCGTATCGGAACGGGCTCGTGCTCATCGGGCTCGCCCGCTGCATTGCGATGGTGCTGATCTGGAACTCGCTCGCCTGCGGTTCTGGCGAGCTCGCCGCGGTTCTCGTGGCGCTGAACTCCATCTTCCAGATCCTCACGTACAGCCTGCTCGGGTGGCTCTTCCTGAGCGTCGTGCCGGGTTGGTTCGGCGGTCAGGCGGCGGTCGTGCACGTATCGATGTGGGCGATCGCCAAGAGCGTGCTGATCTTCCTGGGCATTCCGCTGGCGGCCGGCTACCTCACGCGGCGCATGCTCGTGGCGCGCCGGGGCGAGGAGTGGTACGCCGGCACGTTCATGCCGAGGTTCGGGCCGACAGCGCTCGTTGGTCTGCTCTATACGATCGTGCTCATGTTCGCGATGCAGGGCGATCGGATCCTGCAGCTGCCGGTCGACGTGCTGCGTATTGCGGCGCCGCTGCTCGTCTATTTCGCGGTAATGTTCGGACTCGCGTTCGCCCTGTCGGCAAAGCTCGGCTTCGGCTACGAGGAAACGGCGTCGCTCTCGTTCACCGCCGCCGGCAACAACTTCGAGCTCGCGATCGCGGTGGCCGTTGCGACCTTCGGCATCGGCTCGGGCGAGGCGCTTGCCGCCGTCGTTGGTCCGCTCATCGAGGTGCCCGCGCTCATTGCGCTGGTGTATGTGTCTCTGTGGGCCAGGCGCCGCTACTTCGATGCGGCGCCACTGGCAGCTCGCTGACTCCGGACTCGAGCAAAGCAATGCGCTATGCGCTGATCTCAGACATTCACGCCAACCTGCCCGCGCTCGAGGCCGTGCTCGCAGACATTCGGCGTCGGGACGACGTCGACG
>DATISA010000396.1:0-3174 GCA_035469245.1 Gemmatimonadaceae bacterium
CGGTGATCGAGCCGGGAGCTCGACGGAACATGGCGCTCGTCGTGAAGACCGCCGGGCCGACCGCGAACATCTTCACGCCGGTACGACGGATCGTGCGCGAGCTCGACCCGGCCGTGCCGACGTACGACGAGCAACCGATGAGTGACGTGGTTCACGCATCCACGGCGCGTCTCTCGTTCACGCTTGCGCTCATGAGCGCGGCCGCTGTGATCACGCTGCTGCTCGGCGCAATCGGATTGTACGGCGTGATCGCGTACATGGTCGCGCTGCGAACGCGCGAGTTCGGTGTGCGTGTGGCCCTCGGCGCCGATCCACGGCGCTTAGCGATGATGGTCGCGACCCGAGGCCTGTCGCTCGTTGCCGCCGGCGCCGGCGCCGGACTGTTGCTGTTCGCGGTCGCCGCGCAATTCCTCCGAGCGTTCCTGTACGGCGTGTCAGCGGGCGATCCGCTCACGCTTGCCGGCGCGACGCTGACGCTCGTCGTCATCGGGCTGCTCGCAAGCTGGCTCCCCGCCTGGCGAGCATCGCGGGTCGATCCGGCGATCGCGCTGCGGTCGGAGTAGTCGCGGCCCCCGATCGTCCTGAGATATCGACGCCCGATCCGTCGACACGCGGGATCCTGCGTTGGATGGTGTCTTCTTCGTCGCGATCACGTCGGAGACTCGCGTCGTGTCCGTCGTTCCGTTTGCGTCCGCGTTCCAATCGTTACGGCAGGCGTGGCGCTCGAGGTCGTCGCGCCAGATCGGCCGTAACGATTGGGACACGGACACTCACGGAGGAACTGACACCAACCGATCGCTGCGGACGACAACGCGAGGGTAACTGGTAATGGCCTGCCCTTCGAGGTGTCACCCAAATTTTGATCCTGTGGTGGACTAGCTCACAGCCCATTCACCGCCAGCACCGGCATCGTCCCGCGTGTCAACAACTCGCGAGCGACCGAGCCCACGCTTCCGACCGGCGCGCCATCGGCGCCGCGCATGCCGACGACGACCAGCGTCCGGTCGTTCGGCGCCGCCGCTCGTGTGAGCTCGCGTGCCGGGTCGCCAATCGTCACCTCCATCCGATCTCGACTCAGCGCGTGATGGACGCTCGCCAGCTCGACGAGCCACCGGCCAACCCGAATCGGTAGTCGAAGTGGAGCCGCATGCGGCGCCGGGGCCGGAAGAACCGCGTCGCCGGTGTCGGCGTTCCGCGATGGCCGCGCGACGCGCGCGTACGTCCCGGAGACGGGCGACAGAACGTGCACGATCGAGAGCACCAGTTCGTGCATACGCGCCAGCCTCGCCGCAACCGCGAGAACCCTCGGTGCGAACGGGCTGTCGTCGACGGCCGCGACGACGCGCGCGACCGATTCTCCGGTGCGTTCAGGCACGACGAGTACCGACGCGCTGGTCCGCCGCGCCACACGCTCGATCACGTTCGGCTCGCCGACACGCGTCCGATTCGCGTCGCTCCGCCGGCCGAGCACCACGAGCGACGCCTCGGCGTCGTTCGCGATCGCGCTGAGCCAGTGCGAGGCGCTGCCCGATCGCAGCACGCTGCGCGCGCTCGCCGCGTCCAACGTTGCCGCAAACCCGCCGAGTCCGCCGGCGATGCCCGATGGCTTTTCACGAGGAGTCTGCGTTCCGGCCGTCCCGTCACCGTCGTGCCCATCGTGATCGCTGCACGGCATCACATGCGCGACAATGGCGTCGGCGCGAGGCGCAACGTTGGCGGCGGCCCATCGCGCGGCGGCGAGCGACGCCGAGCCGAAGTCGATGCCGAGCAGCATGCGCGCGAAAGTTGGACGACCATCGCTCGATACAGGTGAGGGCTGCGTCACATGAAGTGAAGTAGTCACGAGTGGGTCCTCCTCACGAGGCGTCGGCGGTGGGGCGATCGGCGAACCGAGGCAGCGGCGGGGCCGACGATCGCTCGCGCGCGCGCCGTTGGCTCTGGACGCGCAGCATGACGAGACCGGCGACGAACAGTAGCGCGGTCATCACGATGAGCGGTACCGCAAAGACGTGCGGAACGAAGAGCGCGACGGTGACGGGCAGAAGAGACGCGAACAGTACACCGAGCCACGGTTCGAAGCGTGGAATGTCTTCGTCGTGAGTCGCCTGGAATTTCGACATGATGAACCTCCAATGATCCTGGGCGCGCTTCGCGCGCGCGGATCGATATCGATATGGTGATGAGATGCCGATGGATGCGCGCAGTCGCCCTCGACAGTGCCGCCGAGAGCTCTAGTGCGCACGAATTGCCTCGAGGATTGGCTGCGTCAGGCGCAGCCGATGCGCATCAGGCGAGCGGCGGAGCGGTTGCGTCGTAGCCGCGCGCGATGAGCTGCGCGGTAAGCGACGGGTCGGCCGGGAGCTGTGACCGGGAAATCCTGGCCGCGACGACCGCCGAGGCGAGTGCGCCGGCACCGAGCGGCGCATCGGTCGTGGGCGCGGCTCGACCATGCAATGGAGCACTCGGCGTCGTCCGCTGCGCGACGCCCAGGCCAGGCGAGACGGTCGCGTGAATCGCCGGATACGCGTTCCACGACTCGACGTCGGCGCCGGGGTGTGCACGGCTGGTTCCTGGCGCCGCGAACAACGCGATCGCCGAGACCATGGACAGCAGCACCGAGAACCGGCTCTGCCGGGACGGCCACGCACGACCCCGGCGCGAGTTGGCCCGCGAGTTGGGGACTCCGGCTGTAAACGGCGTGGCGTTAACCATGTCGATGACTGGACGAGTCGAGAGTCGGTCGCCGGCCTGCGCGCTGCCTGACAACACGAAATCTAGGCGGCGGCGTGCAATGCGTCCGGGTACGGACCCGACTTTGGCGCCAATGTTCCATTTGTCGCGCCGCCGATGAGGACGGTCCGTCTCTGGTCTTCCATCAGTCCGGCACCTATGTTAGCGACCTCTCTCAAAAGCACCGAGAGGCACGCACATGGCCAAGAACACCGCACCACGGCCCAAGTCCGGAAACGGCACCGGAAGCGACACCGCCGTCGAACAGCCCGAGAGCCTGGACCAGGTTCGAGACATCCTGTTCGGTGGCCAGATGCGAATGGTCGACACGCGTCTGCGCGGTCTCGAGGACCGCATGATCCAGGAGCAGACCACCCTGCGCAACGACCTTGGCCGCAAGATCGCCGAGCTCGAGGAGGCGTCGAAGCGGGAGTTCGCGGCGCA
>DATISA010000397.1:0-2372 GCA_035469245.1 Gemmatimonadaceae bacterium
GCGACCGATGGCGGCACGTCCGGTCGCAGCTCGGTGATGGGGCGTGGCGTCGTCGCGATGTGTGCGGCGATCAGCTGATGCGTCGCCTGCGCCTGAAATGGCGGATGGCCGGCGAAGAGCTCGTACCCGAGGCAGCCGAAGGAGTAAATGTCGGCGCGGTGGTCGATCGCCACATCACCCGTCGCCTGCTCGGGCGCCATGTAGGCGGGCGTGCCGATCACGGTGCCAGCCTGCGTGAGCGTTCCGGTCGGCGCCGCGCCGTCGCTCGCGTCAGGGTCCGCGCTCGCGGCGGCGATCGCCTTGGCGATCCCGAAGTCCGCGACGACCGCGGCGCCACTCGAGAGCATCACGTTATCGGGCTTCACGTCGCGATGGACCACGCCGCGCTCGTGCGCGTACGCGAGCGCTCGCGCGACGTCTCGCAGCACACTTACCGCATCCGGGATCGGCAGCGCACCGCCATCGCGCAGCCGGTCGCGGAGCGACTGGCCCTCCTCGTAGGGCATGACGAAGAAGAGCGCGTCCCCCGCTTCGCCGGAGTCGAACAACGGCACGATGTTCGGATGGCGCAACCGCGCGGCGATCTCGATCTCACGGAGGAACCGGTCGTGCCCGAGCGAGGCAGCGACGTCCGACCGGATGATCTTGATCGCGACGTCGCGACCGTGCTTCAGGTCGTGGGCGAGGTATACGCTCGACATGCCACCGCGCCCGAGCTCCTTTCCGATTCGGTACCGGTCGCCCAGTATCTCGGGGACCTGATCGCCCGGCTCGTCGTTTGCGAGATCGTTGAATCGACGCGCGGCGGACTCATTGAGCAGCGGCATGTCCTGCTCGGACTCGACGAGCAGCTGCTCGAGCTGGCGCTGGAGCGCAGCGTCGCCGTTGCTCAGCTGCCTAATGCGGTCCGCGCGCTCGTTGGCCGGCGCATCCAGCAACGCATCGAGCAGCGGCGCCAGCTCCGCCCAGTTCGACGGAACGATCGACGCGCCGTCTCTCGGGGTGGACGAGTCCGTCATGCGGAAAGCGCCCGGCGCAGGAGCAAGCGTGCTTTCACCCAGTCCCGTTGAACGGTTCTGCGCGTGACTTCCAGCGCCTCGGCGATCTCGTCATCAGTGAGACCACCGAAGAACCGACAGTCCACCACACGAGCAAGTCGCGGCTCGACGAGCGCGAGCCGTTCGATCGCGTCGTTCAACTGGAGCATGGCCTCCGGCTGGTCTTCCGCCGCGATGAGCTCACTGTCCAGCGTGATTCGCTGCCGATGTCCGTCTCGTTTTTCAGCGAGTCGGGCTCGCGCGCGGTCGACCAGAACGTGGCGCATCACCACCGATGCGAGCGCGACGAAGTGCGTGCGGTCCCGCCACGTCACCCGCTGCTGTTCCAGCAGCTTCAGATATGCTTCGTGGACGAGCCCTGTCGTGGAGAGCGTGTTGCCAGGTCCACGCGCCGACAGTTGGCGCCGAGCGACGGCGCGCAACTCGTCGTACACCGCCGGTACGAGGCGGTCGAGACTTCCCTGGCTCGACGGCCTGGTATCATGCATGGAATTGGACGGGCCGGTCGACGTGTGCATGGGACGAGCGGGTACCGCCCGAGAGAGTCGGGTAGAACGTACAGCGGAGTCACAATGCTCGCCACGGAGATCGGCACGTGGAGCGGCGAAGCGAGTGCGCCCACCCTCGGACGATGTCGGATGCCTCGTCTGGTCGGACGGAATCCGGCACACGTCGGATTGCTCCGCGCTTCGCGCCGCGCTCTTATGTTGTTTGCTTTGTAGCTGAACTCGGGCGTTAGCCCGGCATCCCGCTCATGGTCTTTCCGAATTCTCCCGAGACTACCGAGATTGCAAAACGGGCGTTGCATCGCAAGCGCATCGAGTATTCCGAGGACGCGCTGCTTGCTGCGCTGGAAGCTGGCAGTGACCGCAACGCGGTCTACTGGGCGACGATCGCGCTGCGGGACGTGGGAACTCTTCGGGCAGTTCCCGCGCTTCAGAACCTGTTGCACTATCCGATGCAGGATGTAAAAGACTGTTCCCTGCTGACGATCGCCCACCTCTCCGGCCCCGCAGCGACCGAGTTCTATGTTCACGCCCTGCGCGACAAGCGCACACGGAAGCTGTATCCAATGTGGGCCATTCGAGTCGCGGCAGACGAGCGTGCCGTCGAGGCCGTGCTCGAGTACGTCGATCGAGTTCTCAAGCGTCTCGAGCGATCCACGCCGGCAGACCCGGGTGATGCCTACCTTGATGGTCTCGAGTATCTGTCGCGGTTTCACGAGACTGAGCCGCGCATCGAGACAGTGTTCGCGCGCGTTCGGCGTGTCTGGTCCCGACTCCCAGTCGGCGCGCAGACGCGTCTGGCGGCGTC
>DATISA010000398.1:0-15049 GCA_035469245.1 Gemmatimonadaceae bacterium
TTACCTCGCAAGCGCGCTTCTAGTCCTCCTTTCGATCGATACATCATCGATCCAGCGATCCCCGGTAGTGGCTGAGTGATCCTATGCGCACAGCAATCACGCGGGCCCTTCTTCGCGCCGGCCCGCTTTTTCGTTCACCCCCATCGATCGGTCACTGCTCGCGACGTCGTTCGCGCGCTCGCCGGGGATTCTCGATCGTCGAGCTCCTCGTCGTCATGATCGTGGCCGGAGTCGTCATGCGAATGGCGTTGCCGCGGTTCGCCGCGATGCGCGACCGCATGGCGCTACGGTCGGCGAAGCAGCAGATGGCCGCCTATCTCGTTACGGCGCGTGCCGCGGCGATTCGGCGTTCGGCGACCGCAGTCTTCGCCGTACAAAGCAGCACGATTTCGGCGAGGGTGAAGCTTCCGGACGGTACGCAAAGCAGCCTTGGCGGCAAGGTCCCCCTCCTCTCAGCGCGCGGTGTAACGGTCGCGCCGAGCATCTCGGCAGCCGACAGCATCATTGCTTACGACTCGCGCGGCATGGCGAATCTCCAAGCCACGCGCGTCTACTTGCTCACCCGCAACTCGAAGAAGGACTCCATATGCGTCTCTCGACTCGGTCTCATCGCGCAGTACTGCGGCCAGTAGCGCCGCGCCGCGCACGACGCGGCTTCACTCTGGTCGAGGTCATTCTGGCGATGGTACTCCTCGCCGTCGGCTTGCTTGCGCTGGCCAGCGGCTCCGTGGGCGTGATGCGTCAAATGCGATCCGGCAACAAAGCGGCGGTCGCTGCGATGGTGGCCCAGGCGCGCATGGAGAAGCTCCGCAGCAAGGGATGCTCGAACATCTCCTCGGGATCGGCGACCACCAACGGAATGCCGGAGAGGTGGACCGTCACCGTCGCCATTGCCCGGGTCAATGCCGTCGCCGAGACCGTGTTCTACTCGCCTCGCGCCGGAAAGAGAGACACGATTGCACTCAAGGGAGCCGTTCCATGCCTGTGATCACCCGACCCCCTCGCCCCGCCCTCGGCCGCTCGCGGCCGGGCTTTACGCTCGCCGAAATGCTCGTCGTCATGGTGCTGCTCACGATCGTGGGCGGCTCCCTGATGAGCGTTCTGTCCAAGCAGCAGCGCTTCTATCGCGGCGTCTCCGATCTCGGCGATTTGCGCAGCCAGTTGCGCCAGGCCGAAGCGGTGATGAGCAGCGACATCCGCGGAATGTCGAGCATCAAGAATGACATCTTAACGATGTCTGATTCCTCGATCGATTTCAGATACACGATCGGCAGCTCGATCGTGTGCACCAAAGCTCCCTCGATCGTCACCATGCCGCCGACGACACTGCAAAGTGGCAACACGCTGACCAGCTGGATTCAGCCGCCTGCCGCCGGCGACAGTGTCTGGATCTTCGACGAAGGTAACAACACGACCGCGTCGACCGATGACCTGTGGCAGGGCTACAAGATCACCAGCTTCGTGCCGTCGCCGGGCGCATGCCCCCCGCCGACGTACACTGCGCTCGCCGACGCCACCAACAACAGCTGGACGATGACGCTCTCCTCCACCATGTCGAACACGATACTCGTCGGCGCGGCGATGCGGTTCGTTCGCGTGGCGCACTACAGCTTGTATCGAGGCAATGACCAGCTTTGGTACCTGGGTTACACCTGCTCGGCATGCGGTACCGGCACGACCATTCAGCCGATTGCCGGGCCGTTCAACGCGTACACCGACGTAACGACGCCCGACACGAGCGGCCTTCGGTTCACCTACTTCGACTCGACGGGCGCGATAACCTCGACCAAGACCGAGGTGTCGCGAATCAACGTCGTGATCCGCGGCCACACGCGCGCATACCTGAACATCCCGGGCCTCAAGCAGGGCATTTACTACGATTCGGTGCGAACGGACATCGCCGTTCGCAACCGCAGTTGATCTTCTTGACCAGGAGCCGACCCATGCGACTCTCGACGCGCAAAGGCTTTGCGCTCCCGATCGCGATTGGATCGATGATCGTCATCGGTATGATCCTCGCCGGGGTGTTCTTCGCCGCGACGCAGGAGAATCGCGCCGGGCGAAATACGATTACTCAGGAGCGCGCGTTCCGCGCCGCCGAGTTCGGGCTGAACACCATTTACGGAAGGTGGGACAACCCCACGTTCAATGCGCTCCCCCCCGGTGGGACGGCCATCAAGACCTACATCGACACCGCGCGCGGGACCTGGACCGACGAGGTACGTGTGACGCGCCTGAACACCAACACGTTCTGGCTGGTCTCGACCGGCTTGGCGGGAAAGACGATCTCGCAGGCCCGCCACCGGACCGGCATCGTCGTTCGCCTCACTCAACCGCAGATCAACTTCCTGGCCGCGCTCACCGTGCACGGAACGACGCAGCTGGGCGGTAGCTCGTACACCACCGGGCAGGATACCCCGCCGACAGGCTGGAACTGCCCGCCTCCGGGATCAGAACAGCCCGGTATCGCCGTGTCCAGTGTCTCCACCGTTATTACTTCGGGCTGCAATGCGTTCTCGTGCGTTGACGGCACCCCGCAGATCCTCTCGACCAACGCGGTGAACGACACCAATACGTTCTTCACGTACGGACCGGATGCCAACTGGGCGAGTCTCACCGCCATGGCAGATCTCACGTACGCGGGCAACAATACGATCACCGGTGTCAGCCCGAACCTCAACCCGGACGGCACCTGTCGTTACGACGCCGGGAACTGGGGCGATCCCCGCCGGCTCACACCAACCGGCGCGTGCGAAAGCTACTTCCCGATCATCTACTTCAGCGGCCAGAATACCTCTAACCTCATCAGCGGCGGCATGGGGCAAGGCATTCTCCTCGTCGACGGTGACCTCACGGTCGACGGCGGATTTCAGTGGTTTGGTCCGGTGATCGTGCGCGGTCGTCTCGCGACCCAGGGTACAGGTGGCCACTTCAACGGCGCGGTCATGGCCGCCAACGTGGACTTCGATCAGAACACGGTTCTCGGTAACGCCACCATTACGTACTCGGCGTGCGCCATCAACGCGGCGCTCGTCGGTGCGGGTAGCCCCAAGCGGCTCAGGTACCGCTCCTGGGCGGAGATGTACTAGCCGAAATCCAAATTCTCTAATTAGGGTCAGACTCGATTTACAGGACTGTAAATCGAGTCTGACCCTAATTTCTTCCCCGCGGTCAGTCGCCGAAGGGGTCCCAGTCCGCGCCGAACGGATCACCGGGCGGCGCCACGAGAGCGGGCGAAAACTTCGGCAGCTCGTGCTTGTCGATCCATCGCGTGAAATCGTTCACGATCGCCAGCCAGTGCGCGCGCTCCTCATCGGTCCTGGCCCCCGCCCCCTTGGAGCGTGCGCGAGCGCGCAGATCCGAGATCTTGAGCTCCGCCATCGCGCGCACTTCCGGCGAGGCGCCGGAGTCGGCGGCGAGCACGAGCAGCTTGTTCGCCACCACCCGCTGCGTCACGCGCTGAAGCGCCGCCAGCTTCGCCGCCGGCGGCGCGGCAGCGCCCCACGTGGCCCCGACCAGCGCGTCGATCGCCCCGCCAAGCGTGAGGTGTGGTCCGCTGCCCCGCGTCGCGAACTCCACCAGACGCGCGGCTCGATCGGGCTGTAGCACCATGTCCACGACCATCTGCGCCAACGTCTGCGCCGCTGACAACTCGTCGAATGCGGGCCGCGTGCGACTGCCGAACAACTCGACCGCCGGCGTCACCGCCGTGGCGCCCGGCGCCATCAACGTGAGCACCGTGTCCGGAATCGCCAGCTCGTCCGGTCTCAGCGCCGCCAGCATCAGCCGAAGTGCCGCCATCTGCTGCTGATACGGCACCGGCCGTGTCGCCTGCTGCGCGTCCCCGCTGACGGCGTTGCTGTACTCCATGCCGCCGATCGCCTTGGATGTGCCGTTCAGCGCGAAGCGGTGCATGAAGTACACGGGCACGAACCGCTCCTGCAGCAGCGTGATCGGCTCGCCCGGACGAATGTTGCGCTCGCCGAACTTCCCGATCGCCGCGCGCCGAACTGCCGTCTGCGTTTCCAGGAACTGGAGCGGTGTCGCCGCGTCGTCCCACAGGCTCACTCGCGGATCCGATCCGTACTCGGGACGGGCGTCGGCGTCGGACAGGTACAGGTACCCTTTGGCCAGACCGTCCTTGACGACCGCACGTAGCGAATCGGCCTCGGACGCTGGCGGGAAAACGCCGTAGCCCCAGTGAATCGCCCAGATGTCGTACGCGCCCGGACCGACCGCGTACGCCTGCGACAGGTCGATCCTGCCATTGGCGTCCAGTCGCACGCGCGGCGGAGGATAATCCATTACCGAGCCGCGCTCGTACGTCGACGCGATGTAGTTGTGCGCCAGGCCAAGCGTGTGGCCGACCTCGTGGGACGCGACCTGCCGCACGCGCGCCAGCACGAACGCGGTGTCGGCCGGCGACGCCGCCGCGCCCATGAGGCCCGCGTACAGGTTGTAGTCCGTGCGCGCACGATGCGAGTCGAGCCGCGCCATGCCCTTGATCATCTCGCCCGTGCGTGGATCGGTGAGCGCACCGCCCACCGACCAGCCGCGCTCGTTCCGGTTCTCCCACTGCACGACGTTGTACCGGGCGTCCATGGGATCGACGCCCTCCGGCAGCAGCTCCACCTTGAATCCGCCGGTGAGACCGGCGCGATCGAACGCCTGTTCCCACCAGCGCACGCCCTCGAGCACCGCCGATCGAATCGGCTCCGGGATGCCGCGGTCGATGTAGTACCGGATGGGCTCCTTGACCGGCGATGCGGAGTTGTTCGGATCGACGCGTTCCAGGCGATGACGTGCCGCCCAGCGAACGGCGAGCGGTTCCTGAACGGGCCGAGCGTAGTCCTTGAACGACACGCCGAAGTATCCGACCCGCGGGTCGAGGGCACGCGGACGGAAGCCGGCGCCGGGCAGCTTTAGAAAGCTCAAATGTTGTCGCAGCGTGAACGCCCGCCCGTCCGGAACGATCGATTCCACGATCGGCCCTGCCCTGTTGGCGGCCGCGAACGTGAGCGAGGCGTCGATTTCCGTGTTGTCGGGGAATCCCTTGGTGTACGCCCGGTACACGGACGATCGGTCGCGCGCCAGCGTGTACGTCCCCTGCTGCGATCGCGCGAGCGTGCCGACTATGTCGTTCCAGTCGCGGAATGCGACCTCGGTCGCATCCACGAGCAACCTGCCCGATTCATCGGCCAGGAGCGGCAGTGCGGAAACCGTGCTCGGCGGAAACGCTTCGGCCACCGACCGGACGTGGTCAGCGCTGCCCGACGTGCTGCGATACGCCCAGTTCTCGAGCACGAGCAGTACGCGGTCGCCGTCACGGTCGAATCTCGCGACGTACGTGTCGCCGCTCGCGCCGCGATCGATTCCGATCGGATTCGAACCAAGGCCGGTGGCCTGGGTTATCATGAGCAGCGCGCGCGTCGAATCGTGCGGTAGCTCGAGCAGGATGCGGCTCTGGTGCTGGTCAAGGTAGATTGGGAGGAACCCGTCCCGGCGGTCCATCCCGGCCGTTCGTGCGGCGATCGACGGAGAGACTGGCGTCGTCGTTGCCTGCGCTGTGGCTGCCGCCGGCGCGGCGGCGAGCAGGCAGCAAGCGAGAGTCCTGCGTGCGCGATGCGATGCTGAAGGCATTGGAGAGTTCAACCCCTTCCTGAGGGTTCAGTGCGTTTCGAGAGAATATGCTGCGTGGCGCTGCTCGCCATCACTGGTGGATGCGCGAGCGCCAAACCGCACCTGTTCGGGCAATACAACGACATTGCGCCCAAGGTCGCCCCGACCGCGGGTGAGCGCTCACCACAACATCTCACCGTACAGCTCGCGCGGCCAGCGAACGTCGCCGTCTTTCTCGTCGTTCCCGGACGGGCGAGCGTTCTACTGTTTCCCAGTGATTCGACGCAGAGCCAGTACGTCGAGGCCGGGTCGCATCTCGTCCAGACGGCGGCCGCGAAGGGAGCGCTGAGTGACACGTCGAGGCTCGTCCGCCTGCCGCAGGGTGCCCGGCAGCCCACGCCTGGTCGCACCGGCCGCGCCGGAAACATGCCGCGGGACTCGGTGCCGACTTTCGGATTCAATCAGCACGGCTATCTGCTGATCTTCGCCTCGCAGCAGCCGATGCCGTATGGCACGATCGCGACGCGGGTCGCCGGCATCTCGGTGCCCATCGACGACAAGGATGCGCTCAACACCGTCACGAAGCTCGTGCGCGAGACGACGCACATCGCCGGTCCGTGGGCCGCATACGCCACCGACTTCCCGCCCTGATCGCCGGCGTTCAGCCTGTCGTGCCCTTGAGAATGCCGTTGCGTATGCGCACCGCTTTTGGGCTGGCGGCTGGATCGGGCTCGATCGTCAAGTCTCCCGGGCCGAATTGAAGCTTGCCGGCGAGCGTGATCGTCTCGCCGCCACGGCGCACCTTGATCGGCAGCGCCGTGCCCTCGACCGACGCGCCGTACTTCGCGCGCATGCGCGCCCCGAACTGCTGGTCCTCCACCGGGATGTCGCCGACCGAGATCAGGTAGTCGCCCACCTTGACCCCCGCGGCCTCGGCCGCGCTCCCGGGCTGCACCTCGGCAATCATGATCCCGTTCGCCTCCATCTGGGTCAGCACGCCGAGACGAGGCACGCGCGTCCGGTGCGCGTGCAGCCCGGCGAGTGGCAGAATGCTGTCCCAGGGGAACGGCTCGCGACCGTCGATGAACGATGAGTTGAACGACGCGAACGATTTTCCGTTCGCCGCCGCGCTCACCGCGCTCCACCAGTCCGTCGAGGTGAATCCGTGGCCGTGCTTGTACGCCGACTGGTACAGCGAACGCATCACATCGTCGAGTGAATGCGCGTTGTTGCTCGCGTCGCGTATCAGAATGTCGAGCATGAATCCGGCGAGCGAGCCTTTGGGGTAGTAGATGTACGCCGTCCCGTCCACCGGGTGCACCCATGTGTTGACCGACGCGTCCTCGAGCGACACCGCCGGCGAATTCGCCACTTCGTTGATCTTCTCGGCTGTCGCGGCGTAGAAGCCGTGTTCGTCCAGCACTCCGCCGCGGGCTTCCGCGAGGTCGGCGTAGTAGTCGGTGATGCCCTCCGACACCCAGAGCCAGGGCGTCGGCTGCGGATGCGCGTACTGATACGGCCACATCTCCGAGGGGCGAAGGCGCTTCACGTTCCAGGAATGGAAGATCTCGTGAGCGAAGAGCGATGGCTGGAACTCGCTTCCCACGTATGACGGGGCCAGCACGTCGACGTGCGAGCTCTGATGTTCGAGCCCGCTCGCGCCGGCGAACGTCGAGTCGACAATCTCGAAGACCGTATAATCGGTCCACGGCGTCTCACCGAACACCGCGCTCTCCGGCGGAATCACGCGCTTGAGTTGCTCCCAGGCGGTGGACCGGGTCTGCCCTGCCACCGCTCCCGCTGGATACGTCGCCAGCCGAACCCACCGGTTGGCGATGCGCGCGCTGTCGAGATCGAAGTGACCGACGAAGAACGGCATGTCCACCAGATCGTGGTAGTTCGTGGCGCTGTACGTGCGCGCTGGCTCGGCTCGTGTCATTCCTGTCGCGACGTGCCAGTCCGGCTCGGTGCGCACGGTCACCGTGGCCGGATACTCGAGCGGCTGGCCCTCGGGATAGAGAAAGAGGTTCGTTCCGTTGAACAGGAGGAAATCGGATCTCGCCCACGCCATCGCGTTGTCGAGCGAATCCGCGGCATAGTGGAAGCGGAGAGTCACCGCCTTGGCACCATTCGTCCGGATCCGCCACGTGTCATAGTCCAGCTTGTCCCACGTCACGGGTTTGTCATCGCCCACCGCCTCGAAGCCCAGCACCCATCGAGAGAAGTCGCTGATCTCGTACGCGCCCGGTGTCCACGCCGGCAATGACACCACGACGGGACCCGGACCCGCCGTCGTGAACGACATGGCCACGTCTATCATCCGCCGTTCGCCGTTGGCGCGCGTGAAGGTCACGTCGTAGTGGACGTCGCGTACCGGCGCGGAGATCGTGTCGTTCTTGGCGGTCTGCGCCAGCAGTGTCACTGGAACGAGTACAGTCAGCAGCAATAGTGATTTCATGAATCGCGTGTGTTTGGGCAGCGCGGATGCTTCTCGTTCGCGCGCGTCGTGGATCGCTCTTTCGCTCGTGGACTCCACAGCTTCATATTGCCGCATACTCAGCCCGCTGTCATGGCGCAACGCGTTCGAACCGAAGACGTCGTACACTCTCCGTACATTCCCGCAACACGAGCGCCAGCAGAGCGGGCGACGCGGGTCATCGCGTCGGGCATCGTTGGCGAAACCCGTTGCGTGGCCTTCCTGCTGGCCATTCTCGCCCTCCCCGGCGCCGCGGCGGCACAGCAGCGCACGGGCGCGGTATCGGGCGTCGTGAAAGACAGCGCGGGGTCCCCGATTCTCAACGTCGAAGTCGTCGCGCTTCGCGGCGGGAGGTCGATTCGCACGGACTCGTCCGGGCATTTCGTCCTCGGCGGCCTGCCCAGCGGCGCGACGGATCTCGGCATTCGCCGCATCGCCTACGAGCCTGTCGTCGTCAGCGTCGACGTTCCCGATTCCGACACCACCGAAATCGAGATCCGATTGGGCGGACTCGCACGATCCCTTCCCACCGTCGTCGTCACGGATCGCGCCGAGCACGTCCGCCTGCTCGCCGAATTCGAGTCGCGCCGGAAGACTGGCGCGGGCCACTTCATCACTCGCGCTCAAATCGAAAAGCGCCACCCACTGTTGCTGAGCGACATGGTACGGTCGATTCCCGGCGCGACGATCGTTCCGGCGGAGAACGGCCGGCCGGTGCTGCGATTCGCTCGATCGCACAACAGCTGTCCGCCGCAGTACTTCCTGGACGGATTGCGCGTCACGAGCTTCAACATCGACGACGTGCCTCCGGGCGACGTCGAAGGCGTGGAGCTCTACGCGGGCGCGGCAGGCCTGCCTCCCGAGTTCAATCAGCTCTACGGAAATACCATCTGCGGTACCGTCGCCATCTGGACACGCATCCCGGGCAACGCGCCAGCAAAGCCTTGAGCGCACCGTCGCGCGGTCCTAGCGTTTAGTCCTTCCTCGCCCCCTCCAATCCCCTCAAGGGTTCTACATGCCAAACCTTACGCGACTCGCGCCGCTCGCGGCGTGGGCGCTCGTCGTCGTCGCGCGGCCGGCTCGACCGCAGGGCGGTGCGCCGCAGCCGGCCGACCTGCTGCTCGTCAACACGCGGATCTATACGGTCGACCAGTCGCGTCCGTTCGTCGCCGCGATGGCGGTGCGCGATGGTCGCGTGCAGTTCGTCGGCTCGACGCAGGAGGCCATGCTCCTCCGCGGTCCGTCCACGCGCGTGCTCGACCTCAACGGCAGTACGGTGATCCCCGGAATGATCGACGCCCACGCGCACCTGTTCGGGCTCGGGACGTTCCTGCACAACATAGATCTCCGGGACACGCGCTCGTACGACGAGGTGGTGGCGCGAGTCGCGGATCGCGTGAAGCAGGCGCCCGCTGGTCGGTGGATCGTCGGCCGCGCCTGGGACCAGAACAGATGGGGCAACACTCGCTTTCCGACGCACCAGGCGCTGTCGCGCGTGTCGCCCAACAACCCGGTCGTCCTCACGCGAGTCGACGGGCATGCTATCCTCGTCAACGCCGCCGCGATGCGCGCGGCCGGCGTGACCGCCGCGTCCAAGGATCCCGCCGGAGGCCGGATCGAGCGCGGCTCGGGCGGTGAGCCCACCGGCGTCTTCGTCGACAACGCGATGGGGCTCGTCGAGAAGGCAGTACCGCCGCTGTCGCACGACGAGATGCAGAGCGCCGCGCTGGACGCGATTGCCGAATCGAACCGCTGGGGCCTCACGGCGCTCGACGATCCCGGCGAGCCGCGCGACGTGCTCGATGTGTTCGAGGAGCTCGCCAAGGCGGGCAAGTTCAACCTGCGCGTCTACGCCATGATCACCGATGATAGCGCGGCCATCGAGCACTACTTTCAGCGCGGTCCGCAGAGCGGCCTCTACGACAATCGACTGTGGATCCGCTCCATCAAGCTGTACGCCGACGGAGCGCTCGGTTCGCGCGGCGCCGCGCTTCTCGACCCATACAACGACGACCCGAAAAACGTCGGTCTCCTCAAGTCGACGCCTGAGCACCTGCGCGACGTGTCGATTCGCGCCCTGCGGCACGGCTTCCAGGTCGCAACGCACGCGATCGGAGACCGCGGCAACCGAGTCGCGCTCGACGCCTACGAAGCCGCGCTCAAGACGGTTCCGACCGTCGATCACCGATTTCGCATCGAGCACGTCCAGATTCTCGACCACGCCGACGTGCCGCGCTTCGCCAAGCTGGGTGTGATTCCGTCGATGCAAGCCGTCCATCAAACCAGCGACATGTATTGGGCGCCAAATCGGTTGGGCTATGCAAGAACGCTTGGCGCATACGCTTGGCGCTCGTTGCTCAACACCGGAGTCGTCATTCCGAATGGCAGCGACTTTCCCGTCGAGCGCGTCAATCCGCTCTTCTCCTTCCATGCCGCCGTATCCCGCCAGGACGATGACAATTGGCCGCCGAACGGCTGGTTTCCGGAGCAGCGGATGACGCGACAGGAGGCGCTCGAATCGATCACGATCTGGCCCGCATACGCCGCGTTCCAGGAGCAGGTCATGGGCTCGCTCTCGCCCGGCAAGCTTGCCGATTTCGTCATTCTGGATCGTGACATAATGACGGTACCGGAGTCAGACATACTCGGCACGCATGTGTTGGCGACGTATATTGGAGGGCGGGCGGTCTTCGAGCGCGGTCGCTAGACGGGCCCGCTGTTTCCTTGGGGCGGTTTCTTCATGGTTCCACCAATCGCGGAGCTCGGCCCGGCGACCCAGCCGGCCGAGGGGCGCTATCCTTGGCTCTCGCCAAGCAGACTCACGCGTGTGCGGGCGATACTGCTCGCGGTCTCGCTCTTTCTGGGGCTCGCGGTCTACGTCTTTCACACCGTGGGCGCGTCGCACATGGCGCAGCCGATCGTTGTCAGGAAGCTGCGTGGCGTCGGCGTGCTGACCTGGATCTACGCGCTCGTGCAGATGATCGACCTCCGCTTCTACAACAGCCGCTGGGCCCAACGGCGCCGGGCGTCGATCGGCATTCCGGACAGCCTGCACGGCTGGTTGCTCGGCCAGATGCTCGCCTGGTTCGGAATTCTCTACTACGGCCTCACCGAGGATCTGCGGTGGTACGTGGCGGGACTGGTCATTCTCGCGTTGAGCTTCCTCGCATTCCCGATCCGCAAACGGTCGATGTGACGCCGCGACTCGATCCCCCCACCACCGCTCGGCCATGTTGAGCCCGTCCTCGATCGCCTTCCTCAAGCGCCTGCTCGACACGCCAGGGCCGTCCGGCTTCGAGGCGCCGGCCGCACGCGTCTGGCGTGAAGAAGCAGCGAAGTTCGCCGACAAAGTGAGCAGCGACGTCGCCGGAAACAGCATGGCCGAGGTCAACCCTGGCGGCTCGCCGACGATAATGCTCGACGGCCACATCGACGAGATCGGCCTCATCGTGCAGTACATCGACGACGACGGCTACGTCTATCCGTCGCCGATCGGCGGCTGGGACCCACAGGTGTTGGTCGGGCAGCGCATCCGCTTTCTCGCGCGTGGAGGCGACGTGCTCGGCGTCGTCGGCAAAAAGCCGATCCACCTGATGAAGGCCTCCGACCGCGATCAGGCATCCAAGATGACCGACCTTTGGGTCGACATCGGCGCCTCGACGCGCGCCGAGGCCGAGGGGCGGCTGAGCGTCGGCGACCCCGGCGTCATCGACTCCCGGTCGATGGACTTTCCCGACAACCGTCTCGTGTCGCGCTCGATCGACGACCGCATCGGCGCCTTCGTCGTGCTCGAGGCATTGCGGCGATACGCCCAGCGGCCTGGAGCGGCCCGCGTAGTGGCCGCGGCCACCACCCAGGAGGAGATCGCCTGGCACGGCGGCGGGGCGCTCGTGTGCACGAACTGCATCAATCCGCAGATGGCGATCGTCGTGGACGTCACGTTCGCGACCGATCATCCGAACATGGAGAAGAAGGAGATCGGGGATCACCGCATCGGAGGCGGGCCGGTGATCAGCCGCGGCGCCGTGATTTCGCCGGTTGTGTTCGAGACGCTGCGCGCGGCCGCCGAGCGCGAGAACGTGAAGTACACGGTTCACGCGGCGGGCCGCGACACTTCCACCAACGCCGACGCCATTCACATCGCCCGCGAGGGCGTCGCGACGGCCCTGGTGTCGATTCCGAACCGCTACATGCACTCGCCGAACGAGCTGGTCAGCCTGGACGACGTCGACAACACCGCGACGCTCCTCGCCGAAGCCTGCCGTGCGGTCACCGGAGAGACGGACTTTACGGCGCGCTGATCGCGCCTTCTCAAAAGAGCATTCTGTGACAACATTCCGAAGTTCTGTCGTGCTCGCGATCGTCGTGGCTTCGGCCGTGGCGTGCGCGCGCGGCGCGGCGCATCTACAACCGGCCCCGGCGCCGGATTCCGCCGCCATTCGCGCCGACGTCGACTATCTCGCGAGCCCACGCCTTCGTGGGCGTCTCACGGGCACTCCGGGCAACGATTCCGCGGCGGCGTACATCGCGCGGCGCTACGCAGCGCTCGGGCTTGCATCCCTCTCACCCGCCTACCTGCAGCACTTCGTCGCGCGTCCACTCAGCCGCGGCGCGCCGGCCGAGTCGCTCCCCACCCAGAATGTCGTTGCGCTCCTCCGTGGACGCGACCCGTCGCTGCGCGGCCAGTACGTCGTGATCGGCGCCCACTTCGACCATCTTGGCACGTCGACCAACGGCGCGCTCGATCCTGACGCGCGAGACGCCGTCCGACTTGGTGCCGACGACAACGCGTCCGGCAGCGCGGCCGTGCTCGAGTTGGCGCGCGTCTTCGCCAACTCTCCGCCGCGTCGATCGCTGCTGTTCGTCAACTTCTCCGGCGAAGAACAGGGCACCCTCGGATCGAGCTACTTCGTGGACCACACGCCGGTGCCGATCGATAGCATCGATGCGATGCTCAATTTCGACATGGTCGGACGGCTGCGCGCCGACAAGTTGATCGTGTACGGCGTGGCCACGGCCAAGGAGCTCCCGGGCCTGCTCGATACCGCCAACACGGCGCCGCGCCTCGCGATCGCGGCCCAGGGCGATGGGTTCGGACCATCCGACCACAGCTCGTTCTACGCGCGGAGCATTCCTGTCCTGCACTTCTTCACCGACCTGCACGAGGATTATCACCGAGCGAGTGACGTCGCCGACAAGATCGACGCCGGCGGCGAGGCACGCGTAGTCGCGTTCGCCGAGCGCGTGGCCCGTTCGATCGCCGACCGGGAGTCCCGCCTCACGTACCTCCGCTCGGCCCAGCCCGCCCCGGTTGCCGCGGCCGCGCGCGAAGGCACTGACGTATATCTGGGCACGATTCCCGACATGGCCGGGAGCGATACGCCGGGCCTCAAGCTGACCGGGGTCCGCGCCGGGAGCCCAGCCGAAATCGGCGGCCTGAAGGCGGGCGACGTGATCGTGGAATTCGGCGGTAAATCCGTGAAGGACCTGTACGAGTATTCGGACGCGCTCTACGCGCACAAACCGGGTGACGTCGTCGCCATCGTCGTGCTGCGCGGCGGCCAGCGTGTGACATTGCAGGTCACGCTCGGCAAGCGGACCTGACCGCGAGGCGATGCCGCTTCACGTCTGGTCGAGCGCGCGGTACACGTTTCCGCTTCCGCCCGGCCATCGCTTTCCAATTGAGAAGTACGCGATGCTGCGCGAGGCCGTGGTCGAACGTGGCCTCGTGCAGCCGGAGCTCGTCCACGATCCACGGCGTGCGTCGCCGGACGACCTGCTGCTCGTGCACACGCCGGACTACCTCGAGCGCTTTACCAGCGGCCGGCTCACCCGGGACGAGGAGCGCCGCCTGGGATTTCCCTGGTCACCCGCCCTGGTCGAGCGCTCGTACCGGGCCGCAGGCGGCACGTGCGAAGCTGCCGCCTACGCGGTGGAGCATGGCGTCGCGATGAACCTCGCCGGCGGGACGCACCACGCCTTCCCGTCGCATGGCGAAGGGTTCTGCGTGTTCAACGATGTGGCCGTTGCGATTCGCATGTTACAGCGTACCGGGCGAATCGAACGAGCGGCCGTCATCGACCTGGACGTGCACCAGGGCAATGGCACACACGCCGTCTTTGCCGATGACCCGGGGGTGTTCACGTTCAGCATGCACGGCGGCCGGAACTACCCCTTTCGCAAGGTGCCCGGGCGGCTCGATATCGAGCTCGAGGACCGCACCGGTGACGACGAATACCTGCGGCTCCTTGGCGAAGCGCTACCTCGCGTGCTCGCGGCCGCGCACCCCGATCTGGTGGTTTACCTGGCAGGCGCCGACCCCCACGAGTGTGATCGGCTCGGGCGGCTGTCGCTCACGTTCGACGGGCTCGCCCGCCGGGATGCCATGGTAATCGACCAGTGCCGAGAGGTGGGGATTCCGGTCGCGGTGACCATCGCTGGCGGCTACGGGGCGCCGTTATCGGGCACGGTCGAGGCGCACGTGGCGACGGTGGCTATCGCGGCCAGAGCCGCCAGCTAGACCGGCTCCGAGCCCGATTTTGGGAGCCCATACTGGCAGTCTGCACGAATGCCTGCATTCGGCAGTGACCAGGTGTAAAATTTCGTGGCCACGCATTCCGGTGTCACGTGGTTAAATCGTTGTGCCACATGGAGATGGATATTGCGGACTGGTGCGGCCCCCTGCTTGCCAAATAGGGCCGTGTCTCGCACTCCCGTTGGGCCAACCCCACGGCCAAACGGCTTTACCATCCCCATCGACATGGAGTCCAGATGCTTCGCAATCGCAAGGGTTTTACGCTGATCGAGCTTCTCATCGTGGTCGTGATCATCGGCATCTTGGCCGCGATCGCGATTCCGAAGTTCGCCAACACGAAGTCGAAGGCCTACGTCACCGCCATGAAGTCCGACCTGCGCAACCTGGTCACGGCGGAAGAGGCGTTCTTCTCGGATAGC
>DATISA010000399.1:0-5211 GCA_035469245.1 Gemmatimonadaceae bacterium
GGTCCGACTCCAGCGCAACACCAGCTGTGCGCAGCTGATACATCAGTTCCCGCAGCGAGTGAAGCCCATTCCGCTCGGTCTTGTCCGGAAACAAGAGATCGATAAGTACCCGACGTGGAATCCGCCGTCCTGCTTCTGCAGACAAGTACAGGAGCGCGGCGAATCGCATCGGCGCATTCGGACGGATTTGTACGGACCCAATCTCGATCTCGGCTGTCCCGAGCGTCCGCACCTGAATCATCTGACTTGGCATCCGTGCCTGCCCCCCAGCCGGCCGTCGGACTACCGATCGCATTCGCGGGCGGACAATCTTAGGTGCCCGCGTCAACGCAGCGTCAACCCGGCGTCGGGGTGGCGACGGCGAATATTGCCGCGCACGGTGCCGTTGGCTAGAACGCTCGACGCTGGCCGCACCTCGGCATGGAGACGCCGAGTCCCAGCGCCGCTCCCTGTGCCTTCCTCACCTCGGCCTTCTCGACCCCTTTCTGTTCCCAACTGCACGCCCGCGTTCCCACCTGCACGCCACGCCATAGCCTCGTCCCGGCCGCCGGGCCCATACTTCACCCATGACCGCCCCGCTCCGCCTCGACGAGCACGAACCCGCCGTGCGCCACTGGCCCACCGGCCGCGAGCTGGTCGGCATCGCCACGTTCTGGCTCGTCTTCGGTGCGCTGAGCGTCACCAACTGGATCTTCCCGCCGGGCGGCGAGGGCCCGCCCATGACGACGCGCGTCATCGCCATCGGCATGGTGGAATCGGTTCTCTGGATGATCGCCACACCGCCGCTCTTCTGGTTCACGAGCCGGTTCACGGTCGACATTCGTCGACACGTCTGGCGGTTCCTGCTGTACCTGGCGGTGGCCCTCGTCGTCGCGCTTGCCGTGGACGTCATCGTGGAGATCGTGCGGCGAGGACTCTTGCCGCCACCCGGCGCGCGCGGACCGCGCCGCGGCGACCGAGGACCGTGGTTCTTCGTCCGCGCGCGCTACCTCAATGATTTCATGTTCTCGTTTGCCGTCATCGCGGGCGGCGTCGCGCGCGACTACTTCACACGTTACCAGCGTCGAGTCCAGGAGTCGGCGCGATTGCGCGCGCAGCTTGCCGAGGCGCGGCTCTCCGTGCTGCAGAGCCAGCTCAATCCGCACTTTCTCTTCAACACGCTCAATGCCGTCTCGGCGCTCGTCGATCGCGATCCGCGCGGCGTGCGTCGCATGATCGCGCGATTGAGCGAGTTGCTGCGCGGAACGCTCGAGCCGTCGCCGGAGTCCGAGATCCCACTCTCGCGTGAGCTGGCCACGATCGAACGCTATCTCGAGATCCTGCGCATTCGCTTTCAAGGAAGGCTCGAGACGTCGATCGATGTCGACGCGTCGCTCGCCGACGCGCTCGTGCCTCCGATGATCCTGCAGCCGCTCGTCGAGAACGCGATGAAGCACGCGGTGAGCAGGACCTCGGCGCCGAGCCGGATCGACGTGCTCGCGCGGCGCGACGACGAGGCGCTCGTGCTCACCGTGCGCGACACGGGCGCCGACGGTGACGGAGGGAGCGCCAGCGAGCCGGAGCCGGGCAGCGGCATCGGGCTTCGCAACACGCGCGCGCGCCTCGAGGCGATCTATGGCGCGGACTACTCGCTCGAACTCGTTGGCCGCGACTCCGCCGGAACCGATGCCAGGATCAGGCTGCCGTACCACACGGCCGGTGACCTCCGCGCCGAGCCGGTGCGATGACCGAGTCGGCTCCGCGTAAGCGCCTGCGAGTCCTGGTGGTCGATGACGAGTTGCTCGGGCGCGAGCGAGTGGCCGCGCTACTGCGCGAGGCGCCGGACGTCGAGATCGTCGGCATGATCGACAACGGAAATGACGCCGTACAAGCGATCCGCGACGAGCGGCCGGACGTGGTGTTTCTCGATTACCAAATGCCGGGGAGGACCGGCTTCGACGTGGTGCGTGAGGTTGGAGCGGCAAACATGCCGGTCACGATTTTCGTCACGGCGTACGATCAGCACGCGGTCAAGGCATTCGAGCTCGCCGCGCTCGACTATCTGGTGAAGCCGTTCGACGACGAGCGCTTCGAGCAAGCTCTCCAGCGTGCGCGTCACACGGTCGAGCTGCACGAGGTGGACCGACTCCGCGGCCAACTGCTCGCCGCATTGCAGGGCGGCTCGACCGCGCCGTCGGGCGAGCCGGCGCGCCTGGAGGCTCCGCCCTCCAGCTACCTCGAGCGCGTCGCCGTCGAGAGCAAAGGCAAGATCCGCGTCGTCCCCGTGTCGCAGATCGACTACATCCTCGCCGCCGGCGTGTACGCCGAACTGTATGTCGGCGACAGGCGCTACATCGTGCGCGAGTCGCTACAGACGCTCGAGGAGAAGCTCGACCCTCGGTTCTTCATGCGCATTCACCGGTCGGCAATCGTCCGGCTCGATCTGATCGACGTATTTCTCCGCGCCGAAGGCGGCGACTACGATGTCCAGCTCAAGAACGGCGTGAGGTTGAAGGTGAGCCGGTCGCGCCGCGAAGCGCTCGAACGCCGGCTGGGCGTTACGGGCTGAAGCGAGCACCGCCGCCCGCCGCCCGCCGCCCAAACCCGCCGTGCCGTTCGCATCAGCGGCGTGCAGTTCGGCACACGACCCTCAGCATCCCCGCCTGGCCAACGTCTAAGGAGTAGAGCCCGAGAGAACACGGGCCCACCCAAAGACGAGGCTGACATGAAGAAGATCGCAATCGCCGCTGCGTCGATCGCTCTCGGTGCTGCAGGCACGACGGCGTGGCTGTACAAGCGGGCCGACGCCAAAGAGGCACCGGCTTATCGCACGGCGGCCGTCACGCGCGGCTCGCTCAAATCCACCGTCTCCGCGACGGGCACGCTCCAAGCGGTTCGCACGGTGCAGGTCGGCACGCAGGTGTCCGGCCAGATCGCCCAGATCTACGTCGACTTCAACGACAAGGTGACGAAGGGCGAGCTGTTGGCGCGCATCGATCCTACGCTCCAGCAACAGGCGGTGCAGGACGCCGAAGCGCAGCTCGAGAAGACACAGGCGACGCTGAAGCAGGCACAGGACGAGTACGCGCGCAACAAGCAGCTGTTCGACGCCAAGGTCATCACGGCGAGCGAATTCAGCACGGTACAGTCGAACTTCTCGGTGCAGCAGGCATCGGTGAAATCAGCCGAGATCGCGCTGCAGCGCGCCAAGCAGAACCTGTCGTACACGTCCATCTACGCGCCGATCGACGGCGTGATCGTCGAACGCAACGTGGACGTCGGGCAGACCGTCGCGGCAAGCCTGTCGGCGCCGCAGCTCTTCCTGATCGCCAACGATCTCGGCGAGATGCAGATCCTCGCATCCGTGGACGAGAGCGACATCGGCCAGATCAAGGAAGGCCAGCCGGCGCAGTTCACGGTGCAGTCGTATCCGAACGATCGATTCACCGGGACCGTGAAGCAGGTGCGCCTGCAGTCGACGACGACGGACAACGTCGTGAACTATACGGCGGTGATCGCCGTCAAGAACCCGAACGGCAAGCTGCTTCCCGGCATGACGGCAACGGTGCAGTTCCTCACCGCGAGCGCCGACAACGTGCTCACGGTGCCGAACGCCGCGCTCCATCTCACGGCGACGCCCGAGATGCTGGCGTCCGTCCGTAGCGGCCGCGCGCAAGGCGGTAGCGGCGTTGACAGCGCGCAAGCGCAGCAGTGGCGACAGCGGATGCAGAACGCGCAGAACGCGCAGGGTTCGCCGACGAGCGGCGCGACACGCAGCGGCACGCGTCCCACACCGCCGGCGCTCTGGTATGTCGATTCCGCGAACACGCTGCATCGCGTGCGCGTGACGGCCGGTCTCACCGACGGCCAGCGTACCGAAGTGTCGGGGGACGGCGTTCGCGAAGGAATGCAGGTGATCATCGGTGTCAACGCCACTCAGACGACAGCGGCAGCGGCGCCGGCCGGCGCGTCGGCGCAGTCGGGCACCAATCCGTTCCAGCCGGCGCGGCCGGCCGGCGGTTTCCGCCGCGGCCCGTAATGGAGAACCGATCCATGTCGACCTCGAACAAGCCAGTGATCGAGATCTCGAACGTCAAAAAGATCTACCAGATGGGCGGCGGCGCGAACAAAGTCTTCGCGCTCCGCGGTGTGAATCTGGTCGTGCAACCGGGCGAGATGATCGCGGTAATGGGATCGTCGGGCTCGGGCAAGTCGACGCTGATGAACATCCTCGGCTGTCTCGACGTGCCGACGGAGGGCACTTACTCGCTCGATGGAACGCGCGTAGACGGCTTGAACAAGAACGCGCTCGCCGATCTGCGTAATCAGAAGCTCGGGTTCGTGTTCCAGGGCTTCAACCTGTTGGCGCGCACGAGCGCGATCGACAACGTCGAGCTGCCGCTGCTGTACGATCGCAGCGGGCGCAAGCTCGACACGCGAACGCTCGCGGCGGACGCGCTCCATCGCGTCGGTCTCGGCGATCGCATGGATCACGAGCCGAGTGAGCTGTCGGGGGGCCAGCAGCAGCGTGTGGCGATCGCGCGAGCACTCGTCACTCAGCCCACGCTGCTGTTGGCGGACGAGCCCACCGGCAATCTCGACAGCCGCACGACGATCGAAGTCATGGCGCTGTTCCAGGAGTTGAATGAACAGGGCATCACCATCCTGCTCGTGACGCACGAGCCGGAGGTGGCGCAGTATGCCAAGCGTATCGTCGAGGTGCGCGACGGCCACATCATCCGCGATCACCCGGTCGCCAACCGCCGCTCGGCGGCGGACGATCTCGCCGCGGTCATCGCGGCCGGCGACGAAGCGGGAAGCGAAGTGTTGGAGGAGGCCGCATGAAACAGTCAACGCTGCTCAAGGTCGCGTCGACCAGCATCCTCAAGAACAAGCTGCGGACGATGCTCACGATGCTCGGCATCGTGATCGGAGTGGGCGCGGTGATCGTGATGGTAGCCGTGGGCAACGGCGCGCAGCTGCAGATCAAGAATCAGATCAGCAGCCTTGGCACGAACCTGATCATCGTGATGCCCGGCTCGGGCACGCCCGGTGGCGTGAACCAGGGCGCCGGTTCGTACAACCGGCTCACCGTGGCCGATGCCGATCAGCTCAAACGCGACGGGGGGGGCACGCTGTTCGCCGGCGTGTCGCCGGTGGTCTCGGCACGGGTACAAGCTATCGGGCCGCAGGGCAACTGGCGGACGAGCGTCAACGGCGTCTCGACGGACT
>DATISA010000400.1:0-9909 GCA_035469245.1 Gemmatimonadaceae bacterium
GCGCGAGCCAGTCGTCGTCGACGAGATCCACTTTGGTGAGCGCGATGACGCCGTTGCTGACACCGAGCAGCTCGAGGATCGCAAGGTGTTCCCGCGTCTGCGGCATCACGCCTTCGTCGGCGGCAACGACGAGCAGGGCCAGATCGATGCCGCTGGCGCCGGCGACCATCGTTCGAACGAACGCCTCATGCCCCGGCACATCGACGACGCCGATCGTGCCGACGCCTTCGATCGCGAGGGGCGCGAATCCCAGTTCGATCGTGATCCCACGCCGCTTCTCTTCGGGCAACCGATCGGTGTCGACGCCAGTGAGGGCGTGCACCAGCGTGGTCTTGCCGTGATCGATGTGCCCAGCGGTCCCCAGGATCATGCGCCGGCCTCCACCCACGCGCCCTGCTCCCAAACCTGAAAGGCGCGCAGGGGCCGGTCGTCGGCGAGATGCTCGCGAACGAACTCACGCAGCAGGCGCTGGTGCGCGCGCGCCTCGTTCGCGTCAGCCATGGGATGCGCTTCGCCGCCGAGCCACTGGCGAAGCGCGGCGCGCGCGGCGGCGGGTAGAACGCGGCCGCCGCGCGCGAGGTGACTGCAGCGCAGGCAGAGAACGCCGCCCGCCGGATGACTGAACATCGCCGGCGCGTCCGACGCGATCTCCGTGTGGCATTCGGCGCAATAGTCGACAGTGGGTGCTACGCCGAGCTGAGAGAGAACGCGCCAGCCGGCGGCGATCGTGACGTCGCGCGCTCGGTCCGACGGCGCGCCCGCCAGCTCGTCGAGCGCGCTGGCAACGGCGTCGAAGAGCTCGGGGTCGGCTGCGTCGCGCGCGAACCGGAGAATCAGTTCCGCGACCACGCTCGCGCCGGTGAATCGTCCCAGCTCCATCGCCAGGCTCGGACGTGCGCGGGTGAGGTCGAAGGCGCTCAGCGTGTCGAGGTCGCGACCGATCTTTACCTGCAGCTCGGCCGTGCCCTGCGCGTAGAGATCGAGCGCCGGTCCGAATCGTCGCTTCGACCGCTTTGCGCCGCGCGCGAGCACCGAGCGCACCCCCGCATCGCGAGTCACGATGCGGAGGATGCGCGAGCTCTCCTGGTAATCGAACGCGTGCAGAACGATCGCGTCGGTCACGACGAGGGTCATGACCTGAAAGCTACTGGCGCGCGCGTTCCGCGCGCTGCCCAGGGATCTAGAATCGAGCGCGGGCTCCCGCGAGCAAGGTCCGGCGCGGGCTCAGGAAGTTGAACACCGATTGGTATTTCGCATCGAACAGGTTCTCGACGTGGACGGTGGCCTCGAGATCGCCAAGACGAGGTGTGAAGTCCGCGAACGGCAGAACACCGCCCAGGTCGACTCGAGTGTATGCCGGATCGGCCACGGCGATCGCCGGGAACGGACGAAAATCACGATCGGAGCGCATGCCAGCGTGGAGGACGCGCAGGTCGAGACTTCCCACCCGGTGGACCCATGACCCACCGGCGCTCCAGCTCGTAGCGGGACGGCGGATCAGCTGCTCGCCGGCGTGATACAAACCGCCGCTGGTCGTGTCGTATCCGGCCCTGAGCACCTTGGTGTCGAGGTGCGTGAGGTTCGCGTCGAGCGTCAGGCTGGAGGTCAGGCGCAGCTGGCCCTCGAACTCCCGTCCGCGCGCGGACGCCCGCGCGACATTGCAGTAGCTCGCCCCGCAGGAGTTGGTGGAACCGGTGTAGTCGATGATGTCGCGGAACCGCTGGTCGAAGTGCGTCGCGCCGATCGACACGCGGTCCTCGGCGAACGACTGCCGGAGCCCGACCTCCCACGAGGTGGAACGCTCGGGGTGGAGCGACGGGTTTCCCGTCACGTAACCGGTGGCGTAGTTCTCGAAGAACGTGGGCTCGCGGAACGCACTGCCAGCCGCGACGCGCACGTGCGTGTCAGCGAGCGGCCGCCACGCCGCACCAACGCGGTAGGTGTCGAATTTCCCAAATCGCTCGTTGCGGTCGTGCCGCCCGCCAAGGGTCACCGTTACCGCTCTGACCGGCGAGACGATGCCCTGTAGATACGCCGCCGTGTTGTGTCGTGAGGCGTGGAAGACCGACGTCGATTGCGAACTGCCGAACAGGAATTGGCTCTCCGAGCGCTCGTCCTCCTGCTCGGCTTGCACGCCGGCGGTGAGCGTCGTTCGCACGGGCAGGCTGATGTTGGTGTGAAGGTCCACGCCGTGTCGTCGCGTACGATCGATCGACTCGGTGCCGCTGCCGTCCGGCGTATCCGGACGGTTGTCGGTTCCACCCGTGGTCGACGACGACGTGACGCCGACCTGGGCATCCATCCACGTGGCGAGTCGCCGCGTGAGGTCGGCGGAGAGCACGGTGCGTTCCTGCGATTGCTGGGCATTGCTGTCGACCACTTCACCGCCGCCGTCGGTCGGATAGTGGAATTGCCCGTCGTTGTAGCGCACCGAAACGGCGAGGGTCGTTCTCGGGTCGAGGGCGAGATGCACGCCGGCGCTGCCGACGGTGCTGTGATACGAGTTGTTGAATGCGTAGATGCCGCGCGTGTCGTGGCGGGCGCCAGCGAGCGAGTAATCACCGGCACCGAAGGATCCGAGCACGGTGCCGTCCACGTCGCCGGAGCCGTAGCTGCCGGCTCGCGCCGACAGGATGGCGTGCGGGTTCCCCTGCCCTCGGCGCGTGAAGATCTGGATCACGCCGGTCACGGCATCGGCGCCGTACAGTACGCTTGCCGGACCACGTACCACCTCGATGCGCTCGATGTTGTCCGTGGTGAGCGAGCCGAAGTCGATTGCGCCGCCCGGCTCGTTGAGTGGGACTCCGTCGACGAGCACCTTCACGTACTTGCTCTCGCCACCGCGGACGAAAAGCGACGTCGTCGCGCCGAACGAGCCGGACTGCGCGAAATCGAATCCCGGCAGAGCGGCCAGCGCTGCCGCGAGCGACGTACTCCCGCGCAGGCGCAGCTGGTCGCCGGTGATGACACTCACGGCGGCGGGGGCGTCGAGCGCGCCGATCGGCACGCGTGTCGCCGTGACGACCACCGGCACCATCTGCGCAGTGTCGGTCTGTTGGGCGTGCAGCGATGCGGTGGGCGCGAGAGCGACGGTTGCGACGATTGCGACGAGCGAACGGCGTCCGTGCATGGGTGGTTCTCGTTGGAGTTGGAGGGTCAGTCGGTTGATCGAGCGCGAAGCGGTACAAGCGCCGGCGCGCCGACCAGTGGGTCGTGGGTGACGACGAGCGGCCAGTCGTAGACGCGTTCGAGGGTCGTGGCCTGCATGACCTCGTCGGGGGTGCCGGTCGCGACGACGGCGCCCTGTCGCAGCAGGACGAGCCTGGCGGCGAATCGCGCCACGAGGTTGAGCTGGTGGCTCACGAGTATCACGGCGTGTCCGCCGCGAGAGAGGCGATCGAGCAGCTCGAAGACGCCCATCTCGTGCGCGACGTCGAGAAACGCCGTTGGTTCGTCGAGAACGAGCGCGTCGCCACCCTGCGCGAGCGCTCGTGCGAGCCGCACCCGCTGCCACTCGCCGCCGGAGAGCGCGTCGAGCCGCCGCGACCGCAGCGCCTCGATGCCCGCTTGCTCGATCGCCTTGCCGATCGCGAGCTGATCCCGCTCATCGGCCACGCGCCACAGCCCGAGGTGCGGAAAGCGTCCGAGCGCGACGTATTCGCTCACGAGCACGGGAAACGCGAGCTCCTCGCGTTGCGTGACGAAGGCGATTCGCTGCGCGCGAACGTGCCGGGGGATCTCGTCCGCAGCCTGGCCGTCGAGCCGGATGCTACCGCGCGACACCGCCACCCGGCCGATGAGCGCGCGTACCAGCGTGCTCTTGCCGCTGCCGTTCGGCCCGACCACGGCGGTGATCGATCCGCGCGCGGCCGTGAAGCTCACGCCGGACAGAGCATCTCGCTCGGCGTTGAGATAGCGAACGGTGACGTCGCGGAATTCGATCATGTGAGCCGGCGCAGCTTGGCGAGGAAGAACGGAACGCCGATCAGCGCGGTCACCGCGCCGAGCGGCAACTCGGCGGGCGGCCGGAGGACGCGGCCGAGCAGATCGGCGAACACCACCAGCGTCGCGCCGGCAAGCGCGCTGCCGACGAGCAATGCGCGGTGGCGGCGGACGCCCACGGCCCGAACGATGTGCGGCACGACGAGCCCGACAAATCCAACCAGGCCGGCGGCGGCGACCGTCGCGGCTGCGACCAGCGAGGCGACGAGAAAGACGCGCCGGATCGCCGCGTCGACGTCGAGCCCGAGCCCGGCGGCCGCCTCCTCGCCCAGGGCGAGCACATCGATCTCCCGCCCAACGACGACCAGCGCGCCGCCGCCGACGAGCAAATAGAGGGCGAGCCAGGCCGCCTGCGACCAGGTTGCTTCGCCGACGGAGCCCATCATCCACCAGAGCGCGTTGCGCACTTCGTTCGGCTCGGCGTTGGCCAGCAGCACCATGATCGCGGCGTTGGCGAAGGCGCCGACGACGACGCCCGCCATGAGGAGCACTCGCGGGTCGCCGCGCGCGCCCGCGGCGTGCGCGACGAAGAACGCGGCGAGCACCGCGACGATCGCGCCGACGAAGGCGGCGAGAGGAAGCAGCGCGGCGCCAATGCCGAGACTCGTCGCGATCACCGCGCCCACGGCCGCCCCCCCGGAGACGCCGAGGAGATACGGCTCGGCGAGCGGGTTGCGCATCGTCCCCTGGAGCGCCGCGCCGGACACGCCGAGCCCCGCGCCGACGAGCACCGCGAGCGAAACGCGCGGGAGGCGCAGGTTGCGAATGACCATCATCGAGTTGGGGTCGCCGACGCCGCGCACGCCATCCCAGATCACTGATAAGGGAAGTCGAATCGTGCCGATTGCCGTCCCCGCGATGCAGGCAGCGAGAAGCAGCAGTGCGAGCACGGCCCAACGCCAGGGCGACATCAGTGCACCGATCCCGGGTGAAGCAGCCGGGCAAGCGACACGGCACCCTCGCCGAGCGTGACGGACGGGCGACCGACGACAAGGGTGTCGTAGATGAGCAGACGTCCGGCGCGGACGGCGGGAAGTGCCTGCCAGCGTTCGTTGGAACGCAGCGTTGGCGCGGCGGCCGGGCTCACCATCACGTAATCGGGATTGCGCCGAATCACGTCCTCGAGCGTGACGATGGCGGAGGGCTGCGGCAGGTCCTCGTAGACGTTTCGCGCGCCGGCGATGTCGACGAGCTGGTTGAGGAAGCTGCCGCCACCAATCGCGATCAGCGGCCGTTCCCAGGCATGCATGAACACCGTGGGACGAGGCAGCCCGGCCGTTGCGGCTCGGACCCGCGCGAGCGTCGCGGCGATCGTGTCGACGAGGATCGCGGCCTGCACAGAGTCGCAGGTGAGCCGTCCAATCAGCCGTGCGTCGCGCTCGAACTGCTCGATGCGGTCGATCCGCAGCGCGACGACGGCGATTCCCGCCTGGCGCAGGCGCCCGGCGGCGGCCTCGTTCTCGGCGCCGGCGTGAAGCAGCACCAGATCGGGGTGCGCGCCGAGAATCGCTTCAACGTTCGGCCGGAGCGCGGGGCCGAGGTTGGGCACGGCGCGGGCGGGCTTCAGGAATTCATCATACTGCGACCGGCCGACCACTCGCGGCCCCGCTCCGATCGCGAACAGAATCTCGGTGGTCGCCGGATTGAGCGAAACGATGCGTTGTGGCGGCCTCGCCGGGATGCGGATCGACGCGCCGAAGTCGTCGCGGAGTGCCGTGTCGTCGTGACGCGAGCGCTCGGCCTGGCGACAGGCGACAGGTGCCATTGACGCGAGCAGCGCAAACGCGATAGAACGAAACACGGGCATCCTTCCCTGGAGGAGAATGCCCGCAACGCGGGACGCGACAGTTCGCGGCCGAGTCGCCACCAGTCCTCCCCCGAGGATCTGTGAAGTGTGGCGCGAACGTGGGTCGTCTCCTGGCTTCGGGCTGCATCGCTCGCCTTCCCGGCCGGGTGGCCAGTGGCATCGTGAGCGCGCATCGCTGCCCGTTACAGTGGCGGGGCCGCACCGGCATCACACCGGTTTCCGTGTCCCGCGTTCGCCTTCAGTTGTGAACGCGAATCTAGATGGGTCGGCGTTCAGCGGCAAGCGCAGCGGCAAGTTGCGCCTTGAGCTCCGCGCGCCGGGCGTCGTACGACGCACGTGCACCCGCGTCGCCGGGAGCGCGCTCGAATTCCGCATCGAGGTCGGCGATTGCACGCGCGAGCGTCTGTGATTGTCGCTCGCCGAGCGGCCGAACGAGAACGCGCTTCGGGCGCGCGCGGCGCAGGGCAAGGACGAGCGCGGCGACCATCGTGAGGCTCAGCGCGATGCCGACACCGCCGTACACGCGCTCTCTCGTCGCGGTGACGACGCGCGGCACGTCGACGTTGAGGACCGTGTTGGCGGTCACGTCCTGCGCGAGGTAGCGACGGAACGTGCGTCCCTCGGTGCTCACCGGCGCGAGCTCGCGGAGCCGCGCGCCCGTCACTCGCGCCTGCGGCTCCTGTACCAGGACCTCGAGCACCCCTGTCGGCTGCTCGATCGGCAGGTTGAGCGGAAAAGCGCGCGCGGGCAAATCGTAGGTGAATGCGACTTGTCGAATTCCAGGACTGAGCGGCGCGAAGAGCCCGATTGACGTGCCGCGCTGCGACACCGCTCCCGGGGCGAGATCGCCGCCGCGGTTCAACTGGAAATTGATCGCCGCCTCCGGAATGTGGGCGGCCCACACCGGCGTGACGCTGTCGCGCGCGATCGCGGTGACGGTGCTGTCGTTCTCGAGATCGTACACTTCGCCGATTGGACGTCGTCCATCCGGCAGCGGGGTGCCGATGATCAGGTGCCGGCCGCCGATCTTGATCGCGATCGGTGCGGACGTCGTGTCGAAGACGGTCAGTCGCGCGTCGTCGCCGCGAACGACCGGGGATCGGAGCGGCGCCGTGAAATATGCGACGCCGCCGTACGACGTAGACACGAAATACACGGCCGTCGTGTCGCCCGACGGCCGGTAACGCATGCTGAACGACCCGTTGGCCCCACTGCGTGTCGAGTCGATCGGCCCGGCACGGTCCGGGCCGACACGGTGGAGCACGATCCACTGATGCGCGACGGGGACCTCCCCGCTGCGCGTACCACGCACGACGCGTCCGTCCACGCGCCGGACGGGCGTCGTGGAATCCGCGCGCTGCTCGAGCGAGATCACAGCTTGAACTTTCCGAAGTCCTCCGGACGCAGCTGCTCGAGATACTGCTTCAGCTGATCGGCGCTCAGCTCCGTGGAGTCGGGCGCCGGCGACTCCGGCACGCCGTAGCTCTCGCTCTCCTCCGACTCCTCCTCCTCGGCGCGCATGAGCAACGCCTCGGCCGCGAAGATCGGCGCGTCGAGGCGCAAGGCGATCGCGATCGCGTCGGACGGTCGCGAGTCGACCTGGACGATCTTGCCATCGCGCTCGAGGTGGAGCTCGCCGTAGTACGTGTTGTTCTCGACGCGCGTGATCTGGATGCGCTTGAGGCGCGAACCACTCGCGAGGATGAGCGACTTGCACAGATCGTGAGTGAGCGGACGTGAGCGCTTCATGTTGTGCATGTGCATCACGATCGACTCGGCCTCGACCTGGCCGATCCAGATCGGCAGCAGGCGCGCACCGCCTTTTTCCTGGAGCACGACGACGTACGTCTGCGAACCCGGATCGACGCCCAACTTCGATACGACGACTTCAATCATGCGACACCCGGCATCATCGGACGGCGCGCGCGAGCTGCGCCGCCCGGTCGGTTCGTTCCCACGTGAACAACGTCATGGCGGAGCGCCCGCGGCCCACCTTGCGAGGCGTGCGGCCAAAGTGACCGTACGCCGACGTTGCGCTGTAGATCGGCTTTCGCAGCACGAGGGCATCGATGATGCCCCGCGGCGTCAAATCGAATACCTCGCGTACCGCATCGGTGATGCTCGACTCGGGCACGACCGACGTTCCGAACGTGTCCACCATCAACGAGACCGGCTCGGCCACTCCGATCGCGTACGCGAGCTGCACTTCGCAGCGCCTCGCGAGCTTGGCCGCCACGATGTTCTTGGCGACCCAGCGCGCGGCATAGCACGCCGAGCGATCGACCTTGGACGGATCCTTTCCGCTGAACGCGCCGCCACCATGGCGTCCCATGCCGCCGTACGTGTCGACGATGATCTTCCGACCGGTGAGGCCCGCGTCGCCCTGTGGACCGCCGATCACGAACCGGCCGGTTGGATTGATGTGGTACTTCATCTTCTTCGAGCGGAGCTCCGGCGGAATCGTCGGCTCGACGATCGCTTCGATGATCGCCGAGCGGATCTCGCGCGCGGTGACGTGATCGCCATGCTGGGTAGACACGACCACCGTGTCCACCGCAACGGGCTGCCTGTCTTCGTACACCACAGTCACCTGAGCCTTCCCGTCGGGTCGCAGCCACTCGATCGCGCCGCTGCGACGGCACTCGGCCAGCCGCTCCGTGAGACGATGCGCGAGTTGAATCGGCATCGGCATGAGCTCGGCGGTCTCGTCGGTGGCGTAGCCGAACATCATCCCCTGATCGCCGGCGCCGCCAGTGTCGACGCCCATCGCGATGTCGGGCGATTGGCGATCGATCGTGCTGATCACCGCACACGTCTTACTGTCGAAACCGTAGGCGGGATCGGTGTAGCCGATCCGGTCGATCGTCGCGCGCACGATGTCCGGCACGTGCACGTACGTGGATGTCGTGATCTCGCCGGCCACGCAGGCCAGCCCCGTCGTGACCAGCGTCTCGCATGCGACGCGGGCGGTGGGATCGTCGGCGAGGATGGCGTCGAGCACCGCGTCCGAGATGGCGTCGGCGACCTTGTCGGGATGGCCCTCGGTCACCGACTCGGACGTGAAGAGATGACGATCGTACACAGCGGGCGGTGGCGAAAGTTGAGAGGCGAGCGCCTGGTTGTTGAACCCTAGGCTCTGCGTCTCAGCCCGGCAACCCGTCCGCCATGAACGTCTGGCCTCCGAGCGCTCCAGCGAGCGTGCCACTCAACACCGCTTCCGCTTCCGCCGCGGTGCCCGCCGCCGCCGCGGCACTCGCCGCGTCTTCGGCCACTTCCACCGAAATGCTGCGCACGATCCGCTTGACGAGCGGTACCGAGCGCGGAGCGACGCTCAGTTGGCGCACACCGAGACCGATGAGCGCGAACGCCATGAGCGGCTGGGATGCCATCTCGCCGCATACGGCGACGTCGAGCGAGTGCTGTCGTGCCGTAAAGACCGTGCGCCGGATCAGCTTGAGCACCGCCGGATGGAGCGGCGTGAACCTGGTCGCGAGGTTGGCGTTGCCGCGGTCGACCGCCAGCGTGTACTGCACCAAATCGTTCGTGCCGATGCTGAAGAACGCGACATCGCCGACAAAGGTGTCGCAGGCGACCGCCGCGGCCGGCGTCTCGATCATCACGCCGAGCGGAATGTCGCGGCGGAACTCGGCGCCGCGCGCTTCGAGCTCACGCGCCGCGGCGTCGAGCATCTCGCGTGCACGCCGCACCTCGTCGACCGTGACGACGAGCGGAAGCATGATGTGGACGTCGCCGTGCACGGCGGCACGGAGCAGCGCACGAAGCTGCACGCCGAACAGTTCCGGCAAGTCGAGGCACATCCGGATCGCGCGCCATCCGAGGAACGGGTTGGGCTCGCTCGGATAGCCGCCAACCGGCAGCTTGTCTCCGCCGACGTCGAACGTTCGGATGACGACCGGATGGCCCTTGAATGCTTCGACGACACGGCGGTAAGCGCGGTACTGCTCATCCTCGTCGGGCATCGTGGCACGACCTACGACCAGAAACTCCGTGCGCATGAGACCCACGCCTTCGGCACCGCTCGTCGCTCCAAGGTCGGCTTCTTCCGGGAGATCGACGTTGGCGCGAAGCGTGATGCGAAT
>DATISA010000401.1:0-6869 GCA_035469245.1 Gemmatimonadaceae bacterium
GCTCTGGCGCAAGGTCGAGCAGGATTTCGCCAATCGCGGCATCCCGCCGATCCACCTCGACACGAATTTCCGGAGCCGCAAGCCGATCATCGCCTACGTGAACGCGACATTCGAGGGAGTGATGGGCGAAGGCCCGGCGGCCGTTCGCGAGGCGGGGCACGAGGTCGACTATCATCCGCTGCGGCCGTACCGCGAGTCGCCGAACGACAACGACCTGATCGAGCTGGTCACGCCGTCGACCGGGCGCGACGGCAACGCTGACGAACGGCGAGATGCCGAAGCCGAGGCCGTGGTGGCGCGGATGCACGAGATGATCGGGCAGCTGCTGGTGTGGGACGACAAAGCCAAGTCGCCGCGGGCAGTGGAGTGGCGTGACCTGGCGCTGCTCTTCCGAACGCGCACCGGGCTGCCGATTCTCGAGCAGGCGCTGCGCCGGCACAACGTGCCCTACTACGTGGCGAGCAGCACCGGCTTTTTTGGACGGCGCGAGATTCGCGACGTCCGGCTCCTGCTCGCGGCGCTGGCCGATCCGCGCGACGACGTTGCGTGGCTCGGGCTGCTCCGCTCGCCGTTCGTCGGCCTCACCGACGAAGCGCTGATGCGCTGTCGCGCGACGGCGCCGCGCGCGCCATTGTCGAAGGCGGTCCACTCCAACACCATCCCGACCACCGATCCCGTCCTCATTCGCGCCCGCGACTGGCTGCGGACGGCGCGCGAGCTGCGCGACCGCGTGAGCGTTGCGGAGTTGATCGACTTTGCCGTCGCGCGCTCGGCGTACGGCGCGCACGTGCTGGCGGGCCAGGGCGGTCGCATCGCCCTCGGCAACATCAGAAAACTGATACGGATCGCTGAAGGACGACCGGAGAGCACCGTGTCGGACTTCGTCGCCTTCATGGAGCAGCGCGAGCAGGAGGCGACGGACGACGGCGATGCGCTCCTGTTCACGGCCCGCGACAACGTGGTGACGCTGTCGACGGTGCACGGCGCGAAGGGGCTCGAGTGGCCGATCGTGTTTCTGCTCGACCTCGACCGGCCAATCGTCAAGAAGAACAATGCGCCGAGGATCATTGCCGATCCCGCCGCGGGCGTCGCGGTGAGGATCAAGGACCCGGAAAGCTTCGAGAAGGAGCCGGCGGAGAGCGGTGCGTGGGAATGTCTGCGGCGGCGCGACCAATTGTTGAGCGAGGCCGAGGAGAAGCGCCTCTGGTACGTCGCGACCACACGGGCGCGCGACCGGCTGGTGCTGTGCGCCAACGCCGGAGACGTCGCGGAGACGGTGCCCATCTGGTGGCCCGACTCGGAGAAGGATCCCGACAAGGTGACGCACTGGCTGCTGCATGCCCTGCTCGAAGAGGACGGCTACTTCACCTACGTCGGCGGGTACACGGCGGGCGAGAGCGTGATGGGCGCGCGGCCGCTACCGGCGCCCGAGATCCCGAAGCTCCCGTCGATGAGCGAGCTCATGGCGGCACGATCGGGCGTCGCGGCACGCGCCGATATGCAGCTCGATCCCGTCGCGACGCCCGTCGTCCTGCCGCGCCGCTCGGCGACGGAGTTGATGAAACTGTCGAAGAGTACGGACGAGTATCGCAAACAGTACGTCCTTGGCATGCGCGTGCGACGAATCGCCGATGCGCGCGATACGCCACCCGGTGGGATTCCGGCGCGCGTGATCGGCGACGTGTTGCATGCCGCGCTCGAGGAGCGGCTCGATGAGGAGGAGCTCGATTCGTTCCTCGAGTACGAGCTCGTCGACCGAACCGGCGAGAGCGCGGGGTCGGCGCGGCTCAGAGCGGCGGCGGCGAAGCTGACCGCGCTCGTTGAAGCGAGTATCGAGAACCCCGCCGTGGCGCGATTCTACGAGGCGCCAGAGACGGAGGGCGAGCTGTCGTTCACGTGGTTCGTGCGCGGAGAGGGCGGCACGACGGTGATGCGAGGTTCGATGGATCTCGTGGCGCGGATCGATGGGCAGCTCGAGATCATGGACTTCAAGTCGCACGAGATCACACCTGGTCAGGAAGAACGGACGGCGAGAGACTACGACGTCCAGATGCAGGTGTACGCCGGTGCACTGGCCACGCTGACCGGGAGCGAGCCGTCGAGGTTCAGCTTCTTCTTCCCCAACACCGGCGGGGAAGCAGAGCGGTGGATCGGGGCCGACGTGGTGAAGGCAGCCATCGCACGCGTGCGAGAGTTGGCCGAGAAGGCGCGGCGGGAAGACGCTGCGGCGCGGTGACTCGGGTTGGGGGAGGAGGTTGGGCGCTGAGGAAACGGCGGACGGCTGAGTGGGTCGTGGAGGTTGGTGTGTTGCGCCGGTCAGGGAGGGCATAGGCGGTGAGATGGTGAGTGCGGGAGCTGCGAGGGCCCACCTTAACGGCCACGTCTGCCGCCGTTTGCCGTTTCGCAGTCCGCGGCGCACAAGTGCCACCTCGGCCCGTGTCTCGCGTCTCCCGCACTCATAGTCTCAGTCCTATGCCCTCCCTGACCGGCGGAGCGATCCCGCCGGGTCGCGATCCATGGCGCTCTTTCCCGCCGTTCCCCCCGGAGCGACCTACTCGCGAGGAGCATCCCGGCGCTCGTTGACTTTTCCGTTTGGCGCTGGATCGGCGGATCGATATCACAGATTGTGAATCGCGCCTTGCCAGCTTGCGCGCCAGTCGAGGCAGCGTAATATTCGCGCCGCCCGACTACAAAGCAGCGACAGCGCGACGACGTGCCGCCGTGCGGGGGCAAGGTCGCATCAACGCCGACGGTAGGCGGGCGACCTGGTAAGAGGCAGGTCTCGCCGGAGGGTCAAGTCATGCGCGAGCTTCCTACCGAGTATTGGCGGCAAACCCCAACCAACCAGACCAGTTGGGGCGAGCTCGTGAACCGCGAGATCGAGCTCCTCGACACCGTCGGGGAAGGCAGATTTACCACGACAACCGCGACGGCCGAACGGGCCGTGCGGGCAGAATCGAGCGCGGACGAGCCGAAGGATCGGTCGCTGTATCACGAGTTCGTCACCCGGCCATGCCGCGATCTATTCGGAATCGCGCTCTCCGGCGGCGGGATTCGCAGCGCGACATTCAACCTCGGGCTGCTGCAAGGCCTGCATGAGCTGGGCGTGCTGCCCGTTCTCGACTACCTCTCGACGGTGTCCGGCGGCGGCTACATGGGTGCGTTCTGGAGCGCCTGGATGGCGCGATCCAAAGACAAGACGCGCCGCGGACAGTTTCCAGAGGTGCCCAGCACGGAGCAGGTCGAGAGCCCCGAGGTGAAGCACCTTCGCCGATTCAGCAACTTCCTGGCGCCACGTCCGGGACTGTTGTCGTACGATACCGGTCGGATGATCGTCGCGGCGGTGACCGGCTCGCTGGTCACGCTCGTCGCATCGCTTTCGTTGATGCTGATCGCCATCTATGTCTGGCTCATGCTCACGCAACTGCTCTTCGCGTCGGTGGTCGACCATGCGGAGAGCTCGCTGCTGCCGGCCATCGCGTTCGCCGTGCTCATTGGGGTCGTCCTGTCGGCAACGGAGGTGTTCTGGCGCCGTCGTGGCGAAGTAGCGAGTTGGCCGTTGTACGTAATCGTATCGATCATTGGCGGAGGCACTGCGGTCGCGGCGTGGATTCTCATGGCCCGGCGATTGGCACCGCCGTACGGACGGATTATTTCCGTACGATGGCTCACTCTGCCGCCGCTGCGGCTGCCGATCATCGCCGACAACCGGCCGTCGGTCGAGTGGTTGGCGCTGCTGGGGCCAGCAGGCGCGCTCGCAGCCGGCCTGCTCGTGCTGGTGTTGCTCCGCCTCGTGACGTCGAGGTTCGGAAGTCGGCTGACCGCCAAACCTCGGGATGGCTCGGTGAGTCGCGTGACGAGCCGACTGCTGTCCGTCGCCGCGGCGTGGTCGGTCATCGCGCTCCTCTGGTGCGCGGGCGCCATGCTCTGGCACCTCGTCACGGGCGGACCAGCGGTGAAGCTGACCGGGCTGTCCGGGGTCGCGGTGATACTGTCGGCCGCGTTCGGCAAGCTCCAGCAGTTCACCGCGCGCCAGCCGAACAAAGGAATCGGCGATTCGCGACTCGAGCGGCTGCGCCGCCGCGCGATGCCGCTGGTGGCATATCTCGCCCTCGCCGCGGTGGCCTGTGCGCTCGTCCTGCTCGTCTGCGTTGCAGCCGATGGCGGCTGGGCGCCGTTGCTGCTGGGGATCGCACTGGCCGTAACCGTGCTCGTGCTGGCCGCCTTCGATCCCAACTCGATGGGCTTGCACGCCTTTTACAGAGACCGGTTGGCTCGGGCCTACCTGGGAGCGTCGAACGACCCTGCCGTGCACACTGCCGAGGTACGCGAGCACGATGACGTCGCCCTCACGGACATGCAACAGAACAAGCCGCTGCAGCTCGTGTGTTGCACGGTGAACGACCTCGCATCGAGCGATCCGGTCGCCACGCTCCGGCGCGGCGCGGTCAGCGGCGTGTTGTCGCCGGTGGGGTTTTCCGTGGGGAGCGCGGCCGTGCCGTGGCAGCAGGACATTCAAGCGGTTCCGAACCGCTGGACAGGCGATGCACCGTGGCTCGCCACGTCGATCACCGCATCGGGCGCGGCCTTCAATTCACAAATGGGGTCGAAGTCGATGGAATTGGGCCCGGGCGTCACCTACCTGATGGCGACGCTGAACCTCCGGCTCGGCTTGTGGCTCCGACATCCGTTCGGTGCGGGGCGGCTGCATGCCCTGCTTCCCGGCTGGACGTTCTATCGGGAGCTCTTTGGCTCGTCGAGCGCGACAGCGCGGAGGGTCAACCTCTCGGATGGCGGTCACTTCGAGAACATGGGAGTGTACGAACTTCTCCGGCGTCACTGCCGGTACATCATCGCCTCGGACTGCGGATGCGACCCCGATGTCTCGTTCGACGACTTCGGGAACCTCGTTCGGCGCGCGCGCGAAGACCTCGGCGTCGAGATCGAGATCGATCTCTCGCCGCTGCGACCGCAAAATGGGCTTGCGCGCCAGCCGATCGTGGCGGGCGACATTCGCTATCCAACGGACGACCACGGCGTGTTGTTGCTCTTCAAGCCGACGCTGGTTGGCAACGAGCCGGTCGACGTCCAGCAGTATCACGCGCGGAACGAGGGCTTTCCCCACGAAAGCACCGGCGACCAGTTCTATGACGAGGCGCAATGGGAAGCATATCGGCGGCTCGGTTTGCACGCCGCGCTCACGGCGTTCAGCCCGGTGGTGCAGGCGCTCGGGGCGGACCTCGAATCGCTGCGCGCTCCCGAGCGTGCGGGCGAGCTTCGAAAGGCGGGCGCCGGGATCTTTGCGTACGCGCGCCGCGATTGGCTACCGATGCCGCGTGGCCTCACCGACCGGTTGTCGACGTACACGTCGCGCGCCGCGCAGCTCGATTCCACACTTCTCTCGCAGCCGAGTGGTGGGGTGTCTCGGGGCGTGTACGGCGAGATCGGAGCGCTGCTTGGCCGAGAGCCCGCCGCGACGACAGCCGACGAGCTCGCAAGTGCGGTTGGTGTAGTGCGCGAGGCGTTGCTCTTCATGGAGGAGGCGTTCGCGTGCGAGGCGCTGGACCGACACGGCGCGCATCCGATGTACCTGGGACTGGTGAACTACTTCGCGCGATGGACCCATTCACCGCATTTGCGCGCTTGGTGGCCAGTGCTGCGGCCGTTGCACGCGCAGCGATTCGCCAGATACCTCGAGATCAATCTGGGCCTCGGGGCGCGAGCTGCCAGCGCCGTCTACGGCGCCGGCCGGCTCTCAACAGATGAGTTCAAGCCCGTCGTGCCCGGCGCGATCGCCGCGCGCGCGTGGGCCGTAGAAGGTCGCGCGCCGGCCAAGTGGCACGATGGGAGTCGGATCGCCAATTATTCGTTCGTGCTTCCGTTGTCTGCGGACCCTGCTACGACGTGCACGATTCAAGTGGCGCAGGCCGCCTTGGAAGTGGTCGGCAGGTTCGCGCTGTGGGACGCGGCCGACTTCTACGTGGCGCCGTCGCTCTGGGGCGCGGGTATTGGTGAGGCGTTTCTGGACCGGCTCGCCGGCGGTGCAGTTGGTTCCGGCGTCACCGCCTGCCTCGTGCAAATCGGAAAGCCGGGCAGAGACGGACCCGCTACGCACAAGGAGGCAGCGGATCAGGCTCAGATGTATCGAGCCGCCGGCTTCCGCGAGATCTGGCCGCTGGAAGGGCAGCGTTGGACGAACGGACAGGACAATATCGACCTTCCGGCGTGCGTCAGCGGGCAGGACGGGTTTCGCTGGCTGAAAAGGGGCCATTGATGAGGCGCGGTCGCCAGCGCTACGTTGGCGTGCCCGGCCAACGCGCGGCACGAGGGGGTATGCGAGTTCTTCTATAAGAATTTTGCAACACTTCCTCTAGCGGGGCCGATCGCGGGCGATTATCCTAGCTGGCCGTATAGAGACAGGCCGGAGGCCCGCCCATGACGACCACGGTATTCGGCCCTGAGGTCGCAGAGGATCTTTCCCGCGCTCAGGAGACCGTTCGACAGCCCGTCACCAGAACCCTCACCGTCGACGGGACCCGACGGCACGTCCGCCGCCCGTTCCCATCGCCAGTGGACTGGCGCGACTGCTGGGTCTACTTCCTCGTGATCGACCGGTTCAACAACCCCAAGGCGCCGCCGGCCGTGCGCTGGAACGACAAGTACGACTTCCGGCAGGGTGGCACGTTCGAGGGTGTGCGACGCCAGCTCGGCTATCTCGAGGCGCTCGGCGCCCGCGCGATCTGGCTTTCTCCCGTGCTCAAGAACAGCCGGCCGCGCGAGTGGCGGTACACGTACCCGGGGTACGCAACGCAGGACTTTCTCAACGTCGACGAGCGCTTCGCGTCGGATGGAACGCGCGCGACCGCCGA
>DATISA010000402.1:0-18440 GCA_035469245.1 Gemmatimonadaceae bacterium
AACATCGTCCCGGTGCTGAGCGCCGGCGACGCCGCGGGTACGCCGTACTTCACCATGCCATTCGTCGACGGCGAGAGTCTGCGCGCGCGACTCGCGCGCGGACCATTCTCGATCGCCGAGGCGACGTCGATCCTGCGCGACGTTGCGCGCGCGCTCGCCTACGCGCACGAACGCGGCGTCGTGCACCGCGACATCAAGCCCGACAACGTGCTGCTGAGCCGCGGCACTGCTGTCGTCACGGATTTCGGGATCGCCAAGGCAATCGCCGCCTCTCAGATGCGTAGTGGCGCGCCGACCTTGACGATGACGGGCGTGGCGATCGGCACGCCGGCGTACATGGCGCCCGAGCAGGCTGGCGGCGATCCCGACATCGACCAGCGCGCCGACATCTACTCGTTCGGCTGTATGGCGTACGAGATTCTCACCGGCACGCCGCCGTTCGGCGGACGCGCGCCGCACCAGATGCTCCTGGCGCATCTCGCCGAAACGCCGCGGCCCGTGACGGAGTCGCGTCCGGACACGCCGCCGGAGCTGGCGAAGCTCGTGACAGCCTGTCTCGAGAAGGAGCCCGCCGCGCGTCCCCAAAGCGCCGACGAGCTCCTCGCATCGCTCGAGTCGATCCGCAGTGGATCGACCGTGCGGCCGGATGCGTCGGCCCTGATGCTTGCGCAGCCCGGTATGCTCGCGCGAGCGCTCGGGTTCTACGGAGTGGCGTTCGTGTTCGTGGCATTCGCCGCCAAACTCGCGATCACCGGAATCGGTTTGCCGGACTGGGTTTTTCCAGGCGCGCTGATCGTGATGGCGCTCGGTCTGCCGGTGATCCTGTTCACGGCGTACACGCAGTATCTCGCGCGCCGCGCCATCCTGAATTCACCAACGCTCACGCCGGGCGGGTCGGCCGTCGCGACACGTGGCACGATGGCGACGATCGCGCTCAAGGCGAGCCCGCACATGTCGTGGCGCCGCGCGGGAATCGGCGGCATCGCCGCCATCGCATTCTTCGCTGCAGTGGTGGCCGCGTTCATGGTGCTGCGCGCATTCGGGATCGGGCCGGCGGCCTCGCTGTTCGCCGCCGGACGATTGAACGCTCGCGACCTCCTGATCGTCACCGACTTCCGTGTCAAAGGCATCGACTCGTCGCTCGGCGCGGTGATCAGCGAAGCCGTGCGCACGGAGCTCGGCCAATCGCGCGTGCTCTCGATCATGAGTCCCACCGCGGTCGCCGCGTCCCTGCAACGGATGCAGCGCCCGCCTACGACGCTGCTCGATCTCGCGCTGGCGCGGGACGTCGGCCAGCGCGAGGGCGCCAAGGCGGTGGTCGACGGGGACGTCACGCCCCTCGGCGCTGGGTTCGTCGTATCGCTTCGGCTCGTGACCGCCGATTCGGGGAGCGAGCTCGCCGCGTTTCACGGCACCGCTGCGGGTCCAACGGATCTCCTTCCCACGATCGACAAGCTCACGCGCGACCTCCGCGGCAAGATCGGCGAATCGCTCAAGAGCGTGCGCGCCGATCCGCCGCTGGAGCAGGTCACGACCGGCTCGCTGGAGGCGCTTCGCAGATTCGCCGAAGGTCGGCGGGCTGGAAATCTGGAGGGGGATGCCGAACGCGCGGCGCGGTTGTTCCAGGAAGCGATCGCGCTCGACTCGACCTTCGCGATGGCCTACCGCAGTCTAGGCCTCGTGTACGGCAACATGAACGATCCGCCCGAAAAGGTGGACTCGGCGTTCGCGATGGCGTACCGGTATCGCGACCGGCTCACGGAACGCGAGCGCTACCTCGCGGAGTCGGACTTTTTTGGTGGGCCGGGGCACGATCGCGGACGCCAGATCGCGGCGAGCGAAGCCTATCTTCGCGTCTACCCGCACGACTACGCAGTACTCAACAACCTTGGCCAGGCATACGACAGCCGCCGCTCCTTCGCGCGCGCCGAGTCGCTGTATCGACGCTCGCTCGAGGAGAATTCTGGTGCTCTAGTCGCGTATATGAACCTGGCCACCAACCTGCTGCTCCAGGGGCGCGTCGACGCGGCCGACACCGTGCGCAATGCGTTCAACGCTCGGTTCTCGCCACAGGGGCCAGTCGGCCCGGCGCTGAACACTTTCGTCGCAGCGGCGCGCTCGACGATCGACTCGACGATCGCCAGGGCGCAGCAAGCGCGCCAGACCGTCCGCCAACCGCTCGGCAGAATTCGGTTCACCGCATCGGTTTCGGCCCTGCTGCTCACAACCGGCCGAATCAAGGAGTCGGAAGAACTCCGAGCCGAAGTGCGATCCGCCTTCGCGGCGCGAGGCGGGGATTCGTCGCCGCTCGACAACGCGGTCGACCGGGCGGAAGTCCAGGCGTGGTTCTACGAACAGCCCGCGCGCGCGACGAGCATCCTGGACTCGGCACTTGCTCATACGGATATCCGAGCGCTCTCGATCAGCCAACGGCGGTACTTCGACATCGCGCGCGCGTATGCGCTCGCGGCGCGGCCGGATCGCGCGCGGGCGATGCTCGCCGCGTTCGATGCCGGCGTCAAGGATACGACATTACGGCGCGCGATGCAGCCGCAGGTTCATCGCGCCATGTCGGAGATCGCGATCGCCGAACACCGGCCGCGCGATGCAGTCGAAGAGATCCGACAATCCGACCGGCTCCCCGATGGTCCGGCGGACGACTGCGCGCGCTGCACGTACGCGGCGCTCGCGCGCGCGTTCGATCTCGCGGGGATGGCCGACTCGGCGATCGCGACGTTCGAGCAGTACCTGGCCACGCCGTACTGGTTGCCCGGAGAGCGGCGCGCCGATCCGACGCATCTCGCCGGCACCTACAAGAGGCTCGGCGAGTTGTACGAAGCGAGAGGCGACCGTGAAAAGGCGGCGTCGTACTATCTGAAGTTCGTGACACTGTGGAAGAACGCCGATCCCGAGTTGCAGCCCAGGGTCGCCGAAGTGCGCCGCAGACTCGCGCGACTGTCGGACGTCGAACGGCGCTGAGTCGTCCTCGAAGAGCCCATCACACGGCCGAGCCTGTTCACGTCGCGGGACAACGATTGTCCCACCCGCGGGACACGTCGCAGCACTGGCGAACCAACAGCAACTAGCTCAAGCCGCGCGCGCACAATGTGTTAAGCCATGCGCGTCCGCCTGGCCGCCGCCATGCACACGCGCCTGCGCATCCAGTTTGTTCCTCGGAGTGATCTCGTGCAGCGCTCACCTCTTTTCGCGTTGCCGATCGCCGTCGCCGTCGCGTGTGTCGTCGCCACGCCCGCCGTCCGCGCTTCGGCACAGCAGTCCGACCTCGCCATCAGTCCGTTCGTGACGTTGCTCCCGACCGCCGGCGCCAGCCCGCTTGCCGGACTCGCCCTGACGCTCGGCAGCGGCGCGTTCGCGATACGCGGCAGCGGTCACCTGGCATTGGAGAACTCGAATACGTCGGGTCTCCTCGATGCCGGCACCACGCGGCCGTGGGGCGCCGACGCGGACGCGATGCTCTTCGTCGGACGATCGTTCGGCGGGAGCCGCTCGCTTGCGCCGTACGTCTTCGCGGGCGTCGGCACGAGCGGTGGACCGAGTACCAGCTTCGATTCCAGACAGTCGAACTGGAGCTACGGCGCGGGCATCTCGCTTCCACTCGGCAGCCTGATCGACGTGTTCGGCGAATCGCGCTGGCGCATGTCGGAGTACGTCTTGCCGAGCGCCGACGGCGCGCCTTCGCCGCGAAACGAGTATCGCGTCGGCATCACCTTCCACGTGGGCGGCGTCAATTCGCGAAGCCGCAGCGCGCCGTCGCGCAATCGGAGCGGTGGAATTGGCGTCCTGATTCCGAGCATCGGATCGAGCGCGCCGTCGGGCACGTCGGCGAGCGCCAAGCGGGTGATCGGCACCGCCGAGCATTACATCGGCGTGCCGTATCGTTGGGGCGGCACGACGCCGGACGGCTTCGACTGCTCGGGATTCACCCGATACGTGTATGCCAAGCAAGGCGTGCGTCTGCCGCGCACGTCACGCCAGCAGGCCCAGGTCGGAACGAGAGTGCCGGCCGATTGGCATTTCGTGGTGCCGGGCGATCTGGTGATGTTCGAGGAGGACGGCCGGATCGGCCACGTCGCGATCTACGCCGGCCAGAATCGCATCATTCATGCGACGTCGAGCGGCGGCGGCGTGCGGTACGACGATCTGGGGACGCGACGCGGCCAGTGGTTCGCCGACCACATGGTCGCGGCGCGGCGCGTGACGCCCGACGCGCGAGGCTTGCTGCTCGACCTGGCGAAGGGCTTCGCCGAGATCGGGATCGATCTCGACGGCCCGGATCACGCGCCGAAACCCTGATGACGGCGACGGGCGACGGGCGACGGGCGACGGGCGACGGGCGACGGACGACGGACGGCGGCCCTGCGTCGTCATCGAGACTTGCATGGCGGCAGTGCGCTAGTCATGATCCGAGCGACTCCCATCCCCGGACGAGACTCGTCTCATGCTCCAGATCCGCACGATCTTCATCGCCGGCTCGCTCATCGCGCTGGCCGGCGCGTCAGCATTCGCTCAAGGCGGCGCCGCCGCGGCGCCCGATACCGCCGATGACCCGGTCCGCACGCTCGTCGCCAGGCTCGACCTCGAGAAGTACAAGGCGACGATCAAGGGGCTGACGCAGTTCGGCGATCGCCGCCAGGGCACCGACCGGAATCGCGCCGCGGTCGATTGGATCGAGAAGCAGCTTCAGAGCTACGGCTGCACGCCGACGGCGCGGATCACCTACACGTACACCACGCCGCAACGCGGCGGCGCCGGACGTGGTCGCGGCGGTGACACCACTGCGGCCGGGCGAGCGGGGCGCGGTCGTGGCCCGACCGGACCGGTCGGATCGGTAATCGCCGTCGGCAAGTCAGAGGCTCCGACGCAAGGCGGCGGCCGGAACTGGGGCGTGCGCACGCGCGCCGGCGTCAATACGGATTCGCTCAAGCAGCCCGATCCGGCCATCCGCGCGATCGACGCCCAACCCGCGACGGACGGCGAACGCCAGGAGGTGTACTGCACGAAGGTCGGTACCACGCATCCTGACGAGATGTACATCCTGGGCGGCCACATGGACGGCCACGGCTGGGGCCAGGCGGCGAATGACGACGGATCGGGCACCGCGCTCGTGATGGAGCTGGCGCGCGTGTTCAGCAGCCCGGACGTGCAGACCGACCGGTCGATCCGGTTCGTCCTCTGGAACAATGAGGAGACGGGAACGAACGGCGCGCAGGCGTACGTCAATCAGCGGGGGCCACTGCAAGGCAAGGAAGACCCCGCCGGATCGGGCAAGTATCCCGAGCCCAGGTGGCTGGGCATGATCCAGCACGACATGATGCTGTTCGACCACGGCATGCCGCGTCCCGACGGCACCCTGAGCCCCGAGCAGCGTCCCGAGGCCGACGTCAACATCGAATTCCAATCGACCGCAAAGGCTGCCGACGGCGCGCAGAAGCTCGCGTGGATCCTGCAGTCGGCGAACGAGAAATACGCGACCGACTACCCGGCGCGTGTCGGCCAGCACATGACCAACACCGATTCCCGTCCGTTCCAGGATCTGATTCCCGCGATCAGTCTACGCGAGAACGAGCGCGGTGAGCAGATCGGAGCAGGGTGGGACCCACACTGGCACCAGCCCACCGACGTGTACTCCACGTTCAGCGACAAGGATTTTCGGTTGGGGCTGAATGCGGCGCAGACGACACTGGCTGGCGTTGCGCTGCTGACGGGGGCGAAAGTGCAGAAGTGAACTGCTAACTGCGGGCGCAAACCGCGAAGGCGCCGAACGGCGGAGATGCCAAGGATCGGAAGTGCCAAAGGGCGAAAGTGCCTAACTGCGTCAAGAGCGAAACTGCCAAACGGCGGGAAAAAGCGGGTTCGCGGTTTCCCGATCTCTGGCAGTTCCGCTCTTGACGACGTTGGGCATTTTCGTTGTTAGGCATTTCCGCTCTCAGGCACCTCCGCCCTTCGGCACCTCCGCCGTTTGCGCCCGCCGTTCGCCGTCCGCCGTCACCCGCCGAAGAATCCTCCTCGTCCGCCGCCAGCTCGTCCCGGCCGTATCTGCCTGATCGCCTGATTGTCGAGGAACAGCGCGATGTACGGCGGCAGCTTGCGAACCTGCTCGGGCGTCAGCAGCGCCTTGGCGGAGGGTCCGAAGATCGCCATTTCGTCGAGCGACCTGTTCTCGGCGGCGCGCACGCGCTCGTAGGCTTCGTCGAGGTCGTACTTGTCCGGCAGCGTGGCGAGGTACTTCGCCACCGGCGTCCAGATCGAGTCGATCACCTTGCCGTAGTTCTTGTTCAGGATCGCGATGCTGTCGGCCACGTCGTCGCTCAGACCGAGCGAATCGCCCTGGCGAAGCATCTGCTCGAAGGGATTCGGGTAGCTGCGGATGTACTGCTGCTTGAGCTGCTGCTCGCTCAACTTGTTGCCTCGCCCGCCGCGACCGGAGCGAAGCCGGAGGAAGAGATCCTGACGCTCGCGCTCGGGACCCATGTCGAGTCGCACGTCGAGCGTGAGTCGCATCGGCGCGAGGTTGAGCGCGCTCGCCTGCCGGCTCGCGCCGAAGCGTGGATTGACGTCGTACCTGTACGCCTGCGTCGTGGGGTCGAAGCCGCGCACGAACAGGAGCGTCGGATCGGTGGACGACGGCGCGCCCCAGCCGTGCAGGTTGTTCGATCCGTGCACGAGCGCGTCGATGCCCGTGAGGGGGTTCGAGATGCCGAGCGAGATCGTCGCGCGGTCGGGCAGCTTCACCGCCTGCGACACCAGCGAGACGCGCAGATCGAGGCTCGTCGTCCACGGACCCTCGCAGCTATTCCGACCGGCGATCGTGCCAAGCTGCTTTCTCAAACAGTCACGAACCGAGCTCGGCGCGCTGCCCAGGAGGTTCTGCATCGCCGCGGCGAGCGACGGATCAGCGGTCCCGGCCGGATCGTAGATGAACGCGCGGTCGTTGTTGGATCCGTCCCCGTTGATGTCGCCGGAGACCATCGGCGTGAACGGGCTGCCGGACTGCACGCGGCCAAATGCCGTCACGCTGAGCGCCTGCCGCCACGTATAGCCGACGTTGTACGTGATCTGATGCCGTGCATCGCGGGCGCCGCGCGACCACTGCGTGAGGTACGGATCGCTCGCCGTCGTGCCACCGCCAAAGCCGCGCGTCTGGTCCACCACCTTTTGCCAGACGTACGTCACGCGCCACTGAAACGCGGAGTTGAACGCGATGGGCGAGATGCCGAAGCTCAGTTGTGTGCTGTGCGACTTGAGGTCGGACAGGTAGTCGGTGACCTGCGCGAAGCTCTGCGTCACGCGCGCGTCGCGGGAGATGATCGAGCCGGTGCCCGGAAAGATGCTCGTCGGGTTCACGAAGACCGGCCGGCCCTCGGTGGGTAGCGTAAACCGCGACGTGCGGCTGAAATTGAGGTCGATTTGACTCTGCTGATTCAAATTCAGTGAATACGTCGCCCCGCTCGACAGCCGGAACCGGTTGTTGAGGATCGGCGCGTTCCAGTTGAGATTCCCGCGCCAGCTCCGCTGCGGGATGTAGTCGGGCGTAAAGAGCGAGACGTTGGGCACCGTGCTCGTGTACGTCGTCACGTCGCCGGCGCAGGTCGTCGGAATCGTACCCGTGCTCGTGAGATAGTCGAGCCAGTTCGGTACCGGCACCGCGCTGCCGATGCAGCTCAACTGTTGCGCCGCCGACGGAAGTCCGGTCTGGTCGACCGCGGCGGCGATCAACTGGGAGCTGGGCAGGTTCTGAAATTCGCCGATGCCGCCGCTGATCTGGCCGCGCGACCCACGGGCCGCGCCCTGAAAGCCGCCGATCTGCGGATTGGTGCCGTACGTCCAGCTGAAGCCGAGTCGCGGGCTCAGGTACACGCCGCGCGGCACGGCGTCGTTGTGCGCGCCGAAGATCGAATCGAGCGCGGGATTGAACGCCGGATGGCCGTTGAAGTGCGACGCGTCGACGCGCACGCCGTAGGTGATCTGGAGTCGCGGCGTGCGCCGGTAGGCGTCTCCGAGCCACGCCGATGCGCCGACGTCGTTGCCGAGTCGGGTGTTGACCTGCAAGCGCCGGCTGAAGCTCGCCGGAACGCCGTTCGCGAGGTCGGCGAGCGAGTTGTAGACGAAGCTTCCGTAGCGGTTGGTCGTGTTGTCCTGCGAATACCGGTTGTAGCGGAAATCGAGCCCCAACTTGAACCGGTGCTTGTTGTTGAGGCTGATCCACGACAGCTCGTTCTGCAACTCGGCGCTCGTCGTGTGCGAGTTGCGAGGGAGCGCGGTGTTGCCGCCGAACTGCAGGTTCGACACGCCGGCGCCGCCATCGGGGAACGTCGAGTTCACGCGCACCGTCGCCGACGGCAGCTCGATGTACGGATCGCCGGACGTGATGTTCTGCTGGAACGACGCGCTGGTCTGGTCGAGGAAGTTCTCGAAAAAGTAGCTCGAGTGGTGCGCCTGGAGTGTGCCGCCGTAGTTGCGCGTTTGGCCGCCGTGCACCGGGACCGCGGTCGTCGAAAGATTCGTCGCGTCCTGCCCGCTCCAGCGTCCGCTCGCCGTGACGCCGAACGTGTGGCCGCCCGACGGCGCGAAATCGAGGCTCGAGAGAAACGAGCCGTTCTGTGTGAGCTTCTGATTCGGAATCGCGCCTGAGGACATCGGAATGCCCTCGGCGCTCAACAGCTCGAGCAGGCGACTCACCGAATCGGCCGAGACGCCCACACGCTCGAGGGCGAGGTCGTTGGTGTTGAGCAGATCCTGAAGCGTGCTCGCGCGCCGTCCGAGCTGCCACGAGAACGCATAGAAGGCCTTGTCGAGCTTCAACGGTCCCGAGGTGTTTCCGCTGAGCTGCAGGTTGGTGAACTGCTGCCCCAGGGCGCGACCCACCGCGTCGGTGTATTGCAGGCCGGGCGCGTCCACCGTCTGGTGGAGCGACCGGGTGACGTAGTTGCTGCCGCTGTTGGTGCGGAGCGAGATCTGCGCGCCGGAGAATCCGCCGCGCGAAGGGTCGTAACTGGACGTGCTGACGCGCGTCTGCGTCGTGGCATCGCGCGGCAGATCCGTGCTGGCGAAGTTGAGGCCGTTGAGCGTGATGTTGTTCTGATCGGCGCCCAGGCCGAGGACGGAGAACCCAGCGGCCTCGCCCTCGGCGCCCGGAATGAGCGTGATGCCAGGGAGCGTAGCGGCCATGGCGGCGAGGTCGCCGAGGGCGTCGATCGGCACGTTGTTCGGGTTGACCGACTCTTCGCGCCCGCCCACGTCGAGCTGATTTCCTTCGCGCCCCGGACGCTCGCGTCCCGCCGTGATGCGCACAGGCGCCAGCGCCACCGCCGTCTTGGACATGCTGGCGTCGGCGATCAGAATATCCTCATCGACCTCGCGCTTGACCTCGAAGCGAGTCGGCTGATAGCCGATGGCGGTGTAGGCCAGCATGTAGTCGCCGCCGCCACCGCTGAAGATGATCGAGAAGCGACCGTCCTTGTTCGTCTTGGTGCTGCGCGACGTCTGGTCGATCAACGACGTCGCGGTCACGGTGACGTTATCGAGCGGCTTCTTGTCCGGTCCGACGACACGACCACGAATGATGTCCTGGTCCTGCGCCGCGAGCGGGCCGCTGGCAAAGGGCAGCGCCAGCAGAGCGAGCAGGGATACGAACAGCGTACGGCGAAGCGACACGGCGACCCTCAAGGCAGAGTGCGAACTCAGTCCGTCACTCTTGTTACGCGCGACCAGGTGAGGGGGTTGAGCGCGAACGACACGGGACATCGAATAAACTCGGCACACCGGGCCGTTCGGAGCGCATACACCGACTACGACGTTCAGTTTCCTTTACGGTTCGGGTGCTGGCGCGCTGGCGTACTCGGCCTGTTTGAGCTCGAGGTACAGCGTGCCGACGGGAAGCTTGGACTTGAGGCGCAGCAACGTTCGCGAGCTGTCGTCGGCGAGCCAGACCTCGGCTTGACCCTTCTCCGAGAACAACCCTTTCGATTTGATCGTCGGCTTGAGCACGATCGCGTCGAACTCGCCGGCCGGTACCTTGATGTGCTCGCGCCGCTCGACCTGGATGACGACCGGATTGCGATCGAGATGGTAGTAGCGGTTGAACGTGTACGTCTTGCCGACTTCGAGCGGCACCGAGCGCATGAAGTACAGGAAAGAGCCTTCGTCGAGGGGCTTGTCGACGCTTGGATTCTCCACGCCGTTCCGCACGTACACGCGACGGTCGGGATAAAAGTCGTACACGCGGTCCGCGTGATACCGGCTCTCGTCGATGTGTTGGACGTGGTGGTACGAGATGAACGTCGCGGGATCGAACCAGCTCTCGTAGTGGTCGTCGACGTGGAAGAACAGCACGCGCCCGCGCACATCGAAGACACTGTGGTAGGTCGAGTGGCCACGGACGTTCTCAACGCCCTCGATGCTCATCGACGCGGTGCCGGCGTTGATGAAGTTGACGCGCGCCTGGTACGAGAGCCGCTCGCCGATGTGGAACGGCACGGGGGGCTCGGCAGTGCGGCGCGGAACGGTGGGCAGCGGGACGGGAAGAGCGACCGCACCGACGAGTCCGGCTAGTGAAAGCATCAACAGGCCACGCATTTGAAGTCGAAGGGTTCATATCGCGTGCCTGAGCACGAGGTCGCATGGCCGTCGCGCAGCGCCGCCGTCGTCGTGAGGCCGGCCGCGCGATGGCGCCCGGGTGCCATACGCGCGCTCCTGTTGACAATCTAGAGGAATCCCCGCACGTTCCTATTGTCCGTCTAGAGGACACCGTGTCGAAACTCGAGCTCCTCCAGGGCACACTCGATCTCATCGTCCTCAAGCTCCTGCGCGCCGGACCGGCGAATGGCTGGGATCTGACGCAGTCGATTCAAGTCGTGTCCAAGGGGGCGCTCGACGTGAATTACGGATCGCTCTATCCGGCGCTCCGCCGGCTCGAGGCCAAAGGGCGGATCAAAGGGCGGTGGGGGCTGTCTGAGAACAACCGGCGCGCGCGCTTCTACGAGCTCACGGGCGCGGGGCAGAAGCAGCTCGACAACGAACGGCAGGCCTGGGAGCGGTTCTCGACCGCGCTCGGGCTCATTCTTCGCGCGGAGTAACATCGGTGTTGGCCGCGGTTCTCGTTCGACTCAGATCACTCCTCGCGCGTCGAAGAACGGACGATGAATTGAACGAGGAGATCCGATATCACCTGGCCCGTGAGATCGAACGCAATGTGGCGGCCGGGATGTCGGCGGATGACGCGCGCGAGGCAGCCAGGCGCGCGTTCGGCAACGTCACCGTCACCACCGAGGCGGCGCGCGATGCCTGGCGTTGGACATGGCTCGAGGAATTGAAACAGGACATCGCGTACGCGCTCCGCGCGTACCGCCGCGCCCCGAGCTTCGTGATCACCGTCGTGGCGACGATCGGACTTGGCCTCGGCCTGCTCTCGACGGTCTTCACCGTGTTCGATGCCTATGCCTTGCGTCCGGTGGCCGTGCGCGATCCCCAGTCGCTGTACGACCTGTCGTGGCATTCCCGTGACGGCATGTGGCACACGCTGACGTGGCCACAGTACCGCGCGATCTGTTCGCGCCGGGACGTGTTCACCGAGTGCCTGGCACACGCGCACCTGCAGGCTCGCATCCGCGCCCGACCGATGATCGGCCAACTCGTGTCGGGTAGCTACTTCGAGATGTTGGGTGCCTCACCAGCGCTCGGCCGCTTGCTTCGGCCAGACGACGCCGAATCGCCGGGCACGAACGCCGTGATCGTGCTCAGCCACGACACGTGGCAGTCGGCCTTTGGTGCGGATTCGAGCATCATCGGCGAGTTTGTGCCGATCGACGGTGTACGATACCGCATCGTTGGGGTGGCGCGCGCGGGATTCAGTGGCCTGGAGAGCGTACCGCTGCAGTTCTGGATTCCGATCACGATGTCCGGCTCGCTCGAAACGTCGCCCGACTTCTTCGCCACGCCGCCGACGGCGGGCATCAGGTTGGTGGGCCGCTTGCGGCACGGTATCACGCCCGATGTTGCCTCCGCCGTCCTGGCCAGCCGTCTGGGCGCGACGGTGCTGGACTCGCCGCCACCGCGCCGGCTCAACGACGTGGTCCTCGAGTCACGCGCCACGCCGCTGGCAATCACGCCCGAGGCGCTGGCCGCCGTCACGCCCATCCTGTTGGCCTTCGTTCTCGTGATGCTGATTGCCTGCGCGAACGTGGCGAACATGATGCTCGCGCGCGGCATGGCGCGTCAGCGCGAGATCGGCATTCGTCTCGCGCTCGGCGCCGGACGGACGCGGCTCATTCGGCAGCTGCTCACCGAGAGCGTGTTGCTCTCGATTCCGTCGGCTGCCGCCGGCTATCTCGTGTCGCGCCTCACCATCGCGCTCGGCGTGATCGTGATGTTCACGTCCGTGCCACCGTCGTACCGGGCGTACGTACGTCCGATGCCGCTCTCGCCCGACCTGCGCGTCGTGCTCTTCGTGATGTGCGCGGCGGTGGGGTCGGCGGTCGTGTTCGGTCTCGTGCCCGCCATCCAGGCGACGCGGCCGAGCGTCGTGCATGCCACACGCGGCGACTTCGATTCCAATCTGCGGCCGTCGCGAATGCGCGGCGGTTTGTTGCTCGTGCAGATCACGATGAGCGTGCTGTTGCTCATCACGGCGGGCATTCTGCTGCGCGTCGCGCGCGAGACGGATCGTCTCTTGCCCGGGATTCGAACGAGTAATCTCGTCGAGATCCGCGTCATCACACGCGGACAACAGAAGGCGATCGAGCAGCTCGGGGCAATGCCGGGCGTTCTCCGCCTTGCCACCGCGACGAAGGCACCGCTCGACGGCATCTTCAATGACGTCGAGGCGGGTGGTACCCCGAGCTCCCTCGAGCGGATCAAGTTCAATATCGTGTCGCCCGGCTACTTCCCGGCGCTCGATCTCCCGATCCTCCGAGGTCGGAATTTCACGATCGAGGAGGCCGAGGCGCGCGCACCGATCGTGATCGTGAGCGAGGCGACTGCGGCGCACCTTTGGCCGGGCGCGGATCCGATCGGGCGGCAGATCTTCCTCGGTCGAAACGCTGTCGGACGAGTGCTGCCGTCGACGAGTCGCGCCGCAACGGTGATCGGTGTCGTCCCGAACGTCGCCGCGGGATGGATCGGTCTCTCGCACGATCTGCCGGTGGCCTACTACCCGATACCACTCGACGCGGCCATTGGCAGCAGCATCATCGTTCGCGTTGCTGGCGACGCCGAGACCGCGCGCGAGGCGATCGACGGAATGCTGTCGCAGTCGGACTCCATTTCCGTTAGCCAGATTCGCACGATCGATGCGTCGCTCGCCATCCAGCGGTGGCCGTTTCACGTGGGGTACTGGGTCGCATCGCTGATCGGCGGACTCGCGCTCCTGCTGACCATCACCGGGGTGTACGGAGTGCTGTCGTACGTGGTCGCGCAGCGAACGCGCGAGTTCGGTGTGCGGATCGCACTCGGCGCCAGCCCGGCCGGGCTCGTTGGCTTGGTGGTGCGGCAACTCGTGAAGCTCGCGCTGTTCGCCTCGTTGATCGGAGTCGTGCTGGCGACCGGCGCGTCCCGGCTGTTGCAGTCGGCGCTCGAGGTGTTCGACGCGTACGATCCTGGCGGATATGCGATTGGGCTAGTCGTGGTACTCGGTTCGTGCGCGGTCGCGGCGTACGTGCCGGCGAGAAGGGCAGCGAAGGCCGATCCGGTGGTAGCGCTGAGGTCGGACTGAGGAAACGCTGGTAGGGAGCCGCGCTGCGCCATGCGCCGCACTCCCCACCGAACAGAAAGACCCGCGCATTCGCGCGGGCCTTTCTGTTCTTCCCAACCGCCTTCCCTACAGCCCGGCCAGCAACGAGTCGTTCGACGGTGTCGCCGCGATACGCTTGATCAGCCACTCCATCGCCGACTGCGGCGGCATCTGACTCAAGCCGCGCCGCAAGGTGTACACGCTGTCGATCTGGTCCGGCCGGAAGAGTTTTTCCTCTCGTCGCGTGCCGCTCGTGCCGATGTCGATCGCGGGATAGATGCGCTTCTCGGCGAGGCCGCGATCGAGCTTGATCTCGCAGTTGCCCGTGCCCTTGAACTCCTCGAAGATCACGTCGTCCATTCGCGAACCCGTCTCCACGAGCGCGGTGGCGATGATCGTGAGTGAGCCGCCGCCGGAGGTGTCCGGAATCGACCGAGCGGACCCGAAGAAGGCCTTTGGCTTGGCCATCGCGGTCGCATCGAGTCCGCCTGACAGCGTGCGTCCGGTTCCGCGTTCGGCGGTATTGTGCGCGCGCGCCATGCGCGTGAGCGAGTCGAGCACGATCACCACGTCCTTTCCGCTCTCGACCAACCTGTGCGCGCGGTTGAGGACGATGTCGGTCACCTCGACGTGCCGCTGCGCGGGCTGGTCGAAGCTCGACGAGATCACTTCGCCGACGCCCCACGAGATCGCCTCGCTGACCTCTTCCGGTCGCTCATCGACGAGGAGGATGAGCAGCGCGGCGTTGGGGTGGTTCACCGCGACGCCTTCGGTGATCGCATGGAGGAGCGTCGTTTTTCCAGCTCGCGCAGGTGCCACGATGAGCGCGCGCTGGCCGTAGCCGATGGGCGCGATGAGATCGATCGCGCGCCGGATGAGCTCAGCCCCGCCCTTGGCCGGGCGGCCCGTCTCCATGAACAGCTTTCGCTCGGGATACGACGCCGGCAGCGAGTTGAACTCGGGGCGCTTGGCGGCGAGCGTCGGGTCGGCGTCGTTGATCGTACGGATTTCCACCACAGTCGGCCGGCCGCGCTGGTCGAAGCCGATCGAAGCGTCGACGAGATCGGCGCGCCGGATCTGGAACTGGCGCATGAGGTGGGGCGGTACGTACGCATCACCCGGCTCGGCGAGGTAGCTGTTGGCTGCGCGGCGGATGAATCCGGCGTCGCGCGCCGGGTCGAACCAGCCTCGGATCTCGCCCGTCGCAGTGATCTGGATTGGCTGCTGCGGCTGTTGCGGCTGGTGCTCCCTTCGCGGGCCGCCCCGTCCTCGCCCGCGGCGATGGCGCCGTCCGTTGCGGCGGTCATGGAAGCCGCCCTCCTGGCGATCGCCTCGATCGCTTCGATCCATGCGGTCGCGCGGCGTGGATGGATACGCCGGCTGCTCGTACCGGGGCGTCCCATTATTGGTGGGCCGTTCGGCGCCAACGTCCGCCGGCAGATCGGTCGTCATATCGACCGGCCTCGCGGTGATGCTTTCCACCGGCCGTTCCGCTGGCGGCTCGGCGGATCGCTCGACCGGTCGTTCGACCGGCCGCTCGACTGGCGCGGGTGCTTCGTTGGTGGTCACGCTTTCGGATCGCGTCTCCGCAACCGATTCGCGTTCCTCCCCGCCGCCCGCATCCTCACGATACGGATTGTCGGTCGTCTCCGCGCCGGCTCGATTAGACGGACGTCGGCCACGGCCGCGACGGGGTGGGCGTCGACTTTCGCTCATGCGATTGTGTAGTGAAATGGTGATTCTTGCTTCGCCTGCCCGCGCTCACGCGGGACTTGCTTCAGTTCATTCGAGCAATGGGTCTCTGAATGCCAAGAGACGCCGCTCTTCGGATCGCTCGCAGACGGATCGATGCGCGCGAATGACGCGATGTATGACGGGGTAACAACTCGACGCGACGCTGCCCTGTCGATGTCGCCGGGGCGCGGATACCTCACGCGATTCCGACGATGCTGGCGCTACGACGCGGCGATCGGCGTCTCGCTCCGATGGCTCAGGTGCTGAGGCACCGGGAAGCGGTGACGCATTTGCCGGAGGGACGACTTCGTTGTCGTGCCGGCGGACGCCAAGAGTATCGCCTGTTCTCCGATTTGGCGCAACCCTACGTTATCCGCCTCGTCCCCACTGCGAGCCGCTGCGAAGTTCGTGCCGGGTCCGTAGGTTTCGCGAATGACGACCCCCACCCCCACCCCCGGACCTGTCCCCGAGGTCCGGCCAGGCCCGCCCGGCGATCCGTCTCGCGAGCTGGCAACCTACGTGGATGCGTACCATCGCTCCGGTGACGTAGCACACCTGCTCGACCAACTGAGGGCGTTTGCGTCGCGCACTCCGGCCGAACAGCTGCGGGCGGCGGCGCAGGACTACAAAGAGATGCCCGAAGTCGTCATACCGTTGTACGAGCGCATCACCGCGGAAGTTCCACAGGACGCCCAGGCTCTGGTGGTCCTGGCCAACGCCTACTGGCTCGTCGGTCGCGGGCCAGCCGCGGTCTCGGAGCTCGCCAATCGAGCCAGGGAGATCGACCCCGACAACCGTGGCGCGTGGCACTTGTGGGCGCTCGCCGAGCCCGGCCTCCGCAAGCGGGTGGATCGGTGGCTGGTGGTGACCCAGCGCTTCCCCGAAGACCAGCTGGCCCGCGCCGCGCTGGCCGACAACGCCACGAGCCTGGCCAACGACGAGCAGGACCCCGTGGCGCTCAAGCTGGCCATCGCAACCTACGAGGTCTTGCTGGCCGGAGCCACACAGACAGCGCAGCGGCTGGCCCTCGAGCAAAGCCTCAAGACGCTTCGGAGCTGGCGGTTGTGAGCGACGCGGCGTCTCACACCCATGGCGATTCGCTCGCCGAATTCCGAGCGTTTCGCGAGCGCAAGAACGCGGAGATCCTGGGCGAGAACAATCTGGTGATCAACCGCTTCTTCGCGCTCGACGGGCGCGCGTACGAGGCGGGTGCGCTCGACGTCCGAACGAAAGAGCTGCTCGGCCTGGTGGCGTCGCTGGTGCTGCGATGCGACGACTGCGTGACCTACCACCTGGTTCGCTGCGCCGAGGAGGGCGTGACGCGTGACGCGGTGTTCGAGACGATGTCGATCGGATTGATCGTCGGCGGGTCGATCGTGATCCCGCACCTGCGGCGGGCGGTGGATCGCTGGGGGGAGCTGGAGCGGGCGCGATAGCCGGGATTTCAGTCTGCTGAAAATACGAGCGGCCCCACGCCTGTGGGGCCGCTCGTTTTTCGCCAGACGCCGCCGTCTTACGGCTTCTTCATCGTGGTGTCTTTGCTCATCGAGTCCTTGGGCTTTTTCGACTTCTTGGCCTTCGACTCACCCTTCATCCCCATCCCGTCGCCCATCTTGCCGCTGTCCGACTTCATCATGCCGTTGCCCATCGCGTCGCCGCTCTTCTCCTTCGAGTCCATCATGTCGTGCGACTTCATGCCGTCGGAGCCTTTCATGCTCTTGTCCTTGGCGTCCATCTTGTCCTTGGCACCCATCTTGTCCTTGGACGCGCCATCCTTCATTCCCGACATCTTGTGAGTGGTGTCGCTCGTACCCATCGATCCGCCGGCCTGGGCGAGCGCGGCGTTCGAGGCGGCGCCGGCGAGCAGAGCGCAGAGGGCGAGCGCGAGACACTGCACGGAAGTGCGAAGCGAGTACATCAACAGTCTCCGTCGTAAGAGTTCTTGGATGCCGCCGCGATCGGATCGGAGCCGACCAGCGCGGCCATTTTACGCGCGACTGCGGAAACACGAATCGGCGGCAAAGAGTTCCAGCCGGCAAAGTCAGGACGAGCGCGGAATGTTCCCGTCCTCGACTGGAACTTCCTTCAGACCTCGTGCCTTTTGCCTCCGACCCCGCGCGCCTTTGCGCGGCGGCGGCGGAAGCGAGCCTGGTGATGTCATCCGGGAACGGCGGGAACCGTGATGGTCGAATAGGACATGAGTCACGCGAACCTGGGTGTATTGCCTTGATGACCGCGAGCTCGACTGACTCGGCGCGCGCGACGCGCGACGCGGCATTCGCGGCGGAAGCGTTGCCGTGCCTGCCGCAGGTCGCGCGCTTTGCGCGCACGTTGGCGCGCGATCCCTCGGACGCGGAAGATCTCGTCCAGGAGACCTTCCTGCGCGCGTACGACGCCTGGGCGACATACACGCCTGGAACGGGCTGCAAGAGCTGGCTGTTCACGATCTGTCGAAACATCTACCTGCGCGAGCTGCGGCGAGGCGCGAGGATGGTTGCGACCGACGATCCGGAGGGTGAGGCGATGGCATCGGCCGGTCTGTACCACTACGCCGTGGAGCGCGGCCTGGATACGATGTTCGACCGAGTCGATCTCGGACCCGCCGTGCGCCAGGCGATCGCCGCGCTTCCGGACGAATATCGCGACGTGCTCGTGCTCGTCGACGTCCAGGATTGCGCCTACACGGACGCTGCGTCGGTGCTCGGCGTACCGCTCGGAACGATTCGATCACGCTTGTTTCGCGCGCGCCGACTCCTCCAGCAGTCGTTGCTCGCCTTTGCCGAAGACGCCGGACTGGTGACCCGTTCACCCCGGACGTCCGGCGCTCCACCCGCAGATGAACAGGAGGGGCCGAGGACGTCATGATTCCCTGCATCGAAGTCATCCATCAGCTCTGGGATTATCTCGACGGCGAGCTCTCACCCGAGCGCGCCAACGCGATCAGGAGTCACCTCGAGGT
>DATISA010000403.1:0-3151 GCA_035469245.1 Gemmatimonadaceae bacterium
GATCCACCTGATGATCGCGCCGTCGTCCGTCAGTGTCGGTTCCTCCGTTGGTGTCCGCGTCACCAGATCGTTATGGCCCGCATCGCCGCGATGCACTCGAGCGCCACGTCGGCCGTAACGACTTGGAGCACGGACACAAACGGACGAACGGACACTAACAGATGAGACCCAACGACGGTGGAGCTGTGCGGAAACGCCTCGAGCTAGCGCGGGCGCGTGCCCGTGCCCAGTGGATCCGCGGTAACTCCTTCTTTGGTGATCTTCACCGGCTGGATGAAACCGCGATCGTCGAAGTGCAATTCGTCGATGCTCACCGCTCGGTGATTGCGATCCGTCTCGCCCAACGGCCGCCGGTGATAGACGATGTACCACTTGCCCGACGCCGGCGACTGCAGCACCGAATGATGTCCAGCGCCAGTGGCGACAGACGAATCCTGCTGCAGGATCTTGCCGACGCGCTCGAATGGCCCGAGCGGTGACGAACCGATCGCGTATGCCACGGCGTAATTCGGCCCCGTCCAGCCTCCTTCCGACCACATGAAGTAGTACTTGTCGTCCTTGAGCAGCATGAACGCGCCCTCGACGTAGCCCGCCGGCGTGATCTCCTTGAACGTGGTGCCGTCGGGGAACGGGACGAGGCCCGTGAAGTCGGTGTTGAGCCTGGCGATGTTGCAGTGACGCCAGCCGCCATACACGATGTAGTAGGAGCCATCACGATCCTTGAATACCATCTGATCGATCGGCTGCGCGCCGTTGTGGAACTTGTCGATCAATGGCTTGCCAAGGTAATCCTTGAACGGACCCTCGGGCCGTCGCGATCGCGCGACACCGATGCCGCCCACTTCATTGTCGTTCTGGATGTCGTTGGCGCCAAAGAACAAATAGTACCAGCCGTCCTTCTCGACGATCGACGGCGCCCACATTGCGCGCCGGGCCCACGACACGTCGCGCACGTCGAGCACGTGCGAGTGCTTCGTCCAGGTGACGAGATCCCTGGACGAGAACGCGTCCATGAACGTCTGCTGGTCGTATGGCGCCGAGTAGGTGGGATAGATCCAGTACTGCCCCTCGAACACGTGCGCTTCCGGATCGGCGTACCAGCCCGGCAAAATCGGATTGCCCGATCGAGCCGTCTGGGCGAGCGTGGTTGCGCACGAGCTCAGCGCGACCATGGCGAGCGTCGTCGCGAATCGCACCGCACCGGCCATTATCGGCGGCCTGTTCAATCGAGCACCGCCGCGAAGTACTCCTCGAGATCGATCGTCAGCGGCTCGATGTCCGCGCGTGGTCGCCATGCGAGCACGTCGGCGAGGATCTCCGGCCGCTCGTCGGTCGGCCGCCATCGCTCGATCACTCGCGCGTCGAGATCGACGATCCAGTACTCCGGCACGCCCTCGTCCTGGTAGATCCGGCGCTTCCTGATTCGGTCAGCGCGCGCCGTGGTCGGCGAAAGCGCCTCGACCGCGAGCAGCAGCGACTTCACGTCGCGCCAGGTTTTGCCGCGGCCGCCCGACTCTTCGGGAATGAGGAAGAGGTCCGGCTGCACCAGTCGCTTGGGCGAAAACTCGATGTCGGCGGGCGACAGGAGCAGCTCGCCAAGCCCATGCCTCGACACGTACGGCTTGAGCCGGTCATAAAGCTCCAACAGCGCCCGCTGATGCAGCCGCGCCGGCGCGGGAGTCACGAAGAGCTCTCCGTCGAGCACTTCGTACCGGTTGCCGTCGTCCGGCAACGCGCGCGCCAGCTCGGCGGTCCATTCTCCCTGCTGCACAGGCATGGCCATAGCGTACCCTCGGCTCGGCGGGTTGGGCAAGCGAACATACGCCGAGGCTAACGAGCGCGGCGCTCGGGGGTGCAACCACGCGGTCCCGAAGAGGAGCGGATCTTGGCCTCGGCCGCGCAAACGTGCATCCCCCTCGGCCTCGCCTCGGCTTACTGCGAAGTCATTGCCCGAAGATGGCGCTGGGTGGTGTTATTACTGCCAATCCCGCGCGCTCTCATCCGTCAGTGTCCGTTCGTCCGTTTGTGTCCGCGTCCCCAAGTCGTTATCGCCCTACGTGGCGCTCGAGTCGATACGCTCGGAATAGGCATCGACGATTTGGAGCGCGGACACAAACGGAGGAACCGACACAAACGGACACTGCATTATTTGCTGCCGGCAGTTCGACGCTTGAACCTGTTTTCGTAAATGACGCGGTAAAATCGCGCTTCCTTGCCGAAGTGCAGGAGCAAACCGACTTCCAGGTCGGTGGCGCTCAAATACCCAAAGAGTTGTTGCGTGGCATCGGGCTGTAGGCGCGGTGATGCCTTGAGCTCGACGACGAGCTTGTCGTCAACAACCATGTCGAGCGTCTGCCGCGCGAGTGGCTCGCCGCGGAAGTAAACCATCGTGGCCACCTCGCGATCGACGCGATGCCCCTTGGCCACGAGCGCGCGCTCCAGCGCGAGCCCGTAGATCAGCTCCCGATACCCAAACCCCAACTCCCGATGCACGTCGTAGAAAGATCCAATCACCGACCCGGTCAATGTTCTCTCGAGCAACCCCTCAGTAGCATCAGGTCGTCGCGCCGTCATTCCGTCAATGTCAGTTCCTCGGTTTGTGTCCGCGTCACCAAATCGTTACGGCCTGCATCGACACGACGCCCTCGAGCGCCACACAGGCCCTAACGACCTGGAGCACGGACACAAACGGACGTACGGACACAAATAGATCCCTCTACCGCGGCTGCTGCTTGAGCCTGAGCGCCAGCTTTTGCAGCTCCAGCAGGATTTCCTGGTGGCGCAGCAGGAGCTGACGCTGGCGCGCGAGCGTGCGTCGCGCGTCGAGCGGCAGCGAGCCGCGGGCGTTGCCGGGGTGTTCGACCTAGTCCGCGCGCAGCTGCAGGTTCAGGAGCGCGAGCTCGAGTTGCAGAAACTGGCGCTGCGGCTCAAACAACAGCCACGCTAGCTCAAAGAGCAGTCGCGCTGGCGCAGTTTCCGTTAGTGTCCGTTCCTCCGTTTGTGCCCGTTTCCAAATTGTTGATGCCTGCACTGGCGCGATGCACTCGAGCGCCACGCAAGCCAAAACGATTGGGGGACGGACAAAAACGGACGAACGGACACCAACGGACGAACCGCGGAGCTCGAGGTTCACGCGGTGGCAGGCTCGAGC
>DATISA010000404.1:0-4068 GCA_035469245.1 Gemmatimonadaceae bacterium
CGTCCGTGCCGTTCGCGATCTCGTACAGCACGCGCACTTCGGCGAGCGAGAAGGAGCTCCGCAGGAGCCCCTCGTCGAGGATGCCGATCTGCTTCGTGTAGAAGCGATTGAAGCGGCGGACGGCGGCGATGTCGCGATCGCGCATTTCGTTGACACTGTAATACACTTGGTTGACATCGTCAACGAATGCAGCCGGCCGCCGCCGAGGTCGTCCTTCCTACCCGTCCGGCGTACCCACGCGCTCGGGCGGTCCATTCTGGGCCGACCTCGGCGCAAGCTCGACGAATCCAGGGGCCCGTGGGACGAGCAGCATCGCGTCCCGCAGCAAGGCCGGCGGCGCGACCAGTCGCCGTGCGCGCAGGTCGAGCCAGCCACCGGTCGAACGGATCGTCGCGGCACGCTCGCCGGCGGCAGACCAGACCTCGTTCTCGACCACGAATCTCGCGGCGTCAGCGCTCAGCCCTAGCACCGCGAACGTCACCGTGACCGTCTCGTACAGCCCGATCTCCCGGAAATACTCCAGCTCGTCCTTGCGGATCACCGGCCCGATTCCGAGCCGCCGAAACTCGCTCGGCGGAAATCCGTGATCGCCGAAGAACGCCAGCCGCACGTCAGCCGCGAGATCCAGATACGCCGTGTTGGCCAGGTGTCCGTTGAAATCCATCGTTCCCCACCCGGCGAGGAACTGTCTGGCGTAGCGGCCGTCGAACGACGGAGGACCCGAAATCACGTCGTCGCCGCGATGACGTGCGCCTGAATCTTTCCATCCACCGTGCCGCTGCCAAACTGTCGCTCTATGGCGGCCGCGGCGATCCCGGTCAGCTCGTCCAACCCGGATGGGCTGCGCGATTCGATCTCGCTTCGCAGGGGAGTCCCCTGGCAGTAAGCGATCGCCGGGACGGTGGGCGACTCGGCTCTGCTGCGTGCGGCGATCGTTGCGAAGTACGCTCCGTCCGAGAAACCCGCCTGTGACAGATCGCTCTCGATCGCCGAACGGTCGGAGTAGCCATGCGGCGTACGGGCCAGAAAGGCCGGTGGGTCGTCGGGAAACTGCGAAGCGACCGCGGTCGTCACGACGTCCGCGAATTCGTTGTCCTCGATGCGGTCCCACACGCTGAACATGAACATGCCGTCGTGACCGAGCACCCGCCGCGCTTCCGCGAAGGCGCGGGGCTTGTCGGGGAAGAACATCACACCGAACTGGCACACCACGGCGTCGAACGATCCATCGTCGAACGGCAGCCGCAGCGCGTCGGCCTGCCGCCACTCGACCGGGCGCGACGTGCCGACGTATTCGGCCTGATCGAGCATTGCCTGGTTCAGGTCCGTCGCGGTGATGGACACCGACGCGGGAAGACTGGACGCCAGCGAGCGCGTGAGTACTCCAGTGCCGCACGCGATCTCGAGCACCCTGGTCGCGTTGGTCAGCGCAACGCGCTGCGCCAAAGCGGACGCGTACGGCGTGAAGATGAGCGGTACGAGATGCCGCTCGTAGACGACGGACATGGCGTCGCTGAAGATGCTGTCACCGTTGGCAGTCGGCACGTTCACCTCGATCGTCTGTTGCTCTGGACCGCGCTGAGCATCCTGGATCGCGTCGATGACATCAGCTCGCCGATCGGTTCACGCGAACCGGTCCGACGCTCGCGATGTGCGCCTCGAATTCCTGCTCCAGCGCCGCCCGCCGCTCGCGCCAGTTTCGCCGGATCTCGATCTCGTCGGTATCTCGCCAATACGCTGGCGAGAGCAGCGGTGCCGCGCGCTCCACGGTGAGCACGATGACGCCGGCTGGCGCGCCGTCCGGTCTCGGCCCCCCGTAGAGCCGGCGGACGCCTTCGTCGAATTCGCGAGTGCCAGCACCATACAGCGACGCCGGCCCTGCGAAACGATATCCTCGTCGCGACAACTGCTCGACGACGTTGACCTCCATCCACGGCGTGTGGGCGAGATTCGCCCGCGTCCCCGGCGACGCGATGTCCAGGAAAAACAGATGCGAGTCGTCCCACACGCCGATCGTTCCCTTGGGCGATACGTTCGGTCGCCCGTCGGGCGTGACGGTGGCAGCGAAGCACAGGTTGGCGGCCCGGATGACCGCCCGCATGTCTGGCGTGAGCATCATGGTCCACGGATCGGAGTTGCGACCACGCAAGCTAATCAGCCACCGTGCCGCCGCCCACGGCAATCAGGAATTTGGCAATGAGGATCAGTGTACCACTTTGATATAGCCCCAATTGTCCTGCTGCTTCAAGACGAGCTCGTGAATGCCGTCGGGCACGGTCTGCACTCCGGCGAGCAGTTGGCTCTTTTCGATGTTGTTGTTCTTCAGCGCGATGGCGCACACCTTGAACGCCACGTGTGGATTCTTCATCGCCTCTTTTACCTCGGCAATGAACGCTGATCGCTCCGGCATCACCAGCTCGAATCCCTTGCCGTACATCACGACTTCCATGTCGGCGCTCGGAGTCGACGAGCCGACCTCCTTGAGCCACCGCAGCACCGCCTTCTGGTCGAGCGTGTCTCGACTCGTGAGATCGAACGCGACGCGGTACGGCTGCGGCGGTCGATTGACGAAACCGAGACTCAGCAGTGCAACACTGACGACGAAGAGTAAGCGTTTCATGGCGGCTCTCCCCTGGCGGTTGGTCGACGAAACTGCGGCGATATGGCGGCCGAACGACGGCCGCGGGCTCTCTCTGGAATCAGCGCTTGACCCGTCGGCTGAATCGACTGCGTGCCGAGGGCCCCGGCATCGGCATTGAGATACCGAGAGTCTGTCCGTGGCGCCAGATTCCCTTCGTTACCAAACGACAAACGTCAGTCTGGACGGACGTCGCCATTCCACCGGCGTGAGGATCTGAACATGAGTACTGCAGGTCTCGCAAAGCCTCGGCTCGACCTCATGCATCGAGTTCTGTCGGGATATATGGAACGCGGCGACATGCCCGGCCTCGTCGCGCTCGTCAACTGCCACGACGACGTTCACGTCGAGACGCTTGGCACGCTGGCCGTGGGCGATACGACGCCGATGGCGCGCGACACGATCTTTCGCATCGCGTCGCTGACCAAACCGGTCGCCGCGGTTGCCGCGATGATTCTGATCGAAGATTGCAGAATCCGGCTCGACGATCCGATCGATCCCTGGATCCCGGAGCTCGCCAACCGTCGCGTGCTGAAATCGATCTCGTCGCATCTTGACGATACCGTACCCGCGAAGCGTGCCATCACCGTTCGGGACTTGCTCACGTATCGAATGGGTTTCGGCAGCGTGATGGCCGCGCCGGAGACATATCCGATCCAGAAACTGATTCGAGACCTTCGGATCGGCTGCGACGGTCCGCCCCTTCCTTCGCGTGCATTCGCCACCGACGAGTGGTTGCGAAACCTCGGCTCGTTGCCGTTGCTGGCACAGCCGGGCGAACGCTGGATGTATCAGGTGAGCGCCGACGTCCTGGGTGTGCTCATCGCGCGCGTGTCGGGAATGTCGCTCGGCGAGTTCATGCGCGAGCGCATCTTCGAGCCGCTCGGCATGACGGACACGGCGTTCCACGTTGGCGCCGACGACCTCCGGCGGTTCGCGACGTCCTACGCATTCAATCGGCAGACGAAGACGCTGGACATCTACGACGACGCGGCGGACAGCGCCTGGGCGCCCCAGCCGCCGTTCGAATCCGGCGGCGGCGGCCTCGTGTCGACCATGGACGACTACCTTGCCTTCTGCCGGATGATGCTGCACGCCGGTCAGCACGCGGGCGGTCGGATTCTCTCGCGTGCGGCCGTGGAATTCATGACGTCGGATCAGCTGTCGAGCGACAACCGTGTCGGCGCGCACCTTTTCTTTGGTGGATTCAGCAGCTGGGGTCTCGGCATGGCAGTCGACATTGGCCGCGAGGAGATCTACCACTCGCCCGGGCGTTTCGGTTGGACCGGAGGGCTCGGGACAACCGCATACACCGATCCCGCAAATCGCCTGATCGGAATCCTGTTCACGCAGCGCATGATGGACTCGCCGGAGCCGCCGCCGGTCTTCACCGACTTCTGGACTCTCGCTTACACGGCGATGGGGTAGTC
>DATISA010000405.1:0-5294 GCA_035469245.1 Gemmatimonadaceae bacterium
CCGGACGTCGCGCCCGAGTACGAGGAATGGGTGGACCGCACGCGCGCCCGCCTACGACGACGCGCCGCGGCGGTGGCGTGGACAGCCGCGGAAGTCTCCGAGCGCCAGGGTGATGGCGGCCGTGCTGTCGAGCGAGCGCGCCGCGCCTGCGAGCTCGAGCTCGATCACGAGGCTGGTTGGCGCAAGTTGATGAACCTCCAGCAGCGACTCGGCGACCGCCCTGGCGCGCTCAGATCGTACAACGAGCTGTGTGATCGGCTCGACAAGGAATTCGGCGTCCGTCCCTCGGCCGAAACCATCGCTGTCGCGGAGTCGATCCGCGCCTGGAATCCGACAGTGGCGCCCGTTGTGGCGGAATCTGTGATGTCGAGACCGGAGCCACTTGGGGAAGACCGAGGGTCGGCCGATGTTCAGGCGCCGCAGCCGGTTGTAGCCGCACCTCGGCGAAGCGCGCGGCCATATGCCGTCGCCTTCATCCTGTTGCTGCTCGTCGCGCTCGGCGGGTTTGCCGCTTTGCGGTACCGAGGCGAGCGTCGCGATGTACCGTCGTTGGTCGCGAGCGGCGCGCTGGCCGCGCGCGACCGGATCGTCGTTGGCGACTTTGCCGATGGCGTGGGCGATACGTCGCTCGCCGCCGCGATCACGCAGGCGATGCGCGTCGATCTATCGCAGTCGCCGTTCGTGCGCGTGCTCTCGCCCACGCAGCTCCGCTCGAGCCTCGTTCGCATGCAGCGCTCCGCGGATCTGGCGATCGACGACTCGCTGGCGCGCGAGATCGCGCTGCGCGAAGGCGCCAAAGCGTACGTGACCGGCGCCGTCGCCAAAGTCGGAAGCGCGTTCACGGTAACCGCGCAGCTCGTGTCGGCGGACCGCGGCGAGGTGCTCGCCGCCGTACGCGAGACCGCGGCTGACTCGACGCAGCTCATCGCCGCGGTTGATCGAACCAGCAGAGCCCTGCGTTATCGGATCGGGGAATCACTGCGCGAACTGAGAGATGCACCGGCGCTCAGCCAGGTGACCACGGCGTCGCTGCCGGCCCTGCGCGCATACACGCGGGGCTATGGTCTCTTCCTGAATGGCCACCGCTCCGAAGCGCTTCCATACCTGCAGGATGCGGTGGCGCTGGATACCGGGTTCGCGACGGCCTATCGAGCGATCGCAACCATTTACGCATCGACGGACGAGCCAGGCCGCTCGGCGGTCGCTGGTCAGCATGCCATGGCGAACGGAAATCGCCTGCCGTTCCGCGAGCGCCAGTTCCTGATCGCGGGCCACGCCTACGCCAGCGGAGACTACGAGACTGCGATTCGCACCTATGAGCAATACTTGCAACGCTATCCTCACGAGGCACCCGCACTGAGCAACATGGCGCTCGCCTACCGGGATTGGCGAAAGTATGCGCCAGCCGAAAGCCTCTATCGCGAGGCGATCAAGGCCGACTCGTCAATCGCCGTGATCTACTATGGCTTGCATAGTGTGCTCGCCTATCAGGGCAAGTTCGCCGAGTCGCGCCACACGCTGGACGAGATCGCGCGCCGCTATCCCGGCGACGGTTTGCTGACGACCGTCGAGGTGCAGGACGCGGCCGCTCGCCAGGATTGGGACGAGGCCGAGCGCCGATCCGAGGGGAACATCGCGTCCATGCAAGGCGACACGCTGCGGCTCGTCGACGCCTTCGAGCAGATGGCCGGGATCGTCGAGACACAGGGTCGGCTGGCCGAAGCCGAGCGCGCCTGGCGCACGCAGCTTCGCCTGAGCGCGGCGTCGCGATCGAGCGCCCGACATATATATGGTATATCGCAGCTGGCGCTCATCGAGCTTCGCTATCGCAGGCGACCAGACCGTGCACGAGCGATGATGGATTCGGCGCTGGCGAGCACTCCACTCGACAGCATTCTGCCTGGCGACCGGCCGTACTACGAGCTCGCGCGATTCTACGCCGCGGTCGGCGACGTCGCACGCGCACGTACGCTGCTCGCGCGCGCGACCGAAAACGATCGCGCCCTCGGCCAGGCCCGCCCTGCGGAAGAGAGCTGGGGTCGAGGCGTCATTGCGATCGCCGCGTCGGAGCCTCGTGAGGCCGAGTCGGAACTGCGGCAAGCGAGCGATACGCATATCTGTCCGATCTGTCCGCTTCCCGATCTGGCGCGCGCGTACGAGGTGGTCGGCAAACCCGAGGCGGCGTTGCTCACCTACGAGCGCTACGCGAACACGCCCTGGCTCTGGCGATACGAGACCGACGCGTCGGAGCTGTGGCTCGCGCTCAACCGCATGGGCGAGTTGTACGCCAAGCTTGGCGACAACGAAAAGGCGGCTGCCGCTTACGCCAGGCTCGCAAGACTCTGGCGTCGAGCGGATCCCGATGTGCAGCACCTGGTCAGTGAGACGAAACTGCGCGGCGAGCGGTAAGCGTTCGCCGGCGTGCTCGCTACTTGACCCACAGCACTCGCGTGGCGATCAGGCCGGCGATCAATACGGTTCCGAGGACCGCTTTCAACCGATCGGTCCGCACGGTGTCTCGCGCCGTCCAGAGACGCTCTCGATTGGCGTCGACGAACGCCTGGGCAAATGCCTCGTTACGAAGCACGAAAGCCCGGTGTCGGCCGAGCATCAGGCTCCCGAGCTCGTCGCTGAAATCGCAGGCCGCGGTGATCTCGTTGAGCGGCGGAACGAGATGGAATCGCGTGGCTCTCCAGGACCCAAAGACGCTCACGAACATCGTGAAGAGCATCGCCACCAGGACGCCGAGTCCGACGTTGTGCAAAGGATTGCCCAACGGCCGGGACACGACGTCGGGAAGGAACAATTTGGCGACCAGCGCCGCGCCCACGAACGGAATGACGAGTGGCGTGGCGACGACACGAAGGACCAGCTCCGGGAGCGGCATGCGGCTGGCCTCGACGATCTCCGCATTCTTCGCCATGCACGCCGGGCAGTAGGGGATCCGCGCGCGCCTGATCACATAGGCCCACCCGCGGCCATGCATGCTCCCTCCCTGCATGCGGCGAAAGATCTTCTCCACGACGAGCTTCGACGTCGCAGGCGCGCAGCAGTTCGCGCAGTACGGTGGCCACTGCACGGTGCGGAGCGAGCCGTGCAGATCGACGCGGCGTCCTTCGGTCGGGAGGTCGCGATCGCTGTGATAAGCCTCGAATCGGCGCATGATCGGGTCCTTGACTGTGCGCCGCCAATCTCGCCGCAAACCGTTACCGCATTGCCTCATTCGAGCGTTATCCGGCAGTAACGCCGACCCGACGCAAGATCGTAACGCGGTGCTCTTAGCCTCCCGCCAGATGATTTCCATTCGAGAGGAGGCAACCCAGATGACGAGGCATGCGTTCGCGGTACTGATGGTTGTGCTGGGTCTGGTCGGCGGCGGTTGCGCGAGTGATCGTAAGACCGGAGAGGGAGAGGGAACGCCGCAGGGCGCAGACAAGGGCGCCAACCCGAGCCAACCGATCTCGCGGGTCGACCCGTGCTCTCTGGTGACCAAGGAAGAGATCCAACAGCAGCTCGAGCTCGCAGGATCGCCGAGCCAAGCCGCGGCGCTCAAGAGCAAGGGCGCCGTGTGGACAGTCGCGATGGAGCCAGCACCCCGAGGTGAGTCGCGCGCGTGCCAGGTCCACTGGCAGGCCAGCGTCGACGGAGACGTCCGGCGACAGGATGACTTCACGATCGTAGTCACGTTCGCGGGTTGGCTCACGGGATCGGTCGCCGGCATGAAGCAGCCGCTCCCGATCCCGAACCTCGGCGATGAAGCCTATTTCGTCGGTGGAAGCTCCGGTCCCCCCTACGCGCGAGTTGGCGACATCGCAGTGGGCATCGAGAACTTCCCGGACACAAAACAGTCGAAATCGGGGGTGTACCTCCTTCGTCTCGCGGTGCCTCGTGCGCGCGCGGCGCAATAGGCACGGGTGCCTTGCGTTCGCGCGTGCTCACGGCGCCGAGTCACGGTTGCTTCGCGCCCTCGAACGTGAACCGCGCCACCACCGAATCCGGTTTCGACGCGAGCACGTACCGGCCTGTCCCGGTCACCTTGCCATCCGTGACGTGGATCGCCCAGTGCTCGACGATCGGAGCGGGCAGGCCCGGAATGGCATGGGGTTGCGTCTGGCCAACGGCACTGTCGCCCATGATGGTGTACGTCGATGGGATCGTGTCCTTCGGGATCTCCTGCGACGTCTCACGACATGTCCCGGCAGCGCAGACTTGCGTCCAATGCGCGATCACGGAATCGGTGCCGGCGATCTTCGCGGTCCCCGTCCACGTTCCGGCGACATCGGCCTCGGCGAGTGTCGCCGCGGGCGCGGCGGTCATTGCCGAAGAATCTGATTTCGGCGTTTCCGACTTCGCACAACCGAGCACGAGCAACGGGAGCATCATCAACGCGGGGCGCATGGCGAGCCTCCTGGTGGGTGGAACCGGGGGGTACAGTCGCGTTTCCTCGTGGCGGTGGACATCTGCCGCACAAGCGGGCAGGCGTGGGTTCGAAGCCGGGCGAGAAGCTACGCCCTACCGCCCGCGGAGGCCACCTCACCCGAACGTCGCGAACCGACTCCCGCTGCTGTACACCCGAAGACCACGCCCGAATACCCACGCTGCCGCGAAAGCATACACAGTCACACCTGCTCCAATCGACACCGCGGTCCACACCGATGGCGCGCGGATCAACGCCGCCGGCAAGTATCCGACGAACCCCGCGGGGATGACGGTGAAGAGAATCCAGCGCATTGGTCCGGTGAAGAGCGTGTCCGGATACAACGAAAACATGATCGTCACTTCGTACAGTTGCCGGCTCGCCGACTCCGTGCGGCCGAGCCAGAACGCGGCGCTGTGCACCAACACCGCCGTCGACATGAGGACGGCGGCGCCCGCGATGCCGGCCGCGATCACGACGGGAATGCCCATCAATGTCACGCGACCGGAAAGCGCGATCATCACCAGGCCGCTCACGATGTCTCCCAATCCTGAAGGCTGCGACCGCAGCCCCACGGCGTAGAGCAGCGTCGGTTTGGGTTGCGCGATCAAGGCATCGAGCTCGCCGTCGTGGATCACGCGCGCCAAATACTGGATGCCTCCGGCCACGAAAACAGCGACGCCGTGCGCGACGGCGACGATACCGTACAACACCGCCACGTCGCCGAGCGTGTAGCCGCGGATCCGCGGCACGCGCGACAACAACACGATCCAGAACGTGAAGAAGATCGCGTTGTTCACCGCCATCAGAATCACACGCATCAGGAAAGCGCCACGCTCGGCCATTGCCGATCGCACGCTGGTGGCGACGAGCGCCG